>JBKOVL010000028.1:0-9636 GCA_046723895.1 Actinomycetota bacterium | reverse complement strand
GGCTGATCATCCGCAAGCGCGATACGGACGGCGCGGGCCCGGCACCGCCCCAAAGGCGCTACCAGCCGATGCTCGCGACGCTCGCCAGCCCCGAGGAGCTTCCGAGGGGGAAGGACTGGGCGTTCGAGGTCAAGTGGGACGGGTACCGCGCTCTCGCGTACGTCCGCGGCGGCGAGGCAGCGCTCGTGAGCCGGAACGGGAACGATCTGACCGAGCGCTTCGCCACGGTTGCCAGGGCGGTGGCGAGGACCGTGAAGACGCCCGACGGCGTCCTCGACGGCGAGGTCTGCGCGCTCGACCAGCAGGGCAGGCCGAGCTTCTCCGCGATGCAGCAGGCGAAGCCGGAGACGCCGATCATCTACGAGGTCTTCGACCTGCTCGAGCTCGAGGGCGACCCGCTCGTCGAGCTCCCGCTGCGCCAGCGCCGCAAGCGGCTCGAAGCGTTGCTCGACCGGCGCAACCGCACCGTCAGGCTCTCGGAAACCTTCGAGGACGGCGAGTCGCTGCTCCAGGCGGCGAAGCAACAGGGCCTCGAGGGGATCATCGCCAAGCGCCTCGATTCTCCCTACCGCCAGGGGAAGCGGACGCGCGAGTGGCTGAAGATCAAGACGCACGGCCGCCAGGAGTTCGTCATCGTCGGTTACACGAAGGGTCAGGGTCGCCGGAGCGGCCGGTTCGGATCGCTCGTTCTCGGCGTGTGGCGCGGTGACGAGCTCTCGTACGTGGGGAATGTCGGAACCGGGTTCACGGACAAGGACATCGACGAGCTCCTTGCCAGGCTACGGCCGCTGGAGCAGAAGGAGTCCCCGTTCCCGGTCGTCCCGAAGATGCCGAAGGTGAAGAAGGACGACGTCGTCTGGGTGAAGCCGGAGCTCGTCGCCGAGGTCGAGTTCGTCGAGTGGACGCACGACGGCCGGCTGCGGGCGCCGTCCTTCCAGGGGCTGCGCGAGGACAAGTCCGCGCGCGAGGTCCGTCGCGAGGAACCGCTTCCGCCGGTGATCCGCAAGGGCGACCGCGTCCTCGAGCTGTCGAATCTCGACAAGGTCTTCTTCCCCGACGACGGGATCACGAAGGGCGACCTGATCGCCTACTACCGCGCAGTCGCGCCGGTCGTGATCCCACACATGCGCGACCGGCCGTTCACGCTCAAGCGCTATCCCGACGGGATCGCGGGCGGCTTTTTCTTCCAGAAGGACGCGCCCAAGCACATGCCTGAGTGGATTCCGACCGTCGAGGTCGAGGCGACGACGCGCGACCGGCCGCGCCGCACGCGAACGATCCGCGCCCCGCTCGTCAACGACGAGCTCGCCCTGCTCTGGACGGTGAACATGGGCTGCATCGACCTGAACACGTGGTACTCCCGCGTCGACAGGCCCGACCGGCCCGACTTCGTGCTCTTCGACCTCGACCCCGCCGCGGACGTGGGCTTCCCGGAGGTGATCCAGGTCGCGCTGCTGGTCAAGGAGGTGCTCGACGCGCTCGGGCTCGTCGGCTTCGCGAAGACGAGCGGGAGCGACGGGATGCACGTGCTCGTGCCGATCGAACGGCGGCACACGTACGAGCAGACGCGGGAGTTCTCAGCGATCGTTGCCGGGACGCTCGCGCGGACCCACCGCGGGCTCGTCACGACGGAGTGGACGAAGGCAAAGCGGCGCGGCGTCCTGATCGACTCGAACCAGAACGGGGAGGGGAAGACGATCGCGTCCGTGTACTCGGTGAGGCCGCGCGCGGGTGCACCGGTCTCGACCCCGCTGCGCTGGGACGAGGTCAAGGAGGGCCTCGATCCGCGTGAGTTCACGATGGACGCCGTGCTCGGCCGCATCGACCAGAACAGCGACCTGTTCCAGGGCGTGCTGACGACTCGACAGCGACTCGGCCCCGCTCTAGCATCGCTGCGGTGAAGCTCGCTGAGCTCGTCGCAGAGCTCGACGCCTACTTTCGGATCCCGGACGTTCGGGACGACGACTGGTCGAATGACTTCGAGCAGGTCTACCCGGAGCCGTACTGGCGGGACTACGCCGTTCCCGGCTGGGAGGGGCAGTGGAACGGGCTGTCGGTGGGGGGCGCCGACGAGGTCGAGCGGGTCGTGACGTGCGTCTTTCCGAGCGATCGCATCGTGGCGGGGCTCGTCCCGGGGACGTTCGTGTTCACAGAGCACCCGCTCGACTTCGCCGACGAGCCGGGCTTTCTGCCGCTCGCCCGCCAAACCTTCGAGACGATGCGCGAGCGCGGGATCAGCCTCTACACGGCGCACGCTCCGCTTGACATGCATCCGGAGGTGTCGCCGTCGCGCCTGTGCGCGAAGGGCGTCGGGCTGCGGGAGCTCGAGGAGTACTTCCCGATCTGCAAGGGGATCCCGGGCGGGGCGGCGATCGTCGGCGAGAGCCGGCTCAGCATCGACGGGCTCGCGGATGCCCTTCGCTCCTACCTTGGGCCGGAGATCAAGGTGCACGTGCTGACGCGGACGCGGCCGGACGCGGGCCGCGTCGCGATGGTGGCGGGCGGCGGTGCGGTGGTCGGAATCCTCGAGGCCTCGCTGGAGCGCGGCTGTCACACCTACGTCACCGGCAACGCGGCGACGAACTGCCGGGTCGAGTCGGTGCGGGAGGAGGTGCGGGCGTTTCGCCGCCGTGCGGACGCCGCCGGCGTGACCCTGATCGACGCGATGCACTACGGGATGGAGAAGCCGCCGCAGCTCGCGATGGTCGGCTGGTTCAGGGCACGTGGCCTGGACGCGGGGTTTGTTCCGGACGGTCCAAAGTAGGCACGTCTGGGGTCAGACCCTTTACATCTGCAGTTGGGACGCGACCACGTGCTCCGTGCAAATCGCCACGATCTCGGCACACACTCGGCACGCCTGGGGTCAGACCCCTAACAATTCACACCACGGCGGTGAGCTCGTCTGCCCGCGCCCAGGGCGGTCTCTAGTCCCCGAGCCGCCGCGGATGCCCGAGGGAGCCGAGCTCCGCGATGTCGCGCCGGAAGAAGAGGGCGACGGTCCAGTCGACGACGACGCGCAGCTTTCGCGAGAGGAGGGGCAACTGGTACAGGTGGTACGTTCTCGTCACGAACCAGCCGGGGAAGCCGTGCAGGCGCAGGCCGAGCACGTCGGCGATTCCCTTGTACCGCCCGAGTGTCGCGACCTGCCCGAGCATGCGGTATCGGTACGGGTTCGGCGTCCGCGTCAGGTTGCGCGCGAGACGGCGCGCTTGACGGAGCGCGTGCTGGGAGGTCGGGGGATCCGGGCGGTCAGGCGTTGCGAGGTTGGGAACCGCTGCGCAGTCGCCGAGTGCCCACACCCCGTCGTGGTCGGGAACGCGAAAGTACTCGTCGACAACGATCCGGCCTCGCTCGTCGAGCGGGAGCTCGAGATCGACGAGCGACGGGCTCGGGCGGACTCCCGCCGTCCAGACCAGTGTGCCGGTCTCGATCCGAGTCCCGTCGGAGAGGAGGACGCCGCGCTCGTCCGCCGAGTCGAGCCGTGTCGACACGTGCATCTCCACCCCTCGCCGCACGAGTTGTCGCGCTGCGTAGTCGCCGAGCTTGGTCGGGATCTCGGGGAGGATCTTCGGTGCAGCGTCGACCAACACCCAGCGCTGGCGCTCGCCGAGCAGACCGGGGTAGTAGCGCAGAGCGTCGCGGACGAGGTCGGCGAGCTCGGCGAGTGCCTCGACGCCCGCATAGCCTGCGCCGACGAAGACGAAGGCGAGGTGCCGCGCGCGCTCCGTGGCGTCGTCGGCGGCGTCCGCCGCTTCGAGCTGCCGGAGGATGTGGTTGCGGAGCGCGATTGCGTCGGCGAGGTCGCGGAAGCCGTGCCCGTGCTCCGCGAGACCAGGCACCGGCAACACGCGCGAGACCGAGCCGAGCGCGAGGACCAGCTGCTCGTACCCGATCTCGACAGGTCCGTCGATCGCGTCGACGGTGACGTGCTTGGCGTCGTAATCAGCGCGGGTGACCCGTCCCACCACCAGCTCCGCGTCCCGGCACATGACCCGCAGAGGCACGACGACGTGTCGCGGTTCCAATGTCCCCGACGCCGCCTCCGGCAGGAGCGGGGTGAAGAGCATGTAATTCTCGGGGCTGACGATCGTCGCTCCCGGGCGCCCGAGCAGGCGCGCAACCGTCGAGCCGGCGTAGCCGCCGCCGGCGATCAGCGTGCCGCCTCGGGCGTGCCTGTTCACGGAGGTACCTTGGCAGTAGCGTTGATTCGATGAGCAGCGAACGGCTGAGGCACTACGGGGTCGCCACGCTTGCGAGTGCGTGCTCGGTGGCGGCGGTCACCTCCGTAATCGCAGTGCTCGAGCGTTGGGTGCCGGTGCTCAGCCTCGGTGTGCTCTACATCTTCGCGGTGTTGCCGGTCGCGGTGGTATGGGGACTCGGGTTCGCGCTGCCGGTCTCGATCGCGAGCATGCTCGCGTTCAACTGGTTCTTCCTCGCGCCGCGCCACACGTTCACCCTCGCCGACAGCGAGAACTGGTTCGCGCTCGCGGTCTATCTCGCGACCGCGGTAGTCGTCAGCGAGCTTGCTGCGCGGGCACGGCGGCGCGCGTCGGCTGCCGAGCAGCGGGAGCGCGAATCGGTCCTGCTCGCCGGCCTCGCCACCGATCTCCTGCGCGGCCGCGGCCTCCAGGAGGAGCTCGGGGAGGTCGCCGGGGGCGCCGCAGGGGTCCTGGGAGTCGATCAGGTCGAGATCGAGCTCGAAAGTCCGGCCCGCGGGGACGGACGCGGTGCGCCGCATCCGCTCGAGGCGGCGGGCAGGCAGGTGGGGACGCTCTATACCCCGCCGGACACGGGCCCGAGTCTCGACGTGCGCCGGCGCTTCCTTCCGGCGCTTGCCGCATTGCTGGCGGTCGCAGCCGAGCGCGAGCGGCTCGAGCGCGAGGCACTCGAGGCGGAAACGTTGCGTCGGAGCGATCTCGTCAAGACTGCCCTCCTCCGGGCGGTGTCCCACGATCTGCGCTCTCCGCTCACCGGGATCAACACGGCGGTGGGCGCGCTCCGCAACCCGACGCTGAGCCTCACGGACGACGACCGACGCGAGCTGCTGGAAACGATCGAGGTCGAATCGGACCGGCTGGGGCGCCTCGTCGACGACCTCCTCGACCTCTCGCGGCTGGAGGCCGGGGCGGCGTCGCCGCAGCGGGAGGCGTGGGAGCTCCCGGACCTCGCCCGCGAGGCAGCGGACGGGCTGCACGCCAGGGAGCGGGTCGAGATCGCCGGCGAGACGCCGATCGTCGACGTCGACGGAGGCCAGATTCAGCGCGCGCTCGCGAACCTGATCGAGAACGCGCTCAAGTTCTCGCCGCCGGACGAGACGGTTCACGTAACGATCACGGCCACGCGCCAGGAGGCGATCGCGCGGGTCGTCGACCACGGGCCGGGAGTCCCGCCGGAGGAGCTCGAGCTCGTCTTCGAGCCGTTCTACCGCGGCGCGCGCACCGCGCGCTCCGGCGCGGGACTCGGGCTCGCCATTGCCCGCGGCTTCGTGGAGGCGAACGGCGGTCGGATCTGGGCGGAATCCAGACCGCGCCAGGGCGCCACGTTCGCGATCGCGTTGCCCATCGCAGCGGTTCCGGCGGAGCTCGTGCATGGGCCGTAGGCTCGACGGAGGCCCGCCGAGAGCGGAGGTGCCGGCTTTGCCGTCGCCGGAGCGGATGCATTGAGCGGGCAGCGCATTCTCGTGGTCGACGACGAGCCGCAGATCCTGCGCGCGCTCGGGACGACCCTGCGCGCCGCGGGGTACGACGTGGAGACTGCTGCAACCGCGGAGGCGGCGCTCTCCACCGCAGCAGCCCATCCGCCTGAAGCGGTGATCCTCGACCTCGTCCTTCCGGACGGCAGCGGCACCGACGTCTGCCGCGAGCTGCGGACCTGGACCGAGGCTCCGGTGGTCGTGCTTTCGGCAATTGGTGAAGAAGCAGAGAAGGTTGGAGCACTCGACGCCGGCGCCGACGACTACGTCACGAAGCCGTTCAGCGTCGACGAGCTCCTCGCTCGGTTACGCGCGGTGCTGCGCCGATCGGCGCCGTCGCTCGACCCCGTGATCGAGGTCGGCGAGCTGACGATCGACGTCCCGAACCGGGCCGTCAAACGGAACGGAAACCGCATCAAGCTCACCCCGCACGAGTTCGACCTCCTGCGCGTGCTGGCGCAGAACCGCGGCAAGCTCCTCACGCACCGGATGCTCCTTCGCGAGGTCTGGGGACCGTCGTACCAGGTGGAGGCGCACTACCTCCACGTCTACGTCTCGAACCTGCGCCGAAAGATCGAGCCGGATCCGTCGCGTCCCCGCTACGTGATCACCGAGCCCGGGGCCGGGTACCGCCTGGCCGAAGCCGAGTCGTAATCTGTTGAGACAACTTTGAGTTAGGGGCCCGAACCCTTGAGTTCCCCTTGACCGAAGGGGGCCTACGGTCAGGGCGTGAACAAGCGGAGGCAGCTTGCGGGCTCGCTCGACGGCGTCGTTCGCGAGCTACGCGGCCCGGTGCGACTGCCGGGGGCATCGCCGCTGAACCGTGTCGGCCTGCGCCCATACGAGCGCGAGCTCGCCGCGCTCGCCGCCAGGGTCGGCGATCTCGACCGTCCGGTCGCGAGGCGCGGGCTGCGGCTCGTCAACGAGCTCGTCAGTCACGGCGGAAGTCCCCTCTACGACCGCTCGCACGCGCGCGATGTCCCGGCTGCGATCGCCACGATTCTGGCCGCGCTGGAGCCGCACTGATGTACGACGTCGCCGCACTCGCGATCGCGGCCGCATGCTTCGCGTTCGCGCTGATCTGGCTCCTCGCCCGAATCTGATGTCCGCAGGCGACATCATCGGGCTCGCGATCTCGATCGCGGTGTTCGCCTACCTCGTGTACGCGCTGTTCGCGGGAGAACGACTGTGAGCGGCCAGGGCATCGCCCAGATCCTCGTCTACGCGGTCGTCCTGGTCGCGCTCGGCTACCCGCTCGGTCTCTGGATGGCGCGCGTCTACACTGCCGAGCGCCTCCCGCTCGCGTTCATCGAGCGGGGCTTCCTGCGCCTCGTCGGCGGCCGCCGCGAGCAGGACTGGAAGGGCTACGGCCGGACGGTGCTCGTCTTCAGCGTTCCCTTCTTCCTGCTCCTCTACCTGATCCAGCGCGCCCAGGGGCACCTGTTCCTGAACCCGGACAACCTGAAGGGCGTGCCGGCGCACATCTCGCTGAACACGGCCGCGAGCTTCGTCACGAACACGAACTGGCAGTACTACGGCGGCGAGTACACGATGTCCTACCTGACCCAGATGGCCGGGCTCGCAGTCCAGAACTGGGTCTCGGCCGGGGTGGGGATGGCAGTGCTCGCGGCCGTCGTCCGGGGGATCTCGCGGCGCTCGAGCAACGAGCTAGGCAGCTTCTGGCAGGACCTCTACCGCTCCTGCGTCTACATCCTCTTGCCGCTCGCGCTGATCGTCTCGGTGATCCTGATCTCGCAGGGGGTCGTCCAGACCTTCCACGGGCATGCGACCGCGACGACGCTCGAGGGTGCCCAGCAGACGATCGCGCGCGGGCCGGCCGCGTCGCAGATCGCGATCAAGCAGCTCGGCACCAACGGGGGCGGATTCTACAACTCGAACTCGTCCGTGCCCTTCGAGAACCCGAACGGGCTGACCAACTTCGTCGAGATGCTCTCGATCCTGCTGATCGGCGCCGGGCAGGTGTTCATGTTCGGGAAGATGGTGCTCGCGCGACGCCACGCGTGGATGGTGTTCGCGTCGATGCTCGTGATCTTCGCGATCGGCGTTGCCGTCGCGCTCCCGAGCGAGCAGCACGGCTCCCAGGTGCTCCGCGCCTCCGGCGTGAACATCTCACAGGGTCACGGCCAGTCGGGCGGGAACATGGCCGACAAGGAGGTGCGCTTCGGGATCGCCAACACCGCCCTCTGGGCGACGGCGACGACCGACGCGTCGAACGGCTCGGTCAACGGCGGGCACGATGCCTTCACCGCGGCCGGAGGCGCGGTCCCCCTCGTGAACATCTTCCTCGGGGAGATCGTCTTCGGCGGGGTCGGCTCCGGCCTCTACGGGATGTTCTTCTACATCCTGATCGCGGTCTTTGTCGCCGGGCTCATGGTCGGGCGAACACCGGAGTGGCTCGGGAAGAAGATCGAGGCGCGGGAGATGAAGCTTGCCGCACTCGGGGCTCTCTTCCCCCCGACAATGGTCCTCACCCTGACGGCACTCGCGGTCGTCACCAAGGGCGGGCTGGCCTCGATCTACAACCCCGGCGCACACGGCTTCACCGAGGCGCTCTACGCCTACACGTCCCAGGGGAACAACAACGGCAGCGCGTTCGCCGGGTACGGCGCGACGAACTTCTCGGCCTCGTTCGGCGCGATCGCGATGTTCCTCGCGCGCTTCGTGCCGCTGATCTCCGCCCTCGCGATCGGCGGGTCGCTGGCGGCAAAGAAGACGGTGCCCGCGTCGGCGGGCACGTTCCGCACGGACGGTCCGACCTTTGTCGTCCTGCTGGTCGGCGTGATCGGGCTCACCGCCGGTCTGATGATCTTCCCGGCGCTGACGCTCGGTCCGATCGTCGAGGGGTTGATGCACTGATGCTCCGCGACCTGAGGGCATCGGTGATCGCGATCGTCGTCCTGACGCTCGCCTTCGGGTTCGCCTATCCGGCGGTGATGACAGGCTTCGCGCAGGTCGCGTTCAAGGACAAGGCGAACGGAAGCCTGATCACGCGGGACGGCAAGATCGTCGGCTCCAGGCTCGCCGCCCAGGAGTTCAAGAGCCCGCGCTACTTCCACGAGCGACCGTCGGGGACGTCACCGGCGTACAACGCCGGCGCGACGACGTTTGCGAACCTCGGCCCGACCAACCCCGACCTGGTGAAGAACGTCAAAGTCGCGGCAGCTGCGATCCTGAAGCTCGAGCGCCGGTACAACCGCCGGCTCGTGATCGGGGACATCCCCGTCGACGCGGTCACGACGTCCGGGTCGGGAATCGACCCGGACATCTCGCCCGCGTACGCGCAGCTCCAGTCGCGGCGCATCGCCGACGTCCGCAAGCTGCCGCTCGCGAGCGTCCAGCAGCTGATCGACGAGAACACGGACGGCCGCTCGCTCGGCTTCCTCGGCGAGCCGGGGGTGAACGTCCTGAAGCTCAACCTGGCGCTCGACCGGGAGGCCCCGTAATGGCGCGCGCCTCGGCGAGCATCTTCTCACGCGACATCGTCGTCTCCGCGATCAAGGAGTCGTTCCCGAAGCTCGACCCGCGCAGTCAGGTCCGCAACCCGGTGATGTTCATCGTCGAGCTCGGCAGCGTGATCACGACGGTGATCTTCGCGCTCGACCTCGCCCGCGGCCACACCGGCGGGCTCTGGCTCGTGGGCGTGATCTCGATCTGGCTCTGGTTGACCGTGCTGTTCGCCAACTTCGCCGAGGCGATCGCCGAGGGCAGGGGTAAGGCGCAGGCGAACGCGCTGCGGGCGACGAGAACGACGACGGTCGCGCACCGACGAAGCGACACGGGCGGGATCGAAGAGGTCCCCGCACCCGAGCTGCAGCGCGGCGACGTCGTCGTCGTCTCCGCCGGCGAGACCATCCCCGCCGACGGTGAGGTGATCGAGGGTGTCGGCTCGGTCGACGAGTCGGCGATCACCGGCGAGTCGGCGC
>JBKOVL010000277.1:0-6485 GCA_046723895.1 Actinomycetota bacterium | reverse complement strand
GAAAGTGTTCTAGCCGAACGTGAACACGTATGCCTCGACGCCGGGAGCGAGGAAAGTGATCTCGAACGTGCGATCGGTGATCGATCCTTGCTCGCGGACCAGCTGATAGAGCCGCGGCTGGACGACCGTTCCCTGGCCCTGTTCGTCGACGTCGAGCCCATGAGCGTCGCCGGGAGGTTCTTCATCGATGAGCACGCGGAATGGCACAGACACCCCGCGCGCTCGCGGGCTCATGACGAGGTGGACGTCGCGGGCGTGGAACCGGAACGCGATCCGTCCGTCGGGCCGGTCCAGCACGCATGCCCGCCGCTCGACCGTCCAGTCCCCGGATAGAGCCCAGTGGTTGAGCGTCAACGACTCCGGAGTGACGTAGGTGTGAGGCTCATCGAGCGCGACACGGCCCGGGGACGCGAGATTCGAACCTTGCTCGTAGCCGAGGTAGGTCTCGGGAGACTCCAGGTTCGCCCAGTCGGCTTGAGCCTCGAAACCATCGCCGGCGACGGAGACCAGGTCGTCACCGATCCGGTCGCGTCCGGCCTCGCGCAGCAATCGCTGGATGACCATTTCGCTCTCTGCGTATCCGCCCTCCCCGTATTGGTGGTGCCGGATTCGTCCTTGCGCGTCGGCGATGTAGACGGCCGGCCAGTACCGGTTGGCGAACGCCCTCCAGATCGCGTAGTCGCTGTCGACGGCGACCGGATACTCGACGCTCATCTCGTCAGCGGCCCAGCGCACGTTCTCGATGTCCTTCTCGAACGGGAACTCGGGGGTATGGACGCCGACCACGACCAACCCGTGGTCGTCGTACTTCTCGGCCCAGGCGCGGACGTAGCTGAGGGTCCGGAGCCAGTTGATGCAGGTGTAGGTCCAGAAGTCGACGAGGACGACCTTCCCCTCCAGGTCCGCCGCCGCGAGCGGCGGCGAGTTGAGCCAGCCGGTCGCCCCGTCGAAGCCGGGCAAGTGACCCTCGACGGGTAACGAGCCGGCGCTGCGGAGGCTGCTGAACAGGCTCACCGCGCACCGCCGCCGACTTGCTCGATCGGGCCGAAGGAGCCGTCCGACATCTGAGCCTCCTACTGCCCTGATACTGCCGCGACGGCGTCCAGGATCACGTCGGTCACGGCCTGAGGCTGCGAGATCATGATCACGTGGGAGCCTTCGACCTCGGTGATCGTCGCGCCGGCCCGCTCCGCCATCGAACGGACGACGTCGGTACCGGCCGCCTTGTCGCCGGTGGCGACGACCGCCCAGCAGGGCAAGTCCTTCCAGGCGGGCGCCCCCGACGCCTCGGAGAACGCCAGCTCGGCAACAGGCCGTTGGGTGGCTGCGATTAGTGCCGCCGCCTGGTCGGAGAGGTCGCCCGCGAAGGCGTTGCGGGCCTGCGCCGGGTCGATGTAGAACTCCGTCGCCGATCCGCCGTTCGCGGTCGGGTATTGCCGGGGGACGAGCGCACTGTTGAGGACGCTGTCCTACGAGCCCGCCTCGACGTCGCCCAGACGCTCGCCTTCTTCGGGGGCGAAGGCGGCGACGTAGACGAGGGCGACGACGTTGTCGGCTTGCGCGGCGGCATTCGTGATCACCGCGCCGCCGTACGAGTGACCGACGGCAAGAACGGGGCCCGGTATCTGCTCGAGCACGCTGGCGATGTACGCGGAGTCGGTCGAGATTCCGCGCAGCGGATTTGCAGGGGCGGTGACCTGCACGCCCTTTGCCTGCAGTCGCTCGATCACGCCGTTCCAGCTCGACGAATCGGCGAAGGCGCCGTGCACGAGCACGACGGTCGGAGAGCCGTTCATCGCAGTGACCTGAAAGCCGAGCGGAGCTCGGCGGAGAAGAGCTCCGGCTGCTCCCACGCCGCGAAGTGGCCGCCCCTGTCGACCTCGTTGAAGTAGACGAGGTTGGGGTAGGCGCGGCGGGCCCAGGTCTCCGGGGGGCGATAGACGTCGTCCGGAAAGACCGTGATGCCTACCGGCACCGAGATCTCGGCGGTCTTCATCGCGGTCGCGCTCGTAGGGCTTGCCCCGCGGTTCTCCCAGTACAGCCGCCCCGACGAGGTCGCGGTGTTCGTCAGCCAGTACAGCGTGATGTCGTCCAGTACCTCGTCTTTCGTCTTGGGCTCTTCGGGATCCTCGCCGTAGTGCCACTGCGCAAAGCCTGGATGCCAGAGGATGAAGGCCGCCAGGCCGGCCGGGGAGTCGGTCAGGCCGTACCCGACGGCCTGCGGCCGGGCGGTCATCGCAACGAAGTAGCCCGAGTACCCGCCGGCACGGTAGGCGCGCAGCGCGTCGACCACGGCGCGTTCCTCCTCGGACATCTCCGCGGGCAGAGGCCCGGCGCCGGCAAGCGCCGCTTCGACATCGGGCGGTACCGTCGCCGGCAGGTTGACGTGGATGCCGCGGAGCCCCTCCGGCCCCTGTCGTCCCATCGCTTCTGTAATGACCGCACCCCAGTCCCCGCCCTGCGCGACATAGTGCTCGTAGCCCAGGCGACGCATCAGCTCGGCCCAGGCGCGCGCGATCCGCTCGGGGTCCCAGCCGGCCGCCTCCGGGTGCGCCGAGAAGCCGTAGCCGGGCAGCGACGGGATGACGAGATGGAACGCGTCCTCGGCGGATCCCCCGTGGGCGGTCGGATCCGTCAGCGGCTCGATCACCTTCAGCAGCTCGAGAACGGAGCCCGGCCAGCCGTGGGTCACAATCAGCGGCAAGGCGTCCTCGTGCTTCGCCTGGACATGGATGAAGTGGATGTCCAGGGCGTCGATCTCGATCGTGAACTGCGGCAGCGCGTTGAGCTTCGCCTCCGCCTGCCGCCAGTCGTAGTCGCTCGCCCAGTAATCGACGAGCTCCTTGAGCTTCGCCAGCTGGACGCCCTGCGACTGGTCGGCGACCGTCTCCTTGTCGGGCCACCGCGTCGTAGCAAGGCGCCGGCGGAGGTCGTCGATCTCCTCCTGCGGGATCTCGGCGCGGAACGGTCGAATCTCGGTCGCGGTCTGGACGGTGCTGCTCATGACGACCTCCCTTCGCGCAGCGGCGCGAAGGCCGCGCGCATCTCTTCGACGAAGAGCTCGGGCTCTTCCCACGCCGCGAAGTGACCGCCCCTGTCGGCCTTGTTGAAGTAGGTGAGGGTGGGGTATCCCAGTTCGACCCAGCTGCGCGGGGCCTGGAAGATCTCGCCGGGGAACGTGGTGAAGCCGACCGGGAGCGAGACCCCGGGAGGAGCCTGGCCGGCCGCAAGCGCTGCGGCTTGAGCTTGTCCGTTCTCCCAGTACGACCGGGCCGCTGAGGCCCCGGTGCCTGTCAGCCAGTAGAGCGTGATGTTGTCGAGGATGTGCTCGCGGGTGAGATTGCCCGAGGGCTGCCCGTCGACGAAGGCGCGCGAGATCTTGTAGTAGGCGTCCGTGTCGTGGTCGAGCATCCAGGCCGCGAGGGCGACGGGTGAATCCAGCAGGGCGTAACCGATCGTCTGCGGCCGCGTCGCCTGCTCGAGGAAGTAGCCAAAGCCGCTCGTCCTGAAGGTGTTGGTCGCTTCGAGCGCGGCACGTTCCTCGTCGGAATTCCCCGGCATCGGGCCCCCGCCCAGAACCGTCACGAGCAGGTTCATGTGGATGCCGATCAGCCCCTCGGGTGCCTGGCGCCCCATCGCGTCGGTGACGGCAGCGCCAACGTCGCCGCCCTGGGCGACGTAGCGCGTGTAGCCGAGGCGGTGCATCAGCTCCGCCCAGGCTTGCGCGACGCGGCCGACGTTCCAGCCGAGCTCGGTCGGCTCGCCGGAGAAGCCGTAGCCGGGGAGGGACGGCAGCACCAGGTGGAACGCCTCCTCCGCTTGCCCGCCGTGCGCCGTCGGGTCTGTGAGCGGGCCGACGACCTCGAGCAGCTCGATCACCGAGCCGGGCCAGCCGTGCGTCATGATCAGCGGCAACGCGTCCTCGCGCCGCGAGCGGACATGGATGAAGTGGATCTCCACGCCGTCGATCTCCGTCGTGAATTGCGGCAGCGCATTGAGCCTCGCTTCGATCCGTCCGAAGTCGTACTCGGTGGTCCAGTACCCAGCGAGCTTCTGCAGCGCCGCCAGCTGGACGCCCTGCGACCGGTCGTCGACGAGCTCCTTGCTGGGCCAGCGCGTCGCGGTAATGCGGCGGCGCAGTTCGTCTAGCGCCTCGTCTGAAACGTCGACACGGAACGGGCGGATCTCGGTTGCGGTCTCGGCGGTGGTGCTCATGACGACCTCCCTTCGTCACGCAGTGACCTGAACGCGGCCCGGAGTTCGCTCGTGAAGAGCTCGGGCTCCTGCCAGGCCGCGAAGTGGTTGCCTTCGCCGACCTTGTTGTAGTAGATGAGGTTGGGGTACGCCTCCTCGGCCCATCTGCGCGGCGCCTGGTAGAGCGCGATCCAGGCACGCGCGATGTGGACCGGGTCCCAGCCGGTAGTGGACGGCTTCTCCGAGAACCCGTAGCCGGGCCGGCGCGTCGCCTGGATGCGTCCGCGGAGGTCGTCCAGTTCCTCTTGCGGGACCTCGACGCGAAAGGAACGAATCTCGACGGCCGGCTCGACCGTGCTGCTCATCTGGACCTCCCTGGTCGCGTGTGCTGGTTGGACAGACGAGCCAATAAGCCACCGCCGCACGAACCCAAGGCGGACTGCGAGAATCGAAGCTCCCTCCTCGAGCTGGGGGGCTTACCGTGCCTCAGCAACGACTCACCCCTTCGCAGGAGCGGGATCTGGTGATCGCAGCCGAATGCGGCGACTCCGATGCATGCCGTGACCTGGTCGAGGCGTTCCTTCCGGCAATTGCCGGCCTCGCCCGCAGCTTCCGAAGCGCCAGCGTCGAGCAGCGAGAGCTCCTGCAAGAGGGCATAGCCGGATTGCTCTTTGCGGCGCGGCGCTACGACTCCGGGCTGAACACACCCTTCTGGGCATACGCCTCGTTCTGGGTCCGCAAGGCAATGCAGGAGCTCGTTGCCGAATTGATTCGACCCGTTGCACTGTCAGATCGGGCCGTCCGAGAGCTCGCCCAGATCAGGAACGCGCGTCGCGAGCACGTGAAGGCGCACGGCGCCGAACCCACCGGCGCGGAGTTGAGCCGTGCGACCGGCTTGACGCGGGCGCAGCTCGAGAGCCTGCGGGCGACCGAGCTCAGACCGCGCGGCCTGGAGGAGCGGCTGAGCGCGGACGCCGAGTCCACCGCCACGGTCGGAGACGCGATCGTCGATCCCTGCGCCGAGCGGGCCTACGAGCAGGTTCTCGACGACCTCGAGATCAGCGACGTGCGTGACCTGACCGACCGCCTGGACGAGCGCGAGCGCGCGGTCATTCGGGCTCATTACGGGCTCGGCACGCCGGTGCAGACGCTGAGCCAGATCGGCGCCGAACTGGGGCTGACGGCTGAGCGCGCGAGGCAGATCGAGGTCGGCGCGCTGAACAAGCTGCGCGCTGCGCTCGCGCAGCCCGCACCGGTGGGGGCAGGGCCGACTTGAAGCCTGGCCTCCGGGGACTTATTACCTCTCCTACGCCATGCACGAGGCGCTCGGGCCGGAGGCCGAGCACGTCACGTTCGTCGACGTCAGCTCGGCCTACACGCGCCCTGCCAGAACGCGATCCGACATCGAGGGCGTGTGGCAAACCCACCCCGAAGTGGTCGACGGCAAAACCTGGTCGACGAGCGACCACTACGAGGACCCCGACGACCTGCTGCGTCGAATCATCCCGACTCCCGAACCCTCTGGGTCGCCCGGCAGCTGACCTGGCGGATCGAGTTCTTCCGCTCGCCAGGAGGATTCACCACGCGAATCTGGCTCTAACCCTGAGGGCCTCCGTAGCCGACGGGTTAAGTTGCGGTGTCAGTGTGGAGACCACTGTTGACGTGCAGCGGCGGTCGCTCGTAGGGTCGAGCGCGATCGCTGGTTCGAGCGGTACGACGATTCAGAGGGGGAGTTTCGTGTCGATCGAGAGCGGGGGGCGGACGGGCGAGTCCCGGTTCACGCGGCGCACGTTCGTGAGGAGGGCGGGCGCCGCTGGAGTGGCGGTAGCGGGGGGCACGTTGTGGACGACCGCTCCGGCTGCCGCCCGTGCGCGCCGAGTCGCGCAGGTGGAGACGCCGATCGAGCATCTGGTGATCGCGTGTCAGGAGAATCGATCGTTCGATCATTACTACGGGTATGCGCCGCAGGTGCAGGCGAAGGGTCTCGGTCCGCCGGCCGGATACTTCCAGCCCGACTCGGGCGGCGGCAAGCACTATCCGTTCGAGTTCACGAGCTTGACGACTCCGGATCCGCCGCATTCGTGGAGCGCTGTGTACCAGCAGGTCGACGGCGGGAAGATGGACGGCTTCTGGCAGGCGGCGCAGGACCGGATCGGCGACGGCGACGCTGCGACCGGCTACTACACGGCGCGCGAGCTGCCGTTCTACTACAGCCTCTTGGACAATTCGGCGTTGTGCGCGAACTACCACTGTTCGCTGTTGGGTCCAACCTGGCCGAACCGCTTCTACTT
>JBKOVL010000166.1:0-15509 GCA_046723895.1 Actinomycetota bacterium | reverse complement strand
GTCGCGGCCGGACGAGGCGGTGAACCGGGTTCGCGCCCTGTCGCCGCACGTCGGCGCCCGCGCGGAGCTCGAGGGGCGCCCGGTGACTGTGTGGCGGTCGCGTGTAGAGGACGGGCAGTTCGTCCCCGTCGAGGTGCAACCACCCGGCGGGCGGCGCATGACGTACGCGGAGTGGCTACGCGGTCTCAGGTAAGCCCCGCGCGGAAGGCGGCCTACGAGGTCGTTCTCCGCGTCTTCGAGGACGACGCCTACGCGGATCGTGTGCTGACGGCCGCTGCCGCGAAGCTCGACCGCCGCGACCGGGCGCTCGCACAGCAGATTGCCTACGGCACGGTCCAGCGGGTGCGGGCACTCGATCACGGGATCGAGACGCTGGGGCGCAGGCCGGTGCGGAAGCTCGACCCGCCGGTCCGGGCCGCCCTCCGCCTCGGCTCGTATCAGCTGGCGTACCTCGACGGCATCCCGAGCCACGCCGCGGTCAACGAGTCGGTCGAGCTCGTCCGCGCCGCACGGCTCGAGCGGGCGGTGCCGTTCACGAACGCCGTCATGCGCCGGCTGAGCGAGAGCCTTCGCCGCCTGCTCGACTCGCTGCCGGAGGGACCGCTCAAGCACTCCTACCCCGAGTGGGTCTACGAGACCTGGGTGCGCGACTGGGGCGAGGAGGAGGCGCTCGAGCTGATGCGGGCCCAGAACGCGCCTCCCGAGACCGTCGTCCGTCTCGTTCGGGGCGAGATCGAGGGGGAGCCCACCGACGTGCCGGGCGCCTACCGCGTCGCCCTCGTCGACGAGCGCGCGCTGGCGGAGGGAAGGATCTGGCCGCAGAGCCGCGGCTCACAGCTTGCCGGGCTGGCGGTCGGTGCGCGCGAGGGCGAGCGGGTGCTGGACGTCTGCGCGGCGCCAGGCGGCAAGGCGACGATGTTCGCCGGAGAGGTCGTAGCCGTCGAGCTGCACGCTGGCCGCGCCCGGGAGCTCGAGGAGAACGTGCGCCGGCTGCGCGCGGCGAACGTGCGCGTGGTCAACGCCGACGGGCTCGCGTTGCCGCCGGAGCTGACCGACTTCGACCGCGCCCTCGTCGACGCGCCTTGCTCGGGCCTCGGCGTCCTCGCCGCGCGTCCCGACCTCCGCTGGCGCGCGCAGCCGCTCCCCGAGCTGCAGCTCGCGCTGCTGCGCGCGGCGGCCGAACGGGTCAGGCCGGGCGGGCGCGTCGTCTACTCGGTCTGCACCCTGAACGCGGACGAGAACGAGGCCGTCGTCGACGCCTCCGGCCTCGAGCCGGACGACCTCGGCGCCGAGTGGCCGCAGTTCCGCCACCCGAAGCGACCGGAGCTCCTGCTGACGACCCCGCACCGCCACGGCACCTCCGGCTTCTTCGTCGCCAGGCTTCGCGTCTGACCTGTGGAGGATTCGTCGCACAATCGTCACACCCCGGTGCCAGGCACTCGCTGTGGACGAGATGGCCCAGAATCGTCACAGGTCAGGTCTCAGAGACTGGGTGGCAACCGTCACTTGCGTGCCGCGTAAGATCGCGCCGTGAGCTGGGACCGCTGGATCCGCACCGTCGAGGTGGAGCCGTCCCTGTACGCGGCCGACTTCTCCCGGCTCGGCGAGCAGATCGAGACCCTGCTGAGGGCCGGGGCCCGGATCTTCCACTTCGACATCGGCGACGGGCACTTCGTCGAGCCGATCACGATGGGGCCGGTGGTGCTCGCGTCGATCGCGCCGGTTGTCCACCGGGAGGAGGGAGTGCTCGACTGCCACCTGATGGTCGATCAGCCCGGCCGCCACTTCGGCGCGCTGCGGAGCGCGGGCGCCGACAGCGTCACCTTTCACCTCGAGGCCGTGGCCGATCCGCACGCGGTCGCCTCGCAGGCGCGGGAGCACGGCTTCCAGGTGGGTCTCTCGATCAAGCCGGAGACCGCGGTCGAGGACGCGATTGCCGTGGCCGGGGACTTCGACCTGGTGCTGTGCATGAGCATCCACCCCGGCTACTCGGGCCAGGAGTTCATGCCGGAGGCGGTCGATCGACTCCGCGCCCTCCGCGCGGCTCTGCCTGCCCACGTCCACCTGCAGGTCGACGGCGGGATCACGGACGACAACATCGGCAGCGTCCACGAGGCGGGGGCCGACCTGATGGTCTGCGGCTCGGCGATCTTCGGCCGGGACGGTCTGCCACAGGCGTACCGGGGTCTTGTCGGGCAACTCGCATGACGCACCTGGAGCGGGCGCTCGAACTCGCCGAGCGGGGGCGCTCGACGACCCGCCCGAACCCGGTGGTCGGGGCGATCGTCGTCGCCGACGAGGAGGTTGTCGGCGAGGGCTGGCACGAGCGGAAAGGCGGTCCACACGCGGAGGTGGTCGCGCTCGAGGCCGCCGGTGCCCGCGAACGCGGCGCGACGCTCTACGTCACGATGGAGCCGTGTGCTCACCACGGCTCGACGCCTCCGTGCACGCAGGCGATTCTCGACGCCGGGATCGCGAAGGTCGTCGCCGGCTCGCTCGACCCGAACCCCGAGGCCCGCGGCGGGCTCGAGCTGCTGCGAGAGCGCGGGCTCGCGGTCGAGCACGCCGACTCGTTCGCGGCTCGCGTGCAAAACGAGGCCTGGCGGACGTGGATAACACGCGGACGTCCGTTCGTGACCCTGAAGCTCGCCGTCACGCTCGACGGCCGCGTCACCGTTCCCGGCCGCCGCTGGCTCAGCGGCGAGCAGAGCCGCCGGCTCGTCCACGAGCTGCGGGCATCGATGGACGCGGTCGGGGTGGGGATGGGGACGGTGCGCGCAGACACGCCCAGCCTGACGGCGCGGGGCGTGGGTGCCGAGCGGCAACCGCGGCGGATCGCGTTCGGCGGGGGCCCGCTGCCCGAGGGCTCGGAGCTCGAGCTGCGCACCGGCCCGATCGAGACCGAGCTGGCAACCCTCGGCTCCGAGGGAGTCCAGTCGCTCCTGCTGGAGGGCGGGCCGACGCTCGCCGCCTCCTTCCTCGAGCGCGATCTGGTCGACAGGCTGCTGCTCTTCCTCGCCCCGACGATCGCGGGAGCCGGCGTCCCGATGCTCGGCCCCCTTCCCTCCCCTGTCGAGCTCGCGCGCATGCACGCGCGGCAGATCGGCGAGGACGTCCTCCTCAGCGCCTATGTCCACGAGCCCTGACGAGCTGATCGGCGTGCTCTCCCGCTGGCTTGCGGGTCATCTCGACAACGCGGAGCTCGGGGAAGAGCTCGCCGGCGCCGACCGGGCGACCCTTTCGGAATCCCAGGCCGAGGCGGTCGACGAGCTCGCGGCCGAGCTCAGAGAGGCGACCCCCGAGGCTCGGGGACGGCTCGAGTGGGTCGTGCGCGAGACGCTGGAGGCGCTCGCGCTCGGATAGACGGCTAGCCTTGCTCCGGTGTTCACGGGACTCGTGCGCGAGATCGGCCGGGTCGTGTCGTTCGACGGCGGCCGGCTCAGGGTCGAGTCCGCTCTCGCGGCGGCGATCGGCGACTCGGTCTCCGTCAACGGCTGCTGTCTGACAGTCGTCGACGGCGATCGCCGCACGCTCGCGTTCGACGCCGTGCCGGAGACACTTGCCCGCACGACGCTCGGCCGGCTCCAGGCGGGCGAGGGAGTCAACCTCGAGCCCGCGCTACGCACCGGGGAGCCGCTCGGGGGCCACTACGTCCAGGGCCACGTCGACGGGATCGGCCGCGTGCGCTCGCTCGACCCCGAGGGCGAGGGCGCCCGGCTGTGGGTCGACCCGCCTACCGAGGTGCTCCGCTACTGCGTCGAGAAGGGCTCGATCGCGGTCGACGGCGTCTCGCTGACTATCGCCGGGCTCGACAGCTTCGGATTTGCGGTCGCGCTCGTCCCGCACACGCTCTCGGTGACGACTCTCGGGAGGCTCGAGCCCGGCTCGGAGGTCAACCTGGAGGCGGACGTCCTCGCCAAGTACGTCGAGAGGCTCATGTCCCCGACGCGGCTACGATCTTTGCATGGCGACGACGGCTGAGCCGCGCACGTTCGCGACGATCGACGTGGCGCTGGAGGATTTCCGCGCAGGGAAGTTCGTCGTCGTCGTCGACGCGCCGGACCGCGAGAACGAGGGCGACCTGACGATCGCCGCCGAGTTCGCGACGCCCGAAGCGATCAACTTCATGGCTACGCACGGACGTGGGGTGATCTGCCTCTGCCTGACCGAGCAGCGCTGCGACGAGCTGGGGCTGCGCACGCTGGCCTCGAGCCGCGAGTCCCGGCTGGGCACCGCATACACGACCACGATCGACGCGCGTGAGGGGATCACGACCGGCGTCTCAGCCGCCGACCGCGCGCACACGATCTCGGTCGCGATCGACCCTGCCTCGCGGCCGCACGACCTGATCGAGGGCGGCCACATCCTCCCTCTCCGCGCGCGCAACGGAGGCGTGCTCCAGCGAGCAGGCCAGACCGAGGCCTCCGTCGACCTCGCCCGCCTTGCCGGGCTGAACCCGTCGGGCGTCGTCTGCGAGGTCATGAAGGACGACGGCACGATGGCCCGCGTGCCCGACCTCGTCCAGTACTGCAAGCGGCACGGCCTGAAGATGGTGACGGTTGCCGACCTGATCGAGTACCGGCGGAGGCACGAGAAGCTGGTCGAGCGAACCTCGAGCGTCGCTCTGCCGACCGCCTACGGGAGGTTCACGGCGGTCGCCTTCCGCGAGAAGCTGACGGGCAAGCACCACGTCGCGCTGGTCAGGGGCGAGGTCGCAGGCGAGGACGATGTGCTCGTCCGCGTCCATTCCGAATGTCTGACCGGCGACGTCTTCCACTCGCTGCGCTGCGACTGCGGCGAGCAGCTCGAGCTCGCGCTCGCGCAGATCGGCGCCGAGGAGCGCGGCGTCCTGCTGTACATGGCGCAGGAGGGCCGCGGGATCGGCCTCCTGAACAAGCTGCGGGCGTACGAGCTCCAGGAGCAGGGGCGCGACACCGTCGAGGCGAACCTCGAGCTCGGATTCCCGGCCGACTCGCGCGACTACGGGATCGGCTACCAGATCCTCGCCGACCTCGGGCTCTCGACGATTCGCCTGCTGACGAACAACCCCCGGAAGATGGAGAGCGCCGTCGCCTACGGCCTGACAGTGACCGAGCAGGTGCCGATCGAGGTTCCCCCGAACGCGCAGAACCTGCACTACCTGCAGACGAAACGTGCAAAGCTCGGACACCGCCTCCACCACCAGGACCTGAAGTTCGAGCCCGAGGAGCAATGAGCGACCGCCCCGAAGACGCCGAAGACTGGCCGCTGCGCGACTGGTCGGCACGGATCCGGCCGCCCGCCGGCACCGAGCCCGACGCGGGTGGGTCCGCTGCCGAGATCCTCTACGAGGACGCCCCCGAGACCGAGGAGGAGGCGCCGCCGGAGGACGAGGTGGCGCCGGGGCTCGACGAGCAGGAGCCGGAGGACGAGGTCGCGCCGGCAGTCGAAGAGGAGGCGCCTGCGGAGGACGAGGACGCGCCGGCGGTCGAGGAGGCGCCGCCGGAGGACGAGGTCGCGCCGGCAGTCGAGGACGCGCCGGCAGTCGAGGAGGAGGAGGAGGAGGCGCCGCCGGAGGACGAGGTCGCGCCGGAAGTCGAGGAAGAGCCGGAGGCCGAGCCGGAGGTCGCGCTTCCGGGCGAGCACGCCGAGGGCGGGCTCGGCATTCCCGACGGCTACGCGGTCCTCGAGGGCAATCCCACCGGGCGCCGCCGGTCGGTCGCGATCGTCGTCAGCCGGTTCAACGGCGAGATCACCCAGCGTCTGCTCGATTCCGCCCTTGCCGCGCTCGACGAGGCCGGCGTCGCGCAGGAGGCGGTGCTCGTGATGCCGGTGCCGGGCGCGTTCGAGCTGCCGATCGCGGCGATGGCGTTGGGGAAGACACGCCGCTACTCGTGCGTGATCGCGCTCGGCTGCGTGATCCGCGGCGAGACGCCGCACTTCGACTTCGTCGCCAGCGAGGCGGCGAGCGGGCTCCAGCTGGCCGGGATCGAGACGGGCGTGCCGGTCTCGTTCGGCCTCCTCACCTGCGAGACGGTCGAGCAGGCCGAGGCCCGAGTCGACAAGGGCGCCGAGGCGGCGCGGACCGCGCTCGAGATGGCCGACGCCTTCGCCCAGCTGCGCACGACGCTCGCTGCGGCCCGCGAGCAGTAGTCCGTCCGCAGGGCCGGCGGGCGAAGCCCGTGAGCGCTGCGAGAAGGCGAGCCCGATCGCTACCATTCGCCGCCGTGCCCAAGGTCTGTTCCGTCTGCGGGAAGAAGCCTTCGTTCGGTAACCACCGGAGCCATTCGATGGTGGCGACCAAGCGTCGCTTCGAGCCCAACCTCCAGCGCGTCCGCATCCTCGTCGGGGGGGCGCCGCAGCGTGCCTACGTCTGTACGCGCTGTCTGAAGAGCGGCAAGGTCCAGAAGGCGCCGTAACCCGCGCAGGCCGCGGGCGGTCTAACCTCGCGCGTGGACTTCGTGCTCGCTTCCTCCGAGCTCGGCAGGGTGGCGATCACCGACGCCGCGCTCGCGCAGATCGTCGGGCTGACCGCTGCCGAGTGCTACGGCGTGGTGGGCATGTCGTCTGCCCGGCGCCTCGGCCGCCTGCTCTCTCGCGACCGCCCGCGGCGCGGGATCGAGATCTCCGGCGAGGCGGACGGGGTCTCGATCGGACTCCACGTCGTCGTCGAGCACGGCCTCAACCTGGCCGAGGTCGCCTCGGCCGTTCGCAACCGCGTCACCTACGAGGTGCAGCGGATGACGGGCCTGGAGGTCGCGGCCGTCGAGGTGCACATCGAGGCGGTGAAGGTCTCGGCATGAGCGACCTAGACGCGGTTCGCCGTCTCGCCGGCCCGACCGCCGCCGCATTGGAGGCGAGCCGGCAGCGGATCGACGACCTGAACGTCTATCCCGTCCCGGACGGCGACACCGGCACGAACCTGGCGCTGACGGTCCGGGCGGTGAAGGAGACGCTCGAGCAGCTCGACCACGAGGACCGCGAGCGGCTCGCGCGCGAGATCGCCCGCGCCGCGCTGATGGGGGCGCGCGGGAACTCGGGGGTGATCCTCTCGCAGATCGTCCGGGGCTTCGCGGAGGTGATCGGGGAAGCAACGACGATCGACTCCCCGACGCTCGCGCGGGCGTTTCGCTCGGCCAGCGACGCCGCCTACCGTGCGGTCCGCAAACCCGTCGAGGGGACGATGCTGACCGTCATCCGGGAGCTCGCCGAGGAGGCGGAGGCGCAGGCGACCCCCGAGCTCCCCGTCGCGGAGCTCCTGCGCGCGCTCGTCCGGCGGGGGGAGGACGCGCTCGCCCGCACACCGCAGTACCTGGAGATCCTCCGTGAGGCAGGAGTCGTCGACGCGGGCGGTGCCGGGCTCCTCGAGCTCGTGCGGGGCCTCACAGCGGCCGTGACGGGCGAAGAGCTGCTGCCGCTCCCGGCGGGGCGCGAGGAAGTGGGCCTGGACGCGATCCACCGGGAGCTCTCGCGCTACCGCTACTGCACGGTCTTCGTCGTCGAGGGCGAGGGGCTCGACGCCGATGCGCTGGAATGGGAGCTCGAACAGCTCGGCGACTCGCTGATGGTCGTCGGCGACGAGAACGCCCTGAAAGCGCACGTCCACACCGACGATCCGGGAGCAGCGCTCAGCCTCGGCGTCGCGCACGGGGCGCTCGAGGCGATCGAGATCGCGAACATGCACCGC
The DNA here is from genome assembly GCA_046723895.1 of Actinomycetota bacterium. Lineage (GTDB taxonomy): Bacteria > Actinomycetota > Thermoleophilia > Gaiellales > Gaiellaceae > DATBLE01. The sequence continues at coordinate 7,843 of JBKOVL010000166.1, read as the reverse complement.
CAGACGGAGGCGCGGGAGTCGCGTCTGCTTCAGCTCGCACCCGAGCCGAAGCTGTCCGAGGTGGTCGCGGTCGTCGCCGGGGAGGGCAACGAGCGGCTCTTCCGGAGCCTCGGGGCGACGCAGATCGTCCCGGGCGGACAGTCCATGAACCCCTCGACGGCGGAGATCGTCGTGGCGGTCGAGGCCGCCGCCGCGCCGGAGGTGGTCGTGCTCCCGAACAACGCGAACGTCATCCTCAGCGCCGAGCAGGCCGCCGAGCACGCCGGCAAGCGGGCGTGGGTCGTCCCGACGCACTCGATTCTCGCCGGGCTCGCCGCGCTCGTCGCGTACGACCCGTCGCGCTCGGCGGAGGCGAACGCGGCGGAGATGGCCGAGGCGCTCGCCGCGGTCGCGACCGGCGCGGTCACGGTCGCCTCGCGCGACGTCGACCTCGACGGCCTCACGGTCCGCAAGGGCGACTACCTCGGCCTGTCGGAGGGCGATCCGATCGGCGGTGGTGCCGATTTCGAGGAGACGGCCACGCTCGTCGTCGAGCGCCTGCTCGCCGAGCCGCGAGGTGTCTTGACGATCCTGACCGGCGAGGGCGCCCCGGTGCTGAACGGCCTGCTCGAGCGACTCACAGCCCGCCATCCCGACCTCGAGATCGAGGTCCAGGAGGGCGGTCAGCCGCATTACCACCTACTCCTCTCCGCCGAGTAGAGTCGGCCGGTGGCGATCCGGGTCGTCCTGATCGAGGACAACGACGTCTTCCGCGAGGCGCTCGAGCTTCTGCTCGGGCTGCGCGGCGAGATCGAGATCCTCGCCGCGGAGCCGGACGGCGCTCGGGCGGTCGCGCTCTGCCGTGAGCACGAGCCCGACGTCATCCTGCTCGACTACCGGCTGCCGGGTCTCGATGGCCTCCAGGTCGCTCGGCTCGTTCGGCAGGAGTGCCCGGAGGTCGCGGTCGTCGTGCTCACCGCCGCGGCACATGAGCGCGAGATCGAGGCGCTGCTCGAGACCGGCGCGGTCGCGTGCGTCGGCAAGGAGGAGCCGCTCGACGCGATCGTCGGGGCGATCAGGCGTGCGGCCGCGGTCGAGGCGGGCTAATGGAGCTCTCGAGCGAGAACACCGCGATCGTCCTCGATTCGACCGCGGACTTCCCCGACGGGCTCCGCCGCTTCCCGAACTGGCGCATCGTCCCGCTCTACGTGCGCTTCGGCGACGAGAGCTTCCGCGACTACGAGGAGCTCGCACCGACCGAGTTCTACGAGCGGCTCCGGCACGCAGCCGTGTCGCCGACCACCTCGCAGCCGACACCGGGCGACTTCCTTGCCGCGTACGAGGAGCTCGCCGGCTACGCGCGCGTTCTCTCCCTGCACATCCCGCAAAAGATGTCGGGGACGGTCGAGAGTGCACGGCGCGCCGCCGAGGACCTCGGCGACGGCCGGGTGCGCGCGATCGACAGTGGGAGTGTCTCGGCGGGCCTGGCGATCCTCGCGCTCGCCGTCCAGCGCCGGCTCGCGCGCGGCACGACCGACAAAGAAATCGACGAGCTCGTGGAGCGGTTCCGGCGCCAGAGCCGGGTGATCTGGACGGTCGACACGCTCGAGTTCCTCGCCAAGGGAGGCCGGATCGGTAAGGCCGCGGCGATGGCGGGAACGCTCCTGAACATCAAGCCGATCCTCGGGATCGAGGACGGCGAGGTCGTGCCGCTGAAACGCGTGCGCGGCGCCCACAAGGCATTCCTCGAGTTCGCGAAAGCGTTCGAGGCGGGCAGCCGTGACACACCGACGCTGCGAGTCGGCATCGCGCACGCGGACGCGCCGGACCGGCTCGCGGCGCTGCACGAACTCGCCGGCCGCGTCCGTCCGCAGGCCGTGATCGACGTCGAGACGATGCTCGGCGCGGTCGTCGGCACCCACTCCGGGCCGGGCGCCGTCGGCTTCTTCTGGTTCGACGACTAGTCGTCCAGCTCGTGGCTTCGGCTTTCGGCGCTGCGCCGCGGTATGACGGCCGGGGCGGGCTGTGCGGGCGCTGGCGTCAAGACGGCGCGCGGGCTCAGCCTTCCCACCCGGTCGTTCCGGGGCTGCACGTAGCCGAGCAGCGCGAGATTGAGCAGACTCGCCACGCGGTCAGGCCGATCAAGGAGGCGATCGAGGCCGCATAGAGCGGCAGCGCCCACCGGTCGGTGCCGGCGGCGAGCCCGTGGACGGTGGCGGCGCCGAAGACCGCAAAGGTCAGGTAATGCAGCCGGCGCCAGTTCCGCGCTACTGGCTGACGCTGGCGGCGATCGCGGGGATCGTTCTCGCAGGCGTGTCGCTGATCGGACTCTGGGTCGCACGCGGGGTGGTCCGGCCGCTGCGCAAGCTCGAGGATGCGGCCGCCGAGGTCGGAGCGGGCCACCTCGAGGTACGCGCACCGGAGGAGGGCCCCGAGGAGGTGCGGCGCTTTGCGCACGAGTTCAACGAGACGGCGGCCAAGCTCCAGCGCCTGCTCGAGTCGCAGCAGGCGTTCGTCGCCGACGCCTCGCACGAGCTGCGTACGCCGCTGACTGCGCTGCGGCTGCGGCTCGAGAACATGGACGCCGAGGAGGCGACGCCCGCCCTCGCAGAAACGGAGCGGCTCGGCCGGGTCGTCGAGAGCCTGCTCGCGCTCGCGAGCGCCCATGCCTCCGCAGTGCGGGCCGAGCCGGTCGACGTCGACGAGGTGCTCGACGAGCGGCTCGCGCACTGGCGGGGAGTCGAGCGGCGCGGGGAGCGGGGGTTGCGCGTGCGCAGCTCGCCGGACCGGCTGGGCCAGATTCTCGACAATCTGGTTGCCAATGCGGTGGCGGTTTCGGACACGGTCGGCGTCTCGGTGAGCCGCGACGACGGCTGGGTCGAGCTGCACGTCGTCGACCACGGGCCCGGCCTCTCGGACGACGAGCGGGCACGGGCGTTCGACCGATTCTGGCGGGGTCGCGCCACCGACTTCGGATCCGGCCTCGGGCTCGCAATCGTCCGGCGCCTGGCGGACGCGGACGGCGGGGACGCCGAGCTTCGCGAGGCCCCGAGCGGCGGCGTCGACGCGGTCGTTCGCCTCCGCTCGGCGAAGGCCGGACCGGCTCCTATACTCGGACCAAGGTGACCGGGCGGCATGGTCCCAAGGTCTTTGCCGGCGTGGACCGACCCGAGGCGTGGCCGCGCCTGCGCGGAGGTGGACGGCCCGAGCGGCTGGAGGCCGGGCTCGACTCGCTGCCGGGCGTCGGGCCGAGGATCGCGACGCGGCTGCGGAGGCTCGGCCTGGGCTCGGTTCGCGACCTGCTCGAGCATCGACCGCGTGACTACCAACGCGCGGTCGGCGAGAGCCGGATCGTCGACCTCTTCGGCGAGCAGGAGGCTGTCATCGTCGGCGAGGTGCGCAACGTCTCTCTGCGCCGAACGCGCCGCCGGCTGACCGTGCTGAAGGCGACCATCGCGGACCAGAGCGGCTCGATCCCGGCCGTCTGGTTCAACCAGGACTGGCTCGCAGACAAGCTCGTCCCGGGTACGCGCGTGCGGCTGCGCGGCCAGCTGCGGCGGAACGAGTTCGCGGTGCGCTCCTACGACCTGAACGGCGCGGCGTCGACCGCCGACCTCGCACCGATCTACCCCGCCGGCGAGGAGATCACGCCGCCGCGGATGCGGGCGCTCGTCACGGCCGCCCTTGCGTTCGCCCGAGACTACCTCGACTTCCTGCCCGCGTCGCTGAAGGTACGGGAGGCGCTGCCGACCCGGGCCGACGCGCTCGTCGCCCTGCATCGGCCGCGGACGGTCGAGGAGGCCGAGACCGGCCGTCGACGCCTGGCGTTCGACGAGCTGCTCCTGTTGCAGCTCGGCCTCGCCCGCCGGGCCCGCGAGCGCGAGCAGGAGACCGCGCCGGCGCTCGGTCAGCGCGGTGCGTTGATCGCGCGCTACCGCGAGGCGCTCCCGTTCCGACTCACGGAGCACCAGGAACAGGCGATCGCGGAAATCGACGGCGATCTCGCGCGCGAGGTGCCGATGCAGCGCCTGCTGCAAGGCGACGTCGGCTCGGGAAAGACCGTGGTCGCGCTGTACGCGCTGCTGCGCGCGGTCGAGGAGGGCTACCAGGGCGCCCTGATGGCGCCGACCGAGACGCTCGCCGAGCAGCACTTCCTGACGGTCGAGGAGCTCTGCCGCGAGCTCGGCGTGGGAGTGGGCCTGTTGACGAGCTCTGTGGGGACGCGCGCACGCGATGCCGCGGCGAAGGCGTCGATCCTCGTCGGCACCCACGCCCTGATCCAGGAGGGCGTCGAGTTCGACCGGCTTGCGGTCGCAGTCGTCGACGAGCAGCACCGCTTCGGCGTCGAGCAGCGCGCGAAGCTGGCCGAGGAGCGCTCGCCGCACGTCCTGCACATGACCGCGACCCCGATCCCGCGCACGCTCGCGCTGACCGTCTACGGCGACCTCGCGGTCAGCGAGATCGCGAAGCCGCCGGCCTCGCGCAAGCCCGTGTTGACGAGCTGGATCGAGGAGCGGCGGGCGTCGGAGGCCTTCCGCCGGCTGACGCGGCTGCTGCGCGAGGGCCGGCAGGCTTACGTCGTCTGCCCCCTGATCGAGGAGTCGGAGACCTCGCGGGCCCGGGCGGCCGAGCAGGAGGCGGCGCGGCTCGCGCGGGCCGAGTTGAGCGGCTTCCGCGTCGGCTGCATGCACGGGAAGCTGAAACCGGCCGACCGTCGCGAGCTGATGGCGCGGTTCAAGGCCCGCGAGCTGGACGTGCTCGTCGCGACGACGGTGATCGAGGTCGGCGTCGACGTCCCCAACGCGACGGTGATGATCGTCCAGGAGGCCGACCGCTTCGGTCTCGCGCAGCTCCACCAGCTGCGTGGTCGCGTCGGGCGCGGTGCAGAGCAGTCGTATTGTCTGCTCGTCTCGCGGCCGAAGGAGGAGCTGACGGACGCTGCGGTCCGTCGGTTGGAGGCGCTCATCGAGACGATGGACGGGTTCGAGCTCGCTGAGGTCGACCTCGAGCTGCGCGGAGAGGGGCAGTTGCTCGGCACGCGCCAGTCAGGTCTCTCGGACCTGCGATTCACGAAGCTGCGGGCCGATCGTGCGCTCCTGGAGCGGGCGCGACAGACGGCACAGGAGCTGATCGACGGCGGGGGCCCGATCGACGACGAGCTCGCGCGGCTCTTTCCGGCGGACGGAGTCGCCGCCTAGAGTGGAAGGTCCCTCTGAGCAGGCTCTTTACAGTGCCTGGCACTGTTAAGGAATGAAGATCGAGGCGGTCCAGGGCGACATCACCCACGAGGCGGTCGACGCGATCGTCAACGCGGCCAACTCGTCGCTGCTGGGCGGGGGCGGCGTCGACGGCGCCATTCACCGGCGCGGCGGGCCGGCGATCCTTGCGGAGTGCCGGGCCGTCCGCGCGGAGCGGTATCCCGACGGCCTTCCGACGGGACAGGCCGTTGCGACGACCGCGGGCGACCTACCCGCCCGCTGGGTGATCCACACGGTCGGCCCCGTCTACTCGGCGTCGGAGGACCGCTCCGAGCTCCTCGCCTCGTGTCACAACGAGGCGCTGCGAGTCGCGGACGAGGTCGGCGCCGCCTCGGTTGCTTTCCCGGCGATCTCCACCGGGGTCTACGGCTACCCGGTGGAGTCGGCCGCCCGCGTTGCGGTCGCGGCGGTTCGAGCGGCGGTCACGCGGGTCGAGCTGGTGCGCTTCGTGCTGTTCGACGAGGAGACGCACCGGGCGTTCGCCGCGCTGATCGAGACCTCGGCTTGACTTCGCGCCGAACCTCAGGCGGGCGCCGCCGCGAGGGGGAGCATGACCGGCATCAGCGCCCCGATCACGAACACTTGCGCGCCGTCCGGCTCCAGTGGCTCCTCGAAGGTGGCGACGACGGTCGAGCCCGCGAAGGCGCCGAAGACGCGCAACGGCCCCGTGCCGACATTCGTCACGTCGTGGCGCACCATCGCCGGGACGACGATCACCTGGCCTGCCTCGACCCGCGCGACCTCGTCGCCGACGAGGCCTTCGCCGCTGCCCTCGAGCACGATCAGGAACTCTTCGGAGCTGTCGGTGTGGGCGCCGACGTGCGCGCCGGGCTCGAGCTCGAAGTAGACGCTCGCACTCGCCGCCGTCCCGGTCGCGCTCGAGATCGAAATGCGACGCGCAGCCGCCTGGCCGGGTCGAGTGCGGAATCGATCTCCATCGTCTCGATCGCTTGCAGATCGACCGTCTCCATTGGTGCCTCCTTTCGATGCACAGGATCGTGCAATGAACGAGGGGACTATAAATCACTGAACACGGTTGTGCAACAATTTTCCCGATGGCCCGCAAGTACGAGCTGCAGAAGCGCGCCGAGCGTCAGATGGAGACCCGGCAGCGGATCGTGGACGCGGCGATCCAGCTGCACCGATCGCTCGGGCCGGCGCGAACGAGCCTGAGCGACATCGCTCGGCTGGCAGGCGTGCAGCGCCACACGGTCTACCGCCACTTTCCGGACGACCGGTCGCTCAACCTTGCGTGCTCCGGGCACTTCATGGACACGAATCCGCCGCCCGACCCTGAGTCCTGGCGTGAGCTCACGGACGTGCGGGCGCGGCTACGCCGTGGCTTGACGGAGCTCTACGAGTTCTTCGAGCGAGTCAGTGACATGTTGGTCTGTGTTCTCCGGGACGCGGAGGTCCACCCGCTCACTCGCGAGATGTTCGAGCTGCGGGGCGGGGCGGCATTTGGGCGGATGCGGTCAGTGCTGGCCGAACTCCTCCCGACCGACGAGCGCACACTCGCCGCTCTCGACCTCGCGCTGGACTTCCGCGCCTGGCAGTCCCTCGTCCAGCGCAGCGGCCTCTCGAACGCCACCGCTGCGGAGACGATGGTGGTCGGAATCTGCGGCCACTCGGAATTCTCTCGTTCGCGCGCTGCGCCTTCCCGCCGCGCATAGCCCCGCGACGATGCAGGCGAGGATCAGGGCCCTGCTTCGGCAAGCTTGCAGCCGTGCGGATCATTGCCGGCAGCAGGAAGGGCGCGCGCATCTTCGCCCCGAAGGGCAGTGACACGCGGCCGACGGGCGACCGGGTGCGTGAGGCCGCTTTCAACCTGATCGGGCCCGTCGAGGGCGTGTCGGTGCTCGACCTCTTCGCCGGCTCCGGCGCGATGGGGCTCGAGGCGCTCTCGCGCGGCGCCGCGTCGGCCGTCTTCGTCGAGAGCGATCGCGAGGCCTGCCGCGCGATCGAGCGGAACCTCGAGAAGCTCGGCCTGACGGGTGCGACCGTGGTCTGCCGCGACGCCTTCCAGGCACTCGGCACGAGCACCCGCTCCTACGACCTGGTCCTCTGCGACCCGCCGTACGGCTTCGCCGACCACGAGCGGCTCGCCCCATATCTCGTCAGCGCGCTGGCGCCCGACGGCCTGCTCGTCTACGAGACGAGCGCGCGCGAGGAGCCAGATGTAAAGGGTCTGACCCCTCGCACCTCGCGCACGTACGGCTCCGCACGCCTTACCCTGTTCGAGCATTGATCACGGCGATCTACCCCGGTACCTACGACCCGGTGACGCTCGGGCACGTGGATGTGATCCGCCGCGCGGCCTCGATCTTCGACCGGGTCGTCGTCGGCGTAGTCCGGCACCCGACGCACAAGGAGCCGACGTTCTCGATCGACGAGCGCGTCGGATTCGTCCGCGACGCTCTCGAGGAGGTGGACAACGTCGAGGTCGACGTGTTCGCCGAGCTCGTTGTCGAGTTCGCCCGCCGCTGGGACGCGAAGGTGATCGTCAAGGGACTGCGCGTGATCTCCGACTTCGAGTGGGAGTTTCAGATGAACCAGCTGAACCGCCACCTCGCCCCGGAGATCGAGACCGTCTACGTGATGGCGAG
>JBKOVL010000129.1:0-12886 GCA_046723895.1 Actinomycetota bacterium | reverse complement strand
GCGGCGTGCCTGCTCGCGGGTCGCCTCGTCGAGCTCGGCCCCGTGCTCTTCGAGCCAGGGGACGAGCCGCTCGAGGTAGGCGGGCCGGCAGGCGGCGTCACCGATCGAGTTCAGCTCGAGCCGGTAGTCGGTGACGCCGAGGTTCCGCAGCAGCGTGTCGTAGAGCTGGATCACCTCGGCGTCGACGGCCGGATCGTCGGAGCCGATCGCCTCGACGTCGAGCTGCCAGTGCTCGCGGTACCGCCCCTTCTGCGGACGGCCGTAGCGGTAGATCGTCTCGTGCGTGTAGAGCTTCACGGGCTGCGGCTCGCGGTGGAGGCCGTGCTCGAGGTAGGCACGGACGATCGGCGCGGTTGCCTCGGCGCGGAGCGTGAGTGAGCGGTCGCCGCGGTCGGTGAACGTGTACATCTCCTTCGTGACGACGTCGGAGCCCTCGCCCGAGGTGCGGGTGAAGAGCTCTGTGTCCTCGAAGACCGGGGTATCGATCCGCCGGTAGCCGTAGAGCGCGCAGAGGCGGTCGAACTCGGTGATCACCTGCCGCCAGCGGGGCTGCTCGGACGGGAGGATGTCGTGGGTGCCGCGCGGGGCTTCGAACTTAGGCACGAAGCTCGGCCAGGAAGGGGTTACGGGCGAGCTCGGCGCCGAGCGTTGTCGGCGGGCCGTGACCCGAGTACACCGTGGTCTCGGGCGGGAAGCGGTCGACGAGTGCCCGGATCGATTCGACGAGCGTCGTCCAGTCGCCGTAGGGCAGGTCGGTGCGGCCCACCGAGCCCGCAAAGAGGACGTCGCCCGAGAAGAGCGAGCCGTCCGCGTAGAACGCGAGGTGACCGGGCGAGTGGCCCGGCACCTCGACGGTCTGGAACGAGATCCCGGCGAGCTCGATCGTCTCGTCGCCGGCGAGCGTCCTCTCGGCCTGCCAGGGGCGGATGCCCATCCCCGGGTAGTAGGCGTCGGGATTCGCGAGCACGGGCGCCTCGACCTCGGAGACGTGGACCGGCGCCCCGGTCGCCTCGGCCAGGTCGGCGACGGCGCCGATGTGGTCGTAGTGGGTGTGCGTGACGAGGATCCCGCGCACGGTCGTCGCCATGCGGGCGATCTCCAGGCGAAGGGTCGTGGCGTCGGCGCCCGGATCGATCACGACCGCCTCCGGCGCGCCCCGTTCAGTCCGCACGATGTAGCAGTTCGTCGCGACGGGGCCGAGCTCGTACCGGTCGACTGCGAGTGCCATGCGGCGATTGAGTCTAGACTGCCCGCCCTTCGGCGCGGGCCGGGCTTTGCCGGTCTGCGCCGTTGCGCAGAACGTCGGACGGGTACAGTCGCCCTCGCATGCAGAGCTGGGATCTGAGCGCGATCGAGACGCCGGGCGGGAGCCGCTCGCCGGTCGTGCTCCACTCGGACGCACACGCGCGCGCCGTGTTGATCGGCCTCGAGCCGGGGCAAGAGCTCGGCGAGCACGAGGTGAAAGAGCACGCGTTCATCGTCATCGTCGGCGGCACAGCGCAGGTCGAGTCCGAGGGAATCACCGTCGACGCAGGACCGGGCACGCTCCTCTCGTTCGAGCCGGAGGAACGGCGCGTGGTCTCGTCGGCCGGAGGAGCGCAGCTCCTGCTCCTGCTCGCGCCCTGGCCCGGCGAGGGGCACTACCGGGACGACTAGCGGGCCTTCGGCTTCCGCTCCCGCGGCGGGATCGGGTCGCCGATCCGCTTGCGGTACTGCCGGTACATCAGGGAGTCCATGAAGTAGCTGAACGGGAGGAAGAAGAGGAGCAGGACCGCGACCTGCACGATCAGCGAAGCTGCAGACGCGCCGGTCGGGCGCAGGAAGTAGACGACGAGGAGCATCACCGGCGCGAAGATCGCGGCGCGCCGGAAGACTTTCCGCCATGAGGGCGGGTCGACCTTGCGGCCCGGGCGGGCGCTGCTCTGCCGTCCGCGCTGGGCGGGCTGCTTCGCGGTCGCAGTCGGCTTCGTGGTCGCCTTCGCCGGCTTCGGCTGCGTCGGAGGCTCCTCCGCCACGGCCGGGCTCTCGACCTCGTTGCCCGATTCGTCCACATAGACGTACTCGTACTCGTGGCGCCGCTCCTTGGCCTGGCGGCGCCGTTGCTTGCGTGTCGGCACGTTGCCTAGCCTAGCTCCGCCCCCTGGCCCGCGAGTACGACTCCGGCCACGTGGCCATGCCCGAGGTGGTAGGCCAGGTAGCGCCAGTCCGGCGCGTCGAGCAGGACGAGATCGGCGTCGTAGCCCGGCGCGATCCGGCCCTTCCGGTCGTCGCGCCCGAGGACGTGGGCGGCATTGACGGTGCACGCATTCAGCGCTTCGGCCGGCGAGAGGTGGAGTTGCGTCGCGGCCAGCGAGCACACGAGCGGGAGGCTCTCGCAGAAGGCGCTCCCGGGGTTGAAGTCGGTCGCGAGCGCGATCGCGGCGCCGGCATCGACGAGCAGGCGGGCGGGCGGCATCGGGCGACCGAGGAAGAGTGCGCTCGCCGGGAGCAGGACGCCGGTGACGTTGCCGGCCGCGAGCGCCCTGATCCCGTCCTCCCCTGTCGCCTCGAGGTGGTCGACGGACCGCGCGCCGAGCTCGATCGCGAGCGGAATCGCGCCCTGCTCGCTGAACTGGTCGCCGTGCAGACGGAGGGCGAGGCCCGCGTCCGCGCAGGCGGTGAGATAGCGGCGGGCCTGGCGCTCGTCGAACGCACCCCGCTCCAGGAACACGTCCGCCGCCTCGGCGAGCTGCGCAGCCTCGGGCAGCACCTCGGCGAGCGCGAAGTCGAGGTACGCGTCGGCGTCGGAGAACTCGGGCGGAACGGCGTGAGCCCCGAGCCAGGTCGGGATACCTCCCGCCCTGCGGACCGCGCGCAGCTGGGCGAGCTCGGTGTCGCGGTCGAGCCCGTAGCCGGATTTCGCCTCGAAGGTCGTCGTGCCTGCTCGGAGCATCCACTGCCGGTGGCGTTGGACGGTCGCCGCGAGGTCGTCCTCTCCGACCGCGCGCGTCGCGCGGACGGTCGAGAGGATGCCCCCGCCCGCCGCATGGAGCTCCTCGTAGCTCGCCCCCGCCGCGCGGAGCGCGAACTCGTCGACCCGGTCGCCGGCGAAGCACGCGTGCGTGTGACAATCCACGAGCCCGGGGATCGCGACGAGTCCACGGGCGTCGAGCTCCTCGACTTCGCCCAGGTCGGCCGGGAGGTCGCGCATCGTCCCGGTCGCCGCGACGCGGCCGTCCTCACAGAGGACGAACGCATTTTCGACAACCTGGACCTGCGCGAGCGCGGATCCGCGGAGGGGCGCGCCGGAGGCGGCCGGGCTGACGAGCTGCGCGAGGTCTCGGACGAGGAGGCGGCTCAATTCCAGGGCAGACCCTGGTCGTCGACCCGCTCCCGCCGCCACTCGGGGAAGGGGGCATAGGCCTCGCGCGACTGTTCGGTCTCCTTCTCGACTCCGGCGCCGTACTTCTGCGCGAGCTCCGAGGCGGGATAGGTCACACTCTCGTCCGCCCGCGACCCGACCATGAGAATCGCGCACGGCCCCGTCCCGGCGCCGACGATCACGTGCTCGGTCCACTTCGGGAAGTGCACGAAGTCCCACGGCTTCAGGCGCCGCTCCTCGCCCTCGATCAGGAGCAGGCACTCGCCGGCGAGGACCAGGAAGTCCTCCTGGGCGGCCTCGCGGTGGTACATGCAGTTCGGCTGGCCGGGCCAGACGACGTGAATGTTGATCCCGTACTCCTTGAAGCGAGCCTCGGGAGCGTTCTCGTCGTCGAGCCCTTCGAGCGGAGAGCTCGCGCCGAACACGTCGCTCCGCCACCATGACGTGTCCGTGACGTTGACGACGAACCATCCATCGCTGACCGGTTCGAGCCCGCCTTCCGTCTCCTTGAAGCGCGCTTCCTCGACCATCAGGGCTCGAGGCCCGGCAGGTCGAGGCCGTGGCGTTGGGCGTGCTCGACCGCCTCGGCGTAGCCGGCGTCGGCGTGGCGCATCACGCCGGTGCCGGGATCGGTCGTCAGCACGCGCTCGAGTCGCTCCGCGGCGTCGGCAGTTCCGTCGGCGACGACGACCATTCCCGCATGGATCGAGTTACCGATCCCGACGCCCCCGCCGTGGTGGACGCTGACCCAGGTCGCGCCCGCCGCGACGTTCAGGAGCGCGTTCAGGATCGGCCAGTCGGCGATCGCGTCGGAGCCGTCGGCCATCGCCTCGGTCTCGCGGTACGGCGACGCGACGGAGCCCGAGTCGAGGTGATCCCGCCCGATCACGACCGGCGCCTTCACCCGCCCGTTACGCACGAGCTCGTTGATCGCGAGGCCGGCTCGGGAGCGATGTCCGTAGCCGAGCCAGCAGATCCGCGCGGGCAGCCCCTGGAATGCCACCCGATTGGGCGCCAGCTCGAGCCAGCGCTGCAGGATTCCGTCCTCGGGGAAGAGACCACGCAGCTCGGCGTCGATGACGGCGATGTCCTCCGGGTCGCCCGACAACACCGCCCACCGGAACGGCCCGATCCCGCGACAGAAGAGCGGCCGGATATAGGCCGGGACGAAGCCCGGGTATGTGAACGCACCCTCGACGCCCGCCTCTAAGGCCTCACCCCGCAGATTGTTGCCATAATCGAAAACATAGCTGCCTGCCCGGACGTACTCGAGCAGCCCACGCACATGAGTTGCAATGGAGTCACGGGCTCGTTGCAGATACGTCACAGGATCGGCCGAACGCAGCTCTGCGGCCGCGGCGACGTCGAGCCCGACCGGTACGTATCCGTTCAGGGGGTCGTGCGCCGCCGTCTGGTCGGTGACGAGATCGAAGTGCTCGCCGCGGCGCGCGAGCTCCGGGACGACCTCCGCCGCGTTGCCGAGCAGTCCGACCGACAGGCCGCGGTCCTCCTGCTGGGCCGCCCGCACCAGGGCGAGCGCGTCGTCGAGCGAGTCGGTCGCCTCGTCGAGGTACCGGGTCTCCAGGCGGCGGTCGATCCGCGCAGGGTCGACCTCCACGCAGAGAACGGCCGCGTTCAGCATCGTGCCGGCAAGGGGCTGCGCTCCGCCCATGCCCCCGAGCCCGGCGGTCAGAATCGCGCGTCCGGCCAGGTCGACCGTGCCGAAGTGCTGCTCGCCGGCGGCGGCGAAGGTCTGGTAGGTGCCCTGCAGGATCCCCTGCGTCCCGATGTAGATCCAGCTCCCGGCGGTCATCTGGCCGTACATCGTCAGCCCGAGCGCCTCCAGCCGGCGAAACTCGTCCCAGGTCGCCCAGCGCGGCACGAGCAGCGCGTTCGCGATCAAGACGCGCGGCGCCCCCGGGTGAGTGCGAAAGATCCCCACCGGCTTGCCGCTCTGGACGAGCAGCGTCTCGTCCTCGCCGAGCCGGAGGAGCGAGCGGACGATCGCCTTCAGCGCCTCGTGGCTCCGCGCCGCACGGCCGGTGCCTCCGTAGACGACGAGCGCTTCCGGATGCTCCGCGACCTCGGGGTCGAGGTTGTTGAGGAGCATCCGCAGCGGCGCCTCGGTCGACCACGAGCGCGTGTTGAGCTCCGAGCCGCGGGGGGCACGGATCGCCGAGAGGTCGCCGCAGAGCGACTCGACCGTCGCTGCCGGCGTCTCGATCGCGCTCATCGCAGCGGGCCGACCTCGCCCTCGACAGCCGCGACCAGGGAGCCGTCGCGGATCGCGGCGGCGACCGCGTCGATCTCGGCCGCGAGCGGCCGGTCATCGGTGAGCCGTGGCGAGAGCTCCCGAACGGCGCTGCGGGCGGCGGCGACCCCGCGCCCAGGCTCGAGCGGCGCGAGGAACTCGACGCCCTGGACGCCGGCGAGCAACTCGATCGCGAGCGCCCACTCCGCGTTCGCAAGCACCTGCCACGCCTTCAACCCGGCGGCGTTCCCCATCGAGACGTGGTCCTCCTGGCCGGCGCTCGTCGGAATCGAGTCGACGCTCGCCGGGTGCGCGAGCACCTTGTTCTCGCTGACGAGCGACGCGGCCACGTACTGGGGGATCATGAACCCGGAGTTGAGCCCGCCGTCCGTGGTCAGGAACGGCGGCAGCCCGCCGGAGAGGCTGGGATTGACGAGCCGCTCGATCCGCCGCTCGGCGATGTTCGCGAGCTCCGCCGCCGCCATGGCCAGCGCGTCGAGCGCGAAGGCGAGCGGCTGCCCGTGGAAGTTCCCGTTGGAGACGAGCATGTCGTCCTCGACGAGCACGAGCGGGTTGTCGGTCGCCGCGTTCAGCTCGACCGAGACCGTGTAGTCGACGTAGTCGAGCAGGTCGCGCGACGCCCCGTGAACCTGCGGTGCGCAGCGGAGCGAGTAGGCGTCCTGCACCTTGTCGCACCAGCGGTGGGACTCGTTGATCGCCGAGCCTTCGAGCAGGGCGAGCACGTTCGCAGCCGAGTCCTGCTGGCCGCGGAGCGGCCGGAGCGCGTGCACCTGCGGCAGGAACGACGAGCGCGACCCCTGGAGCGCCTCGAGCGACACCGCGCACGCAATGTCGGCGGCCTTCGCCAGGCGGCGCGCGCGGACCAGCCCGAGCGCTCCGAACGCGGCCATGAACTGCGTGCCGTTGACGAGCGACAGGCCCTCCTTCGCCTCCAGCGTCATCGGCGCGAGGCCGGCCCGCTCGAGCGCCTCCCGCCCCGACAGACGTTCGCCGTCGAACCGCGCCTCGCCTTCCCCGACCAGCGGAAGCGCGAGGTGGGCGAGCGGCGCGAGATCGCCGCTCGCACCGACAGAGCCGCGGCTCGGTACCACCGGAAGCACGCCGCGGTCGAGGCAGTCGAGCAGCAACTCCACGAGCTCGGGGCGTGCGCCGGAGCGACCCTTGGCGAGCGCGTTCGCGCGCAGCAGCATGGCCGCGCGGACGACCTCGTCAGGGTACGGCTCACCGACGCCGCAGGCGTGGCTGCGCAGCAAGCGGAGCTGGAGCTCTTCCGTCAGCTCCTCCGGAATCGACTGTGAGACGAACCGGCCGAAGCCGGTGTTGACACCGTAGGTGTGCTCGCTGCGGCCGTGGGCGGCGCGGTCGACGACCGCCCGCGCGGTGTACATCCGGCCGCGGGCGCTCTCCGAGAGAACAGCGGGCGCTTCCCCGACGGCCACCGCCCACACGTCCTCGACCGTCAGGTCGTCGCCGGTCAGGGCGAGATGTGCGATCACTGCGGCGAGTCTAGCTCGGGGTGTCGGGGAAGGCTTCGAGTCGATGGCCGACCCCGCGACCGCGCTGCCGGAGGAGACGCGCGACGTCCCGCTGCGGTCGCCGACTCCCGCGCTGCGGCTGCTCCGGCGGCACGACTTCCGCAACCTCTTCCTCGCCATCTCTGCCAGCGAGCTCGGTGACTCGCTGCACTACATCGCGTTGATGTGGGTCGCGCTGCAGACAGGCGGCCCGCTCGGCGTCGTCGCCGTCCGCCTCGCCGACAGCGTGCCGGCGCTCCTCTTCGGCCTCCACGGAGGCCTCGTCGCCGACCGCTGGGACCGGCGTTCGGTGATGGTCGCAGCAGACCTCGTCCGCGGCGCGACGCTGGTCCCGATCGCCCTCGCCGGCCTCTCCGGGCACCTGCCGCTCTGGGCGCTCGTCGCGGCCTCGTTCCTGCTCGAGGCGGCGACCAGCTACTTCGCGCCGGCCTACGGCGCACTCGTCCCCTCGCTCGTGGATCGCGGGAACGTGCAGCAGGCGAACGCGCTCGTCCAGGCGTCGGCGCAGGCGCTGTCGATCGGCGGCTGGGCGCTTGCCGCTGCGCTCCTCGCCGTCGTCCCGGTCTCGGCCTTCTTCGCGATCAACGCCGCCTCGTTCTTCGTCTCCGCGCTGCTGATCAGCCGTGTTCGTCGCCAGACTGCAGCACGGCAAGCCAAAGCCGAGGCCAGCATCAGGGAGGGCTTCGCCGCACTGCGGCCGCGCCCCACACTCGCGATCGGCGTCCTCGTGTTGGGTGTGGCAGTCACCATCTCCTCCGGCACATGGATCGGCGGCGTGCCGACCTTCGTCCGCGACCACCTGCACGGCGGAGCGGGTGCCTTCTCGGTCGTGATGGTCGGCTACGCCGTCGGCTCGATCGCCAGCGGAGCGGTGCTCGCGCGCCGGCCGGTGCGTCGGAAGGCGTTCGCGAGCCTGGTCGCCTGGACGCTCTACCTGCCGGCGTACGGGCTGATCGCGCTCGGCGGCGCGCTCTGGGCCGCGGTCGCGGGTGCGTTCGTTGCCGCCTGCGGGCAGAGCTCGGCGCGGGTCCTGCTCGTCTCGGCCGCGCAGGAGGACGTGCCGGACGCGCTCCTCGGCCGCGTGCTCGGGCTGATCTCGCTCGTCCACCGCGGCGCCCACGCGACGGGCCTGTTGCTCGTCGCGCCGCTCTTCGCGGTGCTCGCGCCGCAGAGCGTCTTCGCTGGTGCGGCGGTCGCCCTCGCGCTCGTCGGGATGGCGGGCGCCGCGGCCGCGCTCGCCGTCAGCTCTCGCCGAGCAACCTGAGCTCGAGGACACGCGAGGCGTCGAACCCATCGATCCGCAGCAGTGCGCCGGCCGCCGCGGCTGCCGCGCCCGCCGGCATCAGCCCGACGAGCTCCGAGCCGGCGACCTCGACACCGCGCGCTCTTGCCTCCTCGACGACGCGCGCGACGATCTCGTGGAGGGCGGCGGCCTCCCAGTCCTCGACGTTCATGCTCACCTGGACGAGCCCGGCCCGCGGCAGATCGAGGCCGAGCGCACGCACGCCGGGAAATCCGCCGCCGCTCTCGCGCACGAGCCCGGCGATCGCACGTGCGACCTCGACGTCGTCGGTCGCGAGGTTGACGTTGAAGGCGATCAGCGGCCGCCGCGCTCCGACGAGCACCGCGCCCGCCGACGGGTCGAGCCGCGCCGGCCCGAAGTCCGGGACGAGCTCGCCCGCGTCGACGCGCCGCTGCAGCTCGTCCGGGCCGCCTTTGCGGAAGAACGCAGGCCCGCGGCCCGGCTCGCCGTAGAGGAAGACGGGAAGGCCCAGCTCGCCGATCCGCCCTGCTGTCTCGAGCGCCGTCGCCCGTGCCCGCTCCATGTCGCCCGGTGCGATCGGGACGAGTGGGACGACGTCAGCCGCTCCCACCCGCGGGTGTGCCCCCTCGTGACGCCGGAGATCGATCCGCTCCCGCGCGCATGCGACCCCGGCGACGAGCGCCTCGACGAGCGCGCGCTCGCCCCCGACGACCGTGAAGACCGACCGGTTGTGATCGGCGTCTGTATGGACGTCGAGCAGGCGCGCACGGCTCGACAGCGCGCCCCCGATCGCCTCGATCACCTTGCGGTCGCGCCCCTCCGAGAAGTTCGGGACCGACTCGAGCGGCAGCACCTTGCGTACCCTAGACAGCGATGAGGGCCTACTACCACGCCCGCGCGCGCGAGTATGACGACTGGTGGCTCCAGCGCGGTCTGTACGAGGGGCGCGCGAACCCGGGTTGGCAGGCCGAGCGCGACCAGGCGTTCTCGGCGATCGCCGCGCTGCCCCCGAAGCGAACCCTCGACGTCGCCTGCGGCACGGGCTTCCTCACGCGGTTCCTGGGCAATGACGTCGTCGGGCTCGACCAGAGCGATGCGATGCTGGCGGTCGCGTCCGAGCAGGCACCGAACGCCACCCACACCGAAGGCGACGCCCTCGATCTTCCGTTCGAGGACGGCTCCTTCGAGCGCGTCTTCACCAGCCACTTCTACGGCCACCTCGAGGAGGACGACCGGGAGCGATTCCTCGCCGAGGCCGGTCGGATCGCGCCGGAGCTGGTTGTCTTCGACGCCGCGCTCCACGACGGCGAGCCGCGCTTCGAGTGGCAGGAGCGCGTGCTCAAGGACGGCTCGCACTGGAGCGTCTACAAGCGCTTCTTCACCGCCGAGGGCCTGCTCGCAGAGCTGGGCGGCGGCGAGGTGCTCTTCGAAGGACGCTGGTTCGTGCTCGTCCGCGCGTGACGCGGCGCCGGTCGAGCTACCGCTCTCTCACGTCGCTCCAGCGGGACAACCGTGTCTGCCGCGCCTGCGCCGAGGCCGGATATCCGCTCGAGTCGCTGCCCGTGTTCGAGGGTCACGAGGGGCCGCGCGCATACATGTACGGCCAGGCACCCGGCGTGCTCGAGGGCCAGGAGCGGCGGCCTTGGCGCGGCCGCGCCGGCCAGACGCTCCGCCGCTGGCTCGACCTCGACGAGGAGGCCTTCTATGCCACCTTCTACTGCGCCTCGGTCACACGCTGCTACCCGGGGCGCTCGCCGTCGGGCATGGGCGACCGCGTCCCGACTCCGCACGAGCAGGAGCTTTGCTCGTTCTGGTTCGAGTGGGAGCTGCGGCTCATGCGGCCGGAGCTGATCGTCGCCGTCGGCGGACTCGCGATCCGGCGTCTGCTCGGCCGGCGCGCGCTGGACGAGTGCATCGGATCGACCTTCGAGCACGCCGGCGCCGTCGTCGTGCCGCTGCCCCACCCCTCGGGCGTCAGCCGCTGGCTGAACGCGCCCACCAACCGGGCCAGGCTCGACGGGGCGATCGCCCAGATCCGCGCGCATCTGTGAGGCAAACACCCCTGGCTAGACTCGGATGGTGACCCCCGAAGCAGTTCCCTACCGCCGAACCTTCGCCCGCCTCCTCGGCTTCCTGAAGCCGTACCGGGTCTCGCTCGTCGTCTCGATCCTGCTCGCGGTCGGGTCGCAGGCGGCGCAGATCGGGCTCGTCTGGATGACGAAGCGAGTCGTCGACGAGGCGATCCGGCCGCGCGACTCGCACGCGCTGTGGATCCTCGTCTGGACGATCCTCGCCCTCGGCGTCCTCAAGGCATCGCTGATGGTGGGCCGCCGTCTGATCTCCGGCCGTCAGGCCCTCGGGGTCGAGATGGACATGCGAAACGGCCTCTACGCGCGCCTTGTCCGCCTCTCGTTCGGCTTCTACGACCGCCACCAGACCGGGCAGCTGATGTCGCGCGCGACCGTCGATCTGCAGGGCGTCCGCTTCTTTCTCGGCTACGGGCTGATCTTCTTCTTCCAGAACGTGCTCGTTGTCCTCTCGGTCACCGCTGTGCTCTTCTTCCTCGAGTGGCAGCTCGCGCTGATCGCGCTCGCGATCGTCCCGCTGCTGATCGTGCTCGCCTACCGCTACAGCCACGTCGCGCACCCGACCCTGCGCGACGTGCAGCAGAAGCTCGCCGACGTGGCGACGGTGGCGCAGGAGAACATCGTCGGCGTCCACGTCGTCAAGGCGTTCGCGCAGGAGCCGGCCGAGGAGGGGAAGTTCCGGGCGCGCTCCGAGGCGGTGTTCCGCCAGACCCTGACGGCGAACCGCCAGCGCGCCCTCTACGTCCCGCTGATCTCGTTCGTCCCGATGCTGGCGCAGGCAGCGGTCCTGCTCTGGGGCGTGCAGATGGTGCAGGACGGCACCCTGTCGGCCGGCGGGTTCGTCGCGTTCAACCTCTACCTGGCGATGCTCGTCATGCCGCTGCGCTCGCTGGGGATGTGGATCGGCCAGGCCCAGCGCGCGACGGCGTCGGGCGAGCGCATCTTCCAGGTGATGGACGAGCCGGAGGAGGTCGCCGATCGCCCCGGCGCAGTCGCCCTTCCACCGGGTCCGGGCGTCGTGCGCTTCGAGCACGCCTCGTTCGAGTACCTCCCCGGCCGTCCAGTGCTCCGCCACGTCGACCTCGAGGTTGCCGCCGGCCGCACGGTCGCGTTGATCGGGCACACGGGCTCGGGGAAGACGACACTGACCTCGCTGCTGCCGCGGTTCTACGACGCCACCGAGGGGCGAGTCCTGATCGACGGCTACGACGTGCGCGATCTCGCGCTCGCGTCGCTCCGGCGCGAGATCGGAGTGATCTCGCAGGATCCCTTCCTCTTCTCCGCGACCGTGCGAGAGAACATCACTTTCGGCGCCGGCGACCTGCCCCCCGAGGCGGTCGAGGCAGTCGCGCGCGCAGCGCAGGCGCACGAGTTCATCGAGCGCCTGCCGCAGGGCTACGACACGGTGATCGGCGAGCGGGGGATCACGCTCTCCGGGGGCCAGCGGCAGCGGCTCGCGATCGCCCGCGCGCTCGCCGTCGACCCGCGGATCCTGATCCTCGACGACGCGACCGCCTCCGTCGACGCCTCGACCGAGGCGCTGATCCGCATCGGCCTGCGCGGCGCAATGCGGGGCCGGACGACGTTCATCATCGCCCACCGGCTGTCGACGATCGCGCTCGCCGACGAGATCGTCGTCC
Organism: Actinomycetota bacterium; assembly: GCA_046723895.1. Lineage (GTDB taxonomy): Bacteria > Actinomycetota > Thermoleophilia > Gaiellales > Gaiellaceae > DATBLE01. The sequence goes on along the minus strand of JBKOVL010000129.1, from coordinate 727 downwards.
TCGCCGACGGGCAGGTCGCCGCCCGCGGGCGGCACGAGGAGCTGATCGTGGAGAGCCCCGTCTACCGGGAGATCTACGAGCACGGATTGCTCGAGCGGCGCTTCGCCGACGCCGTCGAGGCCCGCGCGGCGGTCGACGAGCTCGACGCGCGTGCGGCGATGGAGGAGGTCGCGTGAGCGGACGGCCCGACAGGGCAGCCCTGGTGGCCTCCCGGCTCCCGGCGCGTGCGGCCGCGACCGCGCACCGGCGGTTCCCGACACTCTCGGCGCCGAGCGCTCACTCCGGGCTCGAGACACGGAACGGCAAAATTGGCACGGCGCCGGCACAGACGCGTGCGTCGTTCTCGGGTAGCGTCGACGCCAGAGGGCGGCGGGTCGGCTCCCCACCCTCGGGTGGGGGCTGTCCGGTCAGCGCCGACGCCGGCCCCGCCGGAGGGCAGCCGTGAGGGTCTACCAGCCCGGTGGGCATCTGCTCCAGGAGCGCGGCGCGAAGGTTCGCGACTGGTCGTGGCCGCGGACGCGGCGGCGGCTCTCGACGCTCCGTGGTCTCGTCGCGCCGTACAGGCTGCGCGCGATCCTGTCCGTCCTCTCGCTGCTCGCGGCGACGGCGACCGCGCTCGCGCCGCCCTTCCTCGCCAAGTACGCGCTCGACGATGCGATCAATTCGAACGGGGACAGCCGCCTGTACCTGATCATCGCGGTCTTCCTCCTCGCCGGGCTCGCGAACT
>JBKOVL010000198.1:0-4357 GCA_046723895.1 Actinomycetota bacterium | reverse complement strand
GCGAGGAGCGAGCCGAGGCTGATGATCAACTCGATTCTGAGCTCCTGCAGGAAGCCGACGATCAGCTCCGAGAACGTGCGCCAACGGAGGTTCGGCTCGATCCCCAGGAGGAGCACGACGTCGCGGTCGAGCCCAGGCGGCCGGCCGTGGTAGAAGACGGTCGAAGGCCAGTCGATCCGCCGAGTGAGCCCGTCCTCGAGCGAGACGTGCGGCCGGGTGGCCTGAAAATCGAAGAAGTTCTCCGGCTCGATCTCGGCGAACCGGCGCGCGTTCCAGCGCTTGGCCAGGTAGCCGGTGGCCAGCGACGCGCCCTGGCCGCCGTCGTTCCAGCCGCGGAACGCAGCGATCAGAATCGGATGCTCGAGCTCCGGACGGCTCGAGACAAGGAGCTCCTCGGACACTCCCCTGAGTCTAGGTGTTCCGCGGTAACAGAGAACGCGGTGGCCGGTAGAACAAGGCGGCCAGCGCGACGGTGCCGGCCCAGACGGCCGCGGCGAGCGCCACGTGGACGAGCACGAGCTCCCAGGGCAGCTTCGTCCGCCACTGGAGCTCGCCGATCCCCATCTGCACGACCAGCAGCCCGAGCGTGAGGAGCGCGATCCGGAACAGCTTCGGCGAACGCTCTCTGTAGGCCGCGAGATAGCCGATCGAGAGCAGGAACGAGATCAGGAAGAAGCCGACGAAGACGCCGTGCACGTAGACGGCCGGTTGGAGCGAGCCGAAGCGGTCGATGTGCTCGCCCCCGCCGGAGTGCGGGCCGGCCGCAGTCGCGAACGTGCCGCTGACGACGAGCGCGAGCCCCGCTCCGGTGAAGAGGACGGCCAGGCGCCGGAGCTCGAGGGGGACGATCGGCTCCGTCCGGCCGTCCCGCAGGCCGACCGCCTCGACCGCGAGCACGACCGCGCCCGCGAGGAGAGCCATCGAAAGCAGAAGATGCGCCATCACGACCGGCCAGCGCAGGTCGCTGGCGACCGCCAGGTAGCCGAGCGGCGCCTGGGCGAGGGCGCCGAGCAGAACGGCGAGCGCGAGCTTCCGGGCCCAGTCAGGGAGGCCGGGTGTCTTCCGCGCCGCGAGCCAGGTGAGCAGCGTGACCGTGATCACCACGCCGCCGACGAGCCGGTTCCCGAACTCGACGAACGCGTGCACGTTCTTCTCGGGCAACGGTGCCCCGCGCTCGCAGCCCGGCCAGTGGCTGCAGCCGAGGCCGGAGTCGGTGAGCCGGACGGCAGCGCCCGTGCCGACGATCAGCCAGAGCAGGAAGAGGTTCGCCCACGCGACGTGGACGAGGCGCGCCGGCGAGATCTCGAAGCTGCGGATCCGGGCCGCGATCTCCACTAGAGGGGCTCCAGCAGGTCGGGGTACCCGTCGGCGCCCGCGAACGGGGTCGGGCGCGAGCCGAGGAATAGCGGCCGATCGGCAGCGTTCAGGAGCACAGACATCATGTCCGGCCCGCGTAGGTGGCCGAGGATCCCGCGAGCGCAGTCGAGCTCGCCAAAGGCGCCGACCTCATCGGCGCGGACGCCCGGGCCGACGACGATGAACGGCACCGGGTCGCCCGAGTGGATCACGTCCGGGTACGTCGGCGTGGCGTGGTCGCCGGTGACGCAGACGATCGCGAGGTCGGTGGGCAGCTCGCCGAGCTCGGCGTCGAGCGCCTCGATCGTGCGCTTCTTGATCTCCGGATCCTTCGTGTGACCGGCGAGATCGGTCGCCTTGAGGTGCGAGAAGACGAACGTGTCGCCCTCGTCGAGCCGCTCGCAGGCCAGCTCGACGCGGGCGCGGAGGTCCGCGGGCGGGTCGCCGGTCTCCGGGACCTGACGCGGCTCGAGGCCGATCGTGCGTGCGAGGCCGAGCAGGAACTTCGAGTCGCCGAGAAAGCTCCCGTGCATGCCGTGCCGCTCGCGGAACGTCGGATTCGACCGCGGCCGCCCCCACCACTTGAGCGTGATCACGTTCAGTCGCGGCAGGCCCTCGGACGCGCGGCGCTCGTTAACCTGATGCTCCTCGAGCAGGTCGGTCGTCTGCCTGGTCCACGTCTCCGCGGCACGAGCGGTCGCCTCGGCCTCGGGCACCTGCGCCTGCGGCCGGAGCGCTGGATACCACTCCTTGAAGAACGAGTCCGAGTCGGTGACGCGGTCGTCCGCGCCCGGGAACACACGCAGGATCGCTTCGCCCCGCTGCAGGTGCGAGAGCTGGAACTGGAGGCCGTCGACCTCGAGCCCGTTGCACGCAGACATGAGCTCCGTCGTGTCGTCTTCGTCCTCGCCGCCCTTGCGAGGCCGTCCCGTGAGCCAGAGCCCGAGGCCGTACCGATTGGCCGGACGGAGTGCCGCGAACGCGAAGACGTGCTCCGGGTCGATCCGCTGCTCCGCGCCCGTCGCCTCGAGCACCGCGCGACCCGGAAACTCCTCCGGCGTGTACCCGAGCATCGCCCAGTGCGCCAGCTCGCTCGCTGGGGCACGGCCCGGGCCGAGGCTGCACATGAGCCCGCACGAGCCCTCAGCCGCGAGGCGATCGAGGTTCGGCGTCTCGGCGATCTCGTTTGCGGTGCGCCCACCGAGCGAGTCGTGTGCGCGATCGGCGAGCCCATCGAGGAGAACGACGAAGATGGGATACACGGCGGGCGTGAGGCTACAGGCGCACCGCCGCGCTCACGCGGGCCGAGGTTTCTGCCGAAGTAGGAACCTGGCTGTTGACTTCTATAGCAGTACTGCTATCATAGCAATTATGCGATGGAGTTCACTGTGAACCGCGAGCGATTCGTCGCCGAGGCCGAGCACGTCGGCATCGAGCGCAGCGCGGCGCTGTCCCTCTTCGAGCGGCTCTACGCAGCCCCCGAGCGCGGCTCCGAGCTCTCCCGCAACGGCACGCCCCTCACCGAGCAGACCCGGCTCTCACGCACGGTCCAGGTCTTCGTCGCGCTCGGCGTCCTACTCGTGATCGGCGCCCATGCGTGGTGGTCGACCAAGGGCTACCAGGCGATGGGCATCGGGATCGTCCTCGTCCTGACGCTGCTCTGGCAGGCCGGATTCCTCTGGGCCGCCGAGTGGGCGAAGCGCGCCGGCCACGGGCTGCTCGAGTCCGGCTTCGCGGCGATCGTCGCCTTCTACACGCCCCTGACGATCTTCTCGATCGAGAAGCTCGTCGGCGTCGACTTCGAGCACGAGAACTACCGCGACTTCTACCCCTGGATCTCGGGCGGCTGGGTGTTCATGGAGCTCGGCTCGATCGCGGTCGCCGCGGCTCTGCTGTACCGCTACCGGCGCCCGTTCCTCACGCTGCCGATGACGCTCTTCACGGGCTTCCTGTTCATGGACGCGACCGTCCGCATCTTCGGCGACGGCTTCGACGACGACACGCTGATCAAGCGTGTCGTGCTCGCGGGCGGGATCGTCATCGGGCTCGTGGGCGTGCTACTCGACTACAAGGGCTGGCGGCGGTTCGCGTTGTGGCCGCACGTGACGTCGATCTGGCTGATCGCCTGGGGCCTGCCTCTCTGCACCGGAGACAGGATCTGGCCGCTGTTCCTCGTTGCGGCGGTCGACCTGGCCGTCGGGATCTGGCTCGCGCGGGTCGTCTACCTCGCTGCCGGCGGCGTGATTGGCTGGATCGCGATCAGCATGACTGCGCACGGCGCGCTGTTCCCGTTCATCCTCATGGCCGGCGGGATCCTGTTCATCGTCACCGCGATCTGGCTCTCGAAGGCGGACAGCCCGCTTCGCCGCTGGCTCGACGAGCGCTCGCTGCCCGCTCCGCAGCGCGACCTGGCGTACTAGACGGCCACGCGGTCGAGGTCGCGCAGAAGACGCGCGACGCCCGGCGGGACGAGCGACTCCCATTCGTCGCCGCAGCGCATCGCTGCCCGCACGTCCGCTCCGGACAGCTGCTTCTCGACCCCCTCGTCGAGGATCACGACCTCGTACCCGGCCGCGCGCAGCCGCTCGTTCTTCTCGCCGCCCCATTCGGAAAAGAGGCGCAGGTACTGGGTGATTCCCTCGGGGACGTAGGCGGCCCAGAGGTCGGGCTCGTTGACCGGAAACGGGATCACGTGCACACGTTCCAGGTCGAGCCCGAGGTCGCCGGCCGCCGCCTTCACCATCAGCAGGCGCTCGTCGTAGGTGTACGGGTTCGATTCCGGGAGGTGACGCGCCGGGTCGCTGGCCTCGGGGATGATCCGCGCCGGGTCCGGGTTCGTGATCCCGACCCACAGCTCGTCTGACTGCTCGGCGGCGCCGCGCATGTACTCGAGGTGGCCGTTGTGGAACGGCTGGAAGCGGCCGTGGATCATTCCTCGCCTCATGGCGGAGGCGAGGTTAGACGACGATGACGCCGGCGCCCTCTTCGACCGTTCCCACCC
>JBKOVL010000255.1:0-15762 GCA_046723895.1 Actinomycetota bacterium | reverse complement strand
GACGAGCGCGACGAGCAGCGAGTACTCCTCGGGCTCGAGAATTCGAGCGAGCGCGATCTGGAAAACCGCGTTCAGCGCATTCGCGACGACCACGGCGACCCCCACGAAGAGCCCAGGCCCGAGGAGGCCGCGCGTCGGCCGTTCGAGCGGCGCAACGGTCTCCATCCTAAGCCTCTACTCGAGATCGAGATCTTCGCCACATTTCAGCGGTCAAGTTACAAGGCGGCCTCGACCGCCAGTGCTGCGGCGATCACGATCAGCGCGACGCCGATCGCCCGGCGGAGGAAGAGCTCCGAGAGGCGGCCGGTGACGTGGGCGCCGAGCCAACCGCCGACGCTCGATCGGGGACGGGAGCATCCACCAGACGGCGGGCCAGGACACGCGCCTCTCGCGCGCATGGGGCGCGGAGCCGGCGGCGAACGACCCCGCTGCGCCTAGCGCGAGCCGCCAGGCTTCCAGAGCGGCTCCGCCTCCGCTGCGCTCGCGCTCGCCGTGCGAGCAAGGATGAAGAGCAGGTCGGAGAGGCGGTTCAGGTAGGTGAGGGCGAGCGGATTCGCCGCGTCGACGCGCAGCGCCTCGATCTCGGCCCGCCGGCAGATCGTGCGCGCGAGATGCAAGCGCGCAGCTACCTCCGTGCCGCCCGGGAGGACGAAGCTCTTCAGCGGGGGGAGCGGCTCGTTGAAGCGGTCGCAGAGCGCCTCGAGCTCCGTGATCTGCGGCTGCTCGACGCGCAGCTTGCCGTCGCCCTCGGCGAAGGGGACGGACAGGTCGGCGCCGAGGTCGAAGAGCTCGTTCTGGATCCGCTCGAGCGGACCGCGCAGCACATCGGGAGGATCGGCGGCGAGGACGAGCCCGAGCGCCGAGTTCAGCTCGTCGACGGCGCCGTACGCGACGACGTGCGGGTCGGTCTTCGGAACGCGCGACCCGTCGCCGAGACTCGTCTCGCCCGCGTCGCCGGCGCGCGTGTAGATCCGGGTGAGACGAACGGGCTCGTCGCGGCGCCGCGCCATCTACCCGGCGGCGATCGCCTGCTTGCGCAGGCCGAGGATCGAGCGCGCGATCACGAGCCGCTGGATCTCGCTCGTTCCCTCGTAGATCTCGGTGATCTTCGCGTCGCGGTAGTAGCGCTCGACCGGAAATTCCTTCGTGTACCCGTAGCCGCCGAAGATCTGGATCGCCTCGGCGGTCTGCCGCCGCGCCATCTCGGATGCGAACAGCTTCGCCTTCGCGCCCTCCTCCGTATGCGGGCGGCCCTGCTGCTTCAGCCACGCCGCGCGAAGCACCAGCAGGCGTGCCGCGTCGATCTCCATCGACATGTTCGCAAGCTTGTGCTGGATCGCCTGCTGCTCCCCGATCGCCTTCCCGAACTGCCGGCGCTCGAGTGCGTAGGCGCGCGCGGCGTCGTAGCCGGCCTGCGCGATCCCGACCGCCTGCGCGGCGATGCCGATCCGGCCGCCGTCCAGGGTCGACATCGCGATCGTGAAGCCCTGCCCCTCGTCGCCGAGCAGGCGGTCGCCGTCGACCAGGGCGTCGACGACGATGTCGCTCGTCGTCGTCGAGTTCAGGCCGAGCTTCTCCTCGTCGCGGGTGACGCGCACGTGAGCGGCGTCGAGGACGAACGCAGACACGCCTCCGGCGCCCGGGCTCGACGGATCGGTGCGCGCGAAGAAGAGGAAGGTGCCGGCGTAGCGCGCGGTCGAGATGAAGCGCTTCGTGCCGGAGACGTGCCAGCCGCCGTCGTCGGGAGTCGCGGCGGTGCGGAGCGAGCCCGCATCGGACCCCGACTCGGGCTCGGTCAGTGCGAACGCCCCGAGCAGCTCCCCGCGCGCGAGCGGCGGCACGAAGCGGGCGCGCTGCTCGTCCGTGCCGAAGCCGAGGATCGGGAGCGTGACCGCGCTCGTGTGCACGGCAACCGTGACGCCGACGCCTGCGTCGGCCCGCGAGAGCTCTTCGAGCACGAGGATGTAGGAGACGAAGTCGGCCCCCGCCCCGCCGTACTCTTCGGGCACGCAGACCCCCATCAGCCCGAGCTCGGCGAGCTTCGGGTAGAGCTCGGTCGGGAACCGGTGCTCCCGGTCCCACTCGGCCGCATGCGGCTCGATCTCCGCCTGCGCGAAGTCGCGGGCCAGCGCCTGGATCTCGCGCTGCTCGGGCGTCAGCTCGAAGTCCACCGACCGGCCAGTCTAACGCGGCGCACTTTCGGCACGGTCTCGTTTCCCACGCGTCACACGATTCTCGTCAGGATCGCCTCGGGGAGGAGGCCGGGTACGCCTAGAGAGTTAGGCGTACTCGTAGAAGCCGCGGCCCGTCTTGCGGCCGAGGCGTCCCGTGGCGACGTGCTCGCGCAGCAGCGGGCAGGGCGCGTACCGGGAGTCGCCGAGCCCCCGCTCCAGCACCTCCATGATCGCGACACACGTGTCGAGGCCGATCAGGTCGGCGAGCGCCAGCGGCCCGATCGGATGCGCGAAGCCGAGCTTCGCGATCGTGTCGATCGCCTCCGCGTCCGCGACGCCGTCGTGCAGCGCCCAGACGGCTTCGTTGATGAACGGCATCAGGATCCGGTTCGAGACGAAGCCGGGGAAGTCGTTCGCCGCGGCGGGAGTCTTGCCGAGCTCCTGCGCGAGCTCGACGATCGCCGCCGCCGTCTCGTCGGAGGTCGAACGCGCCCGCACCACCTCGACGAGCGTCATCACCGGCACGGGATTGAAGAAGTGCATCCCGATCACGCGATCGGGCCGGCCCGTCACCGCCGCCAGCGACGCGATCGGGATCGACGACGTGTTCGAGGCCAGGATCGCCTCCGCCGGAAGCAGGCCGTCCGCGCGCCGGAAGATCTCCTCCTTCGCCACGGCGTCCTCGACCACCGCCTCGATCATCAGGTCGGCCGGAACGAGATCGCCCACGGGCTCGACCCGCGCGAGCACCTTGTCGGGATCGGGCCCGCCCTTCTCGGCGAGCTTCGCCAGGCTCTTCCCCATCGCGTCGAGCCCGCGCTCCACCGCTCCCGGCGCCGCGTCGTAGAGCGACACCCGCCGCCCGGACGCGGCAACGACCTGTGCGATCCCGCCGCCCATCTGGCCGGCGCCGACGACCAGGACGTGCTCGAACCTCACGCGCGCAAGCCTACGGCAGCGGCCAATCGAGGCCGAGCTCCTCGAGCTCGGCGGCGAGCGCGTCCTCGCCCTCGAAGAGCAGCGCCTTCATCCCGAGCGCCCGCGCCGCCTCGACGTTCTCGCGCCGGTCGTCGACGAGGAGCGCCTCGGCCGGCTCGACGCCGAGCGTCTCCAGGCAGCGGAGATAGATCGCCGCCTCGGGCTTGGCCGCACCAACCTCGAACGAGAGGGTGAGAGCCGCCACGCCGTCGAAGCGCGGCTCGAGCAGCTCCCACGTGTCGCGCGCCATGTTCGAGAGGATCGCGGTCGGGACGCCGGCTGCAATCAGCGCGCGCAGCCACGCGACCATCCGCTCGTTCAGCCGCACCCAGCTGACCGCGTCCTCGCGAACGAGCTCGCGGATCCGTTGCTTGGAGAGCTCGACCCCCAGGTCCGAGCCGACCTGCTGCCAGTACGCCTCGCCGGAGATCGACCCGCGGTCGTACACCGGTCGGTGGCGCCAGTATGCCTCGGCGAAGAGCGCTGCCTCCGCCCCGGTCAACCCCTCGAGGCGACGGACGCTCTCGCCCTCCTGGTCGAGCGAGAGGACGTTGCCGTAGTCGAGGACGGCCGCGCGGAGCGAGGTCAGACCTCGATCAGCAACGCGTCGCCCTGGCCGCCGCCCGAGCAGATCGCCGCGAGCCCGAGCCCGCCGCCCTCGCGGCGCAGCTCGTAGATCAACGTCGAGAGGATCCGCGCTCCGGACGCTCCGATCGGATGACCGAGCGCGACCGCGCCGCCGTTCACGTTCACGGTCTCCGGATCCGCTTCCAGCATCTGAACCGAGTTGAGCGCGACCGAGCAGAACGCCTCGTTGACCTCGACGCGCTTCACGTCTCCGATCTTCTTCCCCGCCTTGTCGAGCGCGACCTTGCCGGCGCCGGCCGGAGTGCGCGCGAGGTATGCGAACTCGTCCGCGACGTAGCCCTGCGCGACGATCGTCGCCAGCACCTCGAGGCTGCGCCGCGCCGCGAACTCGTCGCTCGTGACGACGAGCGCGGCGGCGCCGTCGTTCACTCCCGATGCGTTGCCGGCAGTCGTCGTCCCGTCAGGGTCGAACACCGGCTTCAGCGCCGCGAGCCTCTCGAGCGTCGTGTCCCGCCTCGGTCTCTCGTCGGCCGTAACGTCCCCCACCGGCACGATCTCGTCGCCGAAGCGCCCCGCGTCAGCGGCCGCCACCGCGCGCTCGTGCGAGCGCAGCGCCCAGGCATCCTGGTCCTCGCGCGAGATCCCGAGCTCCCTCGAGACGAACGACGCCTGCTCGACCATGTGTCGCCGGTCGAAGCTGGAGACGAGGCCGTCGTGGGTCATCAGGTCGATCAGCGTACCGTCGCCGAGGCGATACCCGAAGCGGGCGTTCTTCAGCGCATACGGCGCGTTCGACATCGACTCCATCCCGCCCGCGACGACGACGCTGTGGTCGCCGGCGCGGATCATCAGATCGGCGATCTGGACGGCACGGATGCTCGAGGCACACACCTTGTTGACCGCGTCCGCGGGAAGGGTGATCGGGAGCCCTGCTGCAACCGCTGCCTGCCGCGCCGGCGCCTGGCCGGCACCGCCCTGGAGGACCTGGCCCATGACGGCGTACTCGACCTCGTCGTCCCTGATGTCGACGCGGTCGAGCGCGGCCCGGATCGCGATCCCGCCGAGCTCGGTCGCCTCCCTGTCGGCGAGCCCGCCGCCGAGCTTGCCGAACGGTGTGCGGACGGCGGAGACGATCACGGAGCGGGCCACGGCTCCAATCTATCCCCAGCCAGGGGGATGACGGTGCGGGCCGCACGCGCTACGCTGCAGGCTGATGGCCATTCTTCCCCGCCACTGGGCCTGGTCCTGGCGCTGCGAGCGGGGCGGAAGCCTGGACTGATCCAGGTCACAGCCGTCACCCGCTCGAAGACCCGTACGGGTCTTTTTTGTTCCAGCAGATGACCTACACGACCGTCATCCCGACCGATCTGATCACGCCCCTCGGGGCGTACATCCGCCTGCGCGGCGACGGGGAGGCCGCCTTCCTGCTCGAGTCGGTCTCCCACGGCCGCCTCGGCCGGCACTCGTTCGTCGGCGCCGGCACGCAGGTCGTGTCGCTGCAGGAGGCCGAGGGGACGGACGCGCCGGTCGTCGGCTTCCTCGCATACGACCACGCCGCGACGCTCGAGCCGACCGTGCCGTTGCCTGCGGACGGACCCCCTCTCCCGCAGAGCCGCTTCATCGTCGCCGAGACGCTGGTGCGCTTCGACCACGCCGCGGGTCTCGCGCAGGTGCTGTGCGGCGCCCCGGCCGAGCTTCGCGCTCGGCTGGACACCGCCACTCCGGAGATCCCGCGCGGCATCGGCACGCGCGGCCCGACGCGCCGACACCCCGGGCGCTTCGAGTACGAGCGAGCCGCGCTCGCGGCGAAGGAGCACATCCGCGCGGGCGATGCGTTCCAGGTCGTCCTCTCCCAGCGCGCGGAGCGTCCCACGTCCGCGAGCGCGATCGAGCTCTACCGCACGCTCCGCCGCGTCAACCCCTCCCCGTACCTCTTCCTGCTCGAGCTCGGCGGGCTCGCCCTCATCGGCTCCTCCCCGGAGACGCTCGTCAAGGCCGAAGGCCGGCGCGCCAGCCTAAACCCGATCGCAGGTACCACGCGACCCGGGCCTGGCGACGCGGAGCGTCTGCTCGACTCCGAGAAGGACCGCGCCGAGCACGTCATGCTCGTCGATCTCGGACGTAACGACCTGTCGCGAGTCTGCCGGCACGGCACGGTCCGCGTCGCGCGGTTCATGGAGCCGGAGCGCTTCTCGCACGTCACGCACCTCGTCTCCGAGGTGGTGGGCGAGCTCCGGGACGACGTGCGGCCGTTCGACCTGCTCCGTGCGTGCTTCCCGGCGGGCACGGTCTCCGGCGCCCCGAAGGTGCGCGCGATGCAGCTGATCTCGGAGCTCGAGGGCTACCGCCGCGGTCCCTACGCCGGCGCGGTCGGTCACGCGCAGCCGAACGGGGACCTGGACACGTGCATCGCGATCCGGACGATCGTCCTCCACAATGGGGTCGCCCACCTCCAGGCGGGCGCGGGGATCGTCGCCGACTCCGACCCGCACGCCGAGCACGAGGAGTGCCTGCGCAAGCTCGCCGCCCTCGAGACGGCGATTACGCTGGCAGAGGCGGACCGGTGATCCTCCTCGTCGACAACTACGACAGCTTCACCTACAACCTCGTGCACCTGTTCCAGGAGCTCGGCGAGGAGGTCGTCGTGCGCCGGAACGACGAGATCGACGCCGACGAGGCGGAGCGGCTCGCACCCTCGCACCTCGTCATCTCCCCCGGTCCGGGCCGCCCGGAGGACTCCGGCGCGACCGTCGAGATCGTGCGCCGGCTGGCCCCGACCACGCCGACGCTCGGCGTCTGTCTCGGACACCAGGCGATCATCGAGGCGTTCGGAGGCGAGATCGGGCAGGCCCGGCGGCTCGTGCACGGCAAGGCGAGCGCCGTCTCGCACGACGGCCGCGGCATTTTCGCCGGCCTCCCTCCAGACTTCCCGGCCGGCCGCTACCACTCCCTCGCCGCAACGACCGTGCCCGACGAGCTCGAGGTCTCCGCGAGGACGGACGACGGCGAGGTGATGGCCGTCCGCCACCGGACCCTGCGCGTCGACGGGGTTCAGTTCCACCCGGAGTCGGTGCTGACGCCCGACGGCCCGCGGCTCTGCCGCAACTTCCTGGAGGGGTGGTGATCCAGCCGGCGCTGGAGACGCTGCTCGCCGAGCGCGATCTCTCGCGGGAGGCAGCGCGTGAAGCGATGGGCGCGATCATGACCGGGGAGGCGACGCCGGCCCAGATCGGAGGCTTCCTGATCGCACTGCGGCTGAAGGGCGAGACGCCGGACGAGATCGCCGGCTTCGCCGAGGCGATCCGCAGCCACGTGCTCGCCGTGCGGCCGCAGCGCGACGACCTCGTCGACACCGCGGGCACCGGCGGCGACGGCCAGGCGACGATCAACATCTCGACCGCCGCCGCGCTCGTCGCCGCAGCCGCCGGCGCCGCGGTTGCCAAGCATGGCAACCGCGCGGTCTCGTCGGCCTCCGGCTCGGCCGATGTGCTCGAGGCGCTCGGGTACTCCCTCGACTGCCCACCGGACTGGATCGAGCGCTCGATCGACGAGCTCGGCTTCGGCTTCCTCTTCGCCCCGACGCACCACCCGGGCTTCCGGCACGCTGCGCCGGTGCGGAAGGAGCTCGCGACGAGAACGGTCTTCAACGTGCTCGGACCGCTGACGAACCCGGCCGGCGCGCGCGCGCAGGTGGTCGGCGTCTACGACCCGGCGCTCGTGCGCACGCTCGCCGAGGTGCTTGCGCGGCTCGGCGCACGGCGCGCGTTCGTCGTCCACGGGGCGTTCGGAATCGATGAGCTCTCGCCCGCCGGACCCAACCTCGTCTGCGAGGTGGTGGCCGGGGAGATACGCGAGCGCGAGGTCGACCCGCAGGCGCTCGGACTGGCCCGTTGCGCACCCGAGGAGCTGCGCGGCGGCTCGCCGGGGGAGAATGCGGCCGTGATCAGGGCGGTCTTCTCCGGCGAAGAGCGCGGTGCGAAGCGGGACGCGATCCTGCTCAACGCCGCCGGCGCGATCGCGGCCGGCGGCCACGCAGAGGATCTGCGCGACGGCCTCGAGCTCGCTCGGAAGACCGTCGACTCGGGAGCCGCCGCCGAGCGGCTGGAGGCGCTTGTCGCCTTCTCGAACCATGGGTAGGTTCAGGGACGCGCTGGCGGGGCCCGGTGTCGCGACGATCGCCGAGGTCAAGCGCCGCTCGCCCTCGGCCGGCGACCTGAGGCCCGACGCCGAGCCGGCTCAGCTGGCGGCCGCATTCGAGCAGGCGGGCGCGGCGGCGGTCTCCGTGCTCGTCGACGAGCGGTTCGCCGGGACGGTCGACGACCTGCGCGCCGCACGGGCGACTGCGTCGCTCCCCCTCCTCGCCAAGGGATTCTTCCGTCAGGAGGCGCAGCTCGACGACGTGCGTGAGGCCGGCGCCGACGCGGCCCTCCTGCTCCTGCGCGACCTCGACGACCGTGCGGCACGGCGGCTGATGGCGCACGCCGCCCGGATCGGCCTCGACGTGCTCGCCGAGGCCCACGATGCCGGGGAGCTCGAGCGCGCGGTCGCCCTGGACGCCGACCCGATCGGGATCAACGCCCGCGACCTGACGACCTTCGCAATCGACCGCGGCGCGCAGCTCCGGCTGGTCGGGCAGGCGCCGCGCAACCGCGTGGTCATCGCCGAGAGCGCGATCCACTCGCGGGCGCAGGGCGCGGCAGCCGAGCTGGCGGGCGCAGACGCCGTTCTGATCGGCACGGCGCTGATGCGCGCCGCCGACCCGGCTGCGATGCTGCGCGAGATCGCTTCCCGGCCGCTCGTCAAGGTCTGCGGACTCACCCGCGCGGAGGACGTCGACATCGCCGTCGGCGCGGGCGCGGACCTCTGCGGGTTCATCCTCGAGCCGGCGAGCCCGCGGACGGCGCGGGAGGTGCTCCCGGTGCCGGAGACGGCCCTCTCGGTCGCCGTCTTCGTCGGCGAGACCGAAGACACCGACGCAGACCTTGTTCAGCTCTACGACCGCGCGGACGGAAAGGTCCGCGGGCGTGACGCCGTCCTCCTCCGCGACGGCGAGCAGGTCGCGACCGTCGTCGATCTGCCCTGGGAAGAGGAGGACGACACGCAGCTCGAGCGGGCAAGGGCCGTCGAGGGGCGGCTGGTGCTCGCAGGCGGCCTAGGGCCGGAGAATGTGCGGCGTGCGATCGAGGCGACCAGGCCCTGGGCGGTCGACGCGAGCTCGAGGCTGGAGTCGAGCCCTGGGATCAAGGACCACGACCGCGTGCGGGCCTTCGTGGCTGCGGCACGATGACGTCGCTCGCCTACGGCTCGCTCCCGTGGGGGAAACGATGTTTCCCCCACGAGCCCCCTTCTTCCAGAGGCCGACTCCTATGGGGGAACCCGCCGGTTCCCGCCGGCCCTCTCCACTGTCATCGGCCGGAGGCCGGCCGATGACCACTGCCTACGGCGGCTACGGCGGCCGCTACGTGCCCGAGACGCTGATCCCGGCGCTCGACGAGCTCGAGGCCGGCTGGCGCGAGGCGCGTGAGGATCCCGGGTTCGCCGAAGAGCTCGACCGTCTCGGACGCGAGTACGGCGGCCGGCCGACGCCGCTGACGCTCGCCGAACGGTTCGCCCCGGGTAAGCGGCTGTACCTGAAGCGGGAGGACCTACTCCACACCGGCGCCCACAAGCTGAACAACGCGCTCGGCCAGGCCGTGCTCGCGCAGCGGCTCGGCAAGCGGCGGATCGTCGCGGAGACCGGCGCCGGGCAGCACGGCGTCGCGACCGCGACCGTATGCGCACGCTTCGGGCTCGATTGCGTCGTCTACATGGGCGCCGAGGACATGCGGCGGCAGCGGCCGAACGTCGAGCGGATGGGCCTGCTCGGTGCCGAGGTGCGACCCGTCGAGTTCGGGACGAAGACGCTCAAGGAGGCCACGAGCGAGGCAATCCGGGACTGGATCACCAACGTCGAGACGACCCATTACCTGATCGGCTCCTGCGTCGGGCCGGAGCCATATCCCGCGCTCGTCCGTGAACTGCAGGCGGTGATCGGACGGGAGGCGCGCGCGCAGGTCCTGGAGGCGGAAGGGCGGCTGCCGGACGCGGCGATCGCGTGCGTCGGCGGCGGCTCGAACGCGATCGGGATGTTTGCGGGCTTCCTCGACGACACCGAAGTGCGGCTCTACGGCGTCGAGGCGGCGGGTGCCGCGAGCCTCGGCACGGGGCGCACCGGCGTGCTCCACGGCGCTCGGTCCTCGCTGCTTGCGGACGAGGACGGCCAGATCGTCGACGCGCACTCGATCTCGGCCGGACTCGACTACCCCGGGGTCGGCCCGGAGCATGCGTTCCTCCGCGACACCGGCCGGGTCGAGTACCTGGCAGCGACGGACGAGGAAGCGCTCGCCGCGTTCCAGCGGCTGGCCGAGACCGAGGGGATCATCCCCGCGCTCGAGCCCGCGCACGCGCTCGCACGGACCGGCGAGCTCGACGGCGACATCGTCGTCGTCTGCCTCTCCGGCCGTGGCGACAAGGATCTGGACGAGGCCCTCGCCCACCTCGACCGGTGACCGGCGATCGGCACACATCCGGCACCCCCGCATCACCCACGCATGACGAAATCCCCGCTAGCGTGACTTCAGGGGCGCTCGCGCCCCCCGAGGGCCCCCTGCCGTGAGCAAGGCGAGAAGGGCGCTCGTGATCTACCTCATGGCCGGGCGCGAGACGCCTGAGCTCGCGGCCGCCGCGGAGGCCGGTGGGGCTGACATCGTCGAAGTTGGCTTTCCGTTCTCCGACCCGCTCGCGGACGGCCCCGTGATCCGCCGCGCTGCCGAGCTGGCACTGGCCGCGGGGATGCGAACGAAGCGGTGCCTCGAGTGTCTCGCCGAGACCCGGAGCCGGGTGTCGGTCCCGCTCGTGCCGATGACGTACTCCTCTCTGCTCGAGGCGTACGGCTGGGATCGCTTCGCGGACGACGCCCGGGCGGCGGGTGCAGCAAGCCTGATCGTCGCCGACCTGCCGGCAGGGGAGCGTCGCGAGCTTCGCCGCGTCCAGCTCGTCGCCCCGACCTCGACCGACCAACGGCTCACACTCGCTGCCGGGCAGACGGACGGCTGGCTCTACCTCGTCACGCTCACCGGCACGACCGGCGCGCGCTCCGACCTCTCCCCCGCGCTCGCCGGCCTTGTCGAACGCGCCCGGCGCGCAACCGACAAGCCGCTCTACGCCGGCTTCGGGATCTCGACGCCCGAGCACGCGTCGGCCGCCGCCGCCCTCGCCGACGGGATCGTCGTCGGCTCGCGCGCGCTCGAGGTCGCCGACGACGGGCCCGCCGCCCTCGAGCGGTACGTCGGCTCGCTCCGCGAAGCCCTCGACGGATGAAAACCCACGAGCTGTGCCGATGTCGCCGAGGGCGCGTGGCCGCGATCGTTCGAACCCAACCTCGCAGCGCTCGCTCAAGGCTGGCAGGCCGCCGGCGAAGCCGCCGACGCCCGGCCGGAATTTCGCGGCTCCGGCGCTGGGCGATAACCTCAGCCGATGGAGGGCTACGGGCGCGCGACCTACGGTGACCGGATCGCCGACGTCTACGACGCTTTCTACCAAGAGACGCTCGACACCGACCGCGCGGTCGAGGCGCTCGTCGAGCTCGCCTCCGGCGGGCCCGTCCTCGAGCTCGCGATCGGCACCGGCCGGCTCGCTCTCCCGGTCCTCGAGCATGGCCTCGAGGTGCATGGAATCGACGCCTCCGAGGAAATGGTCGCCCAGCTCCGAGCGAAGCCCGGCGGAGAGGCGATCCCGGTCACCATCGGCGACTTCGCCGATGTCCCGGCCGAGGGCAGCTACCGCCTGATCTTCGTCGCCTTCAATAGCCTCTTTGCGCTCCTCACCCAGGAGGACCAACTCCGCTGCTTCGCCAACGTCGCGAAGCACCTGACCGACGACGGCGTCTTCGCCGTCGAGGCCTTCTTCCCCGACCTCGCCCGCTTCGACCGCAACCAGCGCACCCAGGCGACCTGGGTCGACGCAGGCCGCGTGATGCTGGACGCCTCACGCCACAGCCCCGTCGAGCAACGCGTCGACAGCCAGCACATCGTGATCACTGAAGAAGGCACGAAGCTCTACCCGGTCAGCATCCGCTACGCCTTCCCCAGCGAGCTCGACCTGATGGCGCGCCTCGCCGGCCTGGAGCTGCGCGCCCGCTGGGGCAGCTGGCGGCGCGACCCTTTCACGGCCGAGAGCGGCCGGCACGTGTCGGTGTACGCGCGATGAGAGAGACCGTCCGCGTCGCCTGCGTCCAGGCCGAGCCGGCGATCCTCGACCGCGACGCCACGCTCGACAAGCTCGCCGCCCTGACCGCCGAGGCGAAGGCGCAGGGCGCACAGCTCGTCGCCTTTCCGGAGACCTTTGTCCCCGCCTACCCGAGCTCCGCCTGGGCGAAGTTCCTCGCCGGCTGGGCCGACCCACGCGCGAAAGGCGCGTTCGCGATGCTCGCCCGCGAGTCGCTCGAGGTGCCCGGACCAGATGCTGATCGCCTGGGGTCAATCGCTCGGGAGCACGAGGTCTGGCTCGTCACAGGTGTGAACGAGCGTGACCCCGCGCGCCCCGGAACGCTCTACAACTCGCTCCTCTACCACGCACCTGACGGCAGCCTCACCGTCCACCACCGCAAGCTCGTGCCCACGAACCACGAGCGGCTCGTCTGGGGACAGGGCGACGGCGAGGGCCTGCGCGCGGTCGAGACCGGGATCGGCCGGATCGGCGGACTGATCTGCTGGGAGAACTACATGCCGCTCGCGCGCTTTGCGCTTTACGAGTCGGGTGTCGAGATCTACATCGCCTCGACGGCCGACGACGGCGACGCCTGGCAGGCGACGCTCGTCCACATCGCCCGCGAGTCCCGCGCGTTCGTCGTCAGCCCCTGCCACTTCCAGCGCGGCAACTCCTACCCGGACGACTTCCCGCTCCGCGAGGAGATCGCGAGCATCGATCCGCTCGGGCGCGGAGGCTCCGCGATCCTCGCGCCGGACGGGTCCTATCTCGCCGGCCCTCTCTACGGCGAGGAGGGGATCCTGTACGCCGATCTCGAGCCGCAGCGACTCGCGGAGGAGCGACAGCGCTTCGACGCCGCGGGTCACTTCCACCGCCCAGACGTGCTCGAGTTACACGTGCACCCGCTGCGGGGAAGAGAGAGCGGATGAACCGCTACTTCCGACGCGTGTCCCGCTTCGGCAAGCGCTTTTCCGCCCGCCGCAGCCAGGGGACGATGTCGCCGACGTTTCCGGTCGAGCCCGACCCGCGCGCGAAATCGAGCGGGCACGGCAAGCACACGGCCGACAAGTGGAACCAGTAACCCTCGTCGACGCCGAGAATGTCCGCCGCTCCGAGTGGCCGAACATCGGCCGGGAGGAGCTCGTCGAGCTCGTGCGCGCATGGGCCGAGGCGACCGGCGCCCACGCGCTCGTCGTATTCGACGGCAAGCCGCCGGCGGTTGCCGAAGCCGGCGCGACGTTGAAGGTCGTCGGGACGACGGCCGAGAGCGCCGACGACCGGATCGCGCGCGACGCGGAGGCACTCGCGCGCGCGGGGCGCCCCTACCGCCTCGTAACGTCCGACCGCGGTCTCCGCGCCCGCGCCGCCGCGGCCGCCGATGACGTCGTCGGGGGCGGCACGTTTGCCCGGAGCCTGCGCGCGCTCGTCGGCCGTACCGCTGCACCATCGTGATCGACGTCCCAGCGCGAGCCCTGTGCGAGCCTGGCCGCGTCGAGAGAAGCTCTCCGGCGTGAGCTCGACGCCTCGATCATGTCAGCCGGAGGTGTGTTTGAGGCTCGACTCGCGGCGCTGCCCCTCCGCCAGCGTGATCTTCCCCGAGCACACCAGGTGATTGAGGTCGTTCTCGATTCCGTCGACCTCCTCCGCATGCGGCTGCGGCTCCGGCCAGAGGTTGCGCGGGTCGGTCGGATGGCCGCCGAGCTCGAGGCTGATCAGGTGGTCCTCCTGGTAGCCCGCCGGTTTGCCGGTCAGGCCGTACTCGCGCATCTGCTCGAGCTTGAGCTCCGATGTGTAGTCCGTCGGCGGGCGGACCGTGCGCGTCCACCCCTGGAGGCAGATCGTCTGCCCGATCGTCTCCTGGCGGACGTCTGGGTTGAGGACGCCGGGCGTCCGCGTCCAGTCCGCGGTCACTCGGGCGACGTGCGCGTGCGCGTTGTGCCAGACGGCGTAGCCCGCGAAGCCGACGCCGAGTAGGGCGATGAGCGTGACCACACGCTGCATGCTCCGAGGATGGCGCACGCGGGGCGCGCGACTCGCAAATGTGGACGAGTCGCTACAGGTTCGTCACACGAACAGCGTCAGCTCGGGCTCGCGCTCCGCGCGCAGCACCGCGAGGTCGACCTCGACGCACCGGATCCCGCGCGACTCCGCCAGCGTCACCGCCTGTGCTCGGAACCGCTGCGCCGCGAGCACGCCGCGGCACTCGGCGCGGGCCGGGTCGATGCGGATCCGCTCCAGGTAGCGCGCGAGCTGCTCTACCGACTCGATCCCGGCGATGCGCTTGACCTCGACCGCGACCCAGCCGTCGCCGGCGTCACGGCACATCAGGTCGACGGGGCCGATGTCCGTCGGCCACTCGCGGCCCACGAGCCGGAGCTCCTCGCCGAGCGCTTCCGGCCGCTCGGCGAGCAGCTCCTGCAGGTCGCGCTCGACCCCGTCCTTCTCGAGCCCGGCCGCCTCGCCCATCTCGTGGGAGACGTCGCTCAGCACCTCGACCAGCTCGATCTCGAGGCAGTCCTCCGTCTTGCCGGCGCGCTTGCGGACGACGATGCGGCCTTCGCTCTTCTCGATCACCGTCGGCGGGGTCATCCAGTTGAGGGGCTTTACGGCTGACCCCCCGGAATCCGACCAGACCATGAACGTTCCGTCCTCCTTGATCATCAGGAGGCGGACAGACTCGGGAAGCCGTGTGGTCAGACGGCCGGAGTAGGCAACTTCGCAGCGGGCCACGATCAGACGCACGGGGCGCGAACCCTACTGTCCCCTTCGGACAATGTCCGCGGAGGTCTCTGTCGGAAGTTCAACCGAGCTCAGTCGGTCAGCCGGACAAGAATGAGCCAGGCATTCACGACTCCTCCGACCAGCACCGCGATCAGCGCCGGGACAAGGAGGTATGTGCCGTCCTTGTACCCGAGGATAAGGATTACGGCGGCTATGACGAGCAGCGAGCACGTCACGACTGTCGGGTTGATCGAGTCCAGGCGCCGCGCGAGCGCGCTGCCACGCTGAGTGCCAGCCCGTCGGTCGAGTATGAGAGCCGCGCCGGTGACGACGAGAGCCAGTACCAGGTACTCGGCACCGAGAGCCACGTTGCGCTGATCGGGAACAGCCAACAGAGCGGCGACGAGGAGCCCTGCGAGCAACAGCGTCAGAGTCTGCGCAGTTCGATTCCGCAACTCGGCGGATTTGGCGATCACCTCGACCCGGATCGATACCGCGACAAACAGCAACCCAAGCAGCGCTGCGGTCGCACCGCCCGTCACCGTGGCGAAGTCGCCCCAGCCGCTCAGTCCAGGCTCCTCGGGAACGGAACCACCTCGGAGAAGGTGAGCCTCGCTGGTTCAACCCCGAGGCCGGGCGGCCTAAGCCGTCAGTTGCAGATGACGTCCCGCTCCGCCCTTTTTGCAGCGCGGCGGATCGCCCGTGTCACGCTCAATTTCTAGGCGTCGACCGCTAGGAACCACCGCTCCGGCGACTCGCCGATCTCCGCGGTCCACGACCGCCACGCCGTCGGCGCCAGCCTGAGCGTGACGTCGTCCGACGCGGCGAGCGCGGCTTCGATCGGGCCGTCGAGCGCCTTCGGCGCAAGGTACCGGCGCCTGATGCGGGCGTTGATCGACTGCGCCTCGCCGGCGCGCAGGATCTCAACCGGACCCGACGCCGAGACCCATCGCTCCCGCCCCGGCTCGCGTGCGTCGACCACGACCGAGGCCGAGAAGCTCCGCTCGAGGTTCTTCACCTTCCGGCTTCCGGACGACGACGCGAAGTAGAAGCG
>JBKOVL010000022.1:0-7593 GCA_046723895.1 Actinomycetota bacterium | reverse complement strand
GAAACAGGCTTCCCGAAGCTCGTCAGCCTCGCGTGCCATGACCTGCGCACGCCGCTCGCGACCATTTTCGGGTTCGCTCGGACCATGTCCCGTAGCGCGGGCCTCGACCCCACGTTCGTCGGCTACTCGGAGATGATCGAGGCCGCCTCCGGCCAGCTCGGAGAGCTGATCGACGAGCTCTCGCTCGCCGCCCGCATCACCGGTGACCGCTACGACCCGAAGCTGGATCGCGTCTCGACCGGCGTGCTGGCCGCGGCCGCGGCCGAACGGCTTGGGGACGATCGAGTCTCGGTCTCCGGCGACGGTACGGCTGTCACCGTCGACGTCGAGACGGCAAAGCGGTCGGTCTCGGCTCTTGTCCAGTGCGCGCTGCGCCACGGCGGCCTGGAGCAGGTCGAGGTGGTCGTCGACGGGCCCGAGCTGCGGGTCTCACCGATCACGCCGTCGTCCGCCCCGGTCGTCCTCGGCCAGGAACTGCGCGACCTCGGGGCGGCGGTCGCGGTGATGCACCTCGAGCGCCTAGGCGGCTCGGTCACGGTCGACGGGAGCACCCTGGCGATAGCGCTCCCCGCCTAGGTTTTTTCCACAACCAGTGCCTGGCACCTCGGGTGTGCCGATTGCGTGCCAGTTCTTCCACAGCCAGTGCCTGGCACTCGAGGTGTGACGAAACCGTTACAAAGCGTCCGCACCTCGGCTGTTTCGGTCGCGGGGCGCTTCTACCATCGGTTGATGCCTCGCCTTCCTCGTTCTGCGCTCCCGGACGGGTTCTTCCACGTCTGGGCTCGCGGCGTCGCCTCGAGCGTCGTGTTTCGCGACGGGGACGACCGGACGGAGCTCTTTCGGCTCCTCGGGCGGTCGGTTAGGCACTATGGCTGGGAGCTGTACGCGGCCTGCGCGCTCTCGACCCACTACCACCTGGTGGTCGAGGCGCCGGTCGGGGCGCTCTCGCGAGGCATGCACCAACTCAACTGGCGTTACGCGCTCTACTACAACCAGCGCTATGACACCTTCGGCCACGTCTTCGCGGAGCGATTCAAGACGCGCGCGCTCCTGGAAGAGGCGCGCGTCTACGACACTTGCGCCTACGTGCTGCTCAACCCGGTCAAGGCCCGGCTCTGCGATCGCGTCGAGGAGTGGCCGTGGTCGTTCAGCCGCTTCGGCTTGCACGCGACCTAGCTACGCGAGCAGCTGGGAGTCGTGGTCCTCGAAGAGCGCGCGCACGTCGGTCGCCGTGCCCGAGTGGATCGCCTCGACGAGCCGCGCCGTCTCGGGTGCCATCACGATCAGGTAGCGCGTGCGACCGCCGGTCGCGTTCCAGAACGTATGCGGTGTGGCCCGCGGCACGACGATCCCCGACCCCGCCCCGACTTCGACGCTCTCGTCTCCGACGCGGAAGGCGAGCGCGCCCTCTAGGACGTACCAGGCCTCGTCCTCGTTGCGGTGGAGGTGGAGCGGCGCGACCGGGCGCTCGGCGCTCGTCTCGCCCTGGTCGACGCACTCCTCGACGACGAAGGAGCCGTCCGGCGAACCGAGCTTCACCGCAGCAGCCTCGAGAGCCGCCGGTCCTTCAGCACGCGACCGCCGGTCTGACACTGCGGGCAGTAGTAGATCGTGTGCTCCTCGTAGTCGACCCGGGCGATCGGCGTGCCGCAGTCGGGGCACGGCTCTCCGAGACGATTGTGGATCCGATAGACGGTCGTGTCCTTCGCGCCGCGTTCGCGCAGCTCGAGCCCGCGCGCGAGCTCCTCGTCGATCGCCCTCGCGAGCCGTCCGACCTCGTCGGGCGAGAGCTCCGTCGAGAGCGCGAACGGCGAGAGCCGCGCCCGGTGGAGGATCTCGTTCGCCCAGGCGCGGCCGATCCCGGCGAGCGCCCGCTGGTCGCGGAGCAGGGAGTGCAGCCGCCGCGAATCCGACGCCAGGATCTCCCCGAGCCGCTCGGCGCCGACCCCGAGCGCCTCCGGGCCCAGGTGGGCGAGCTCCTCCTCGGCGGCCTCGGGCGTCAGCAGCCAGACACCGGCGCGCTTCTTCGCCCCGGCCTCGGTGAGCACGAGCTCACCGCCGCCTTCGAACCGCAACCGGAACGCCGGGGTCTTCGGTCCGGCCTCGCCCGCCTGCAGGTACCGCAGCCGTCCGGCCGACATCAGGTGGACGAGCAGCACGAGCTCTCCGTCCTCTGTCGGGAACAGGAGCCTCTTCCCGCGCCGCTCCGCGCCTGCCAGCCGCCGCCCCTCGAGAGCCGACAAGGGCGGATCGAACGTCTTCAGCGTCGCGATGTGCGCCGGGCCCGCACGCTCGATCGGAAACGCGCGCACCGGGTCGTCGACGGCCCGCCGCAGCGCCTCCACCTCGGGTAGCTCAGGCACGTACGCTCCTGCGCATTGACGCGTTCAGGGTAACCGTGCGCCGCGGGTCGGTGGCCGAGGCGGTCCACCGCGTGCACGCGGTCGCCGTCGCTGGCGGCCGCGTGGTTCAAAGCGCCGGAAACCCGGAGATCGTCACCTTCTTCCGCTCGTCGTCCAAGCCGATCCAGGCGCTGCCGCTCGCGCGCGAGCGCGACGACGTCACCGACGTCGAGCTCGCGATCGCGTGCGCGTCGCACCGCGCCGGCGAAGCGCAGCTCGCCGCCGCTGCGAGCCTGCTCGCGAAGGCGCCCGCGACCGAGGACGATCTCGAGTGCGGACCTCAGGAGGGGCGCGGCCCGAGTCGCCTCGCCCACAACTGCTCGGGAAAGCACGCCGGCTTCCTCGCCGTCTGCCGCAGCCGCGGATGGCCGACCGCGGGCTACCGGCTCGCGGAACACCCGATGCAGCAGCTCCTCCACAAGGAGATCGCAGGCGCCGCCGACGTCCCGCGCGGGGAGATCCCGGCCGCGGTCGACGGCTGCGGCGTGCTCACCTTCGCCCTCACGCTCGAGCGCATGGCGCATTCCTTCTCTCGCCTCGCGCAGCTCGAAGGAGGCGCGGCGATCGCGGCGGCGATGGCGGCATACCCTGAGCTGATCGGCTACGAGCGAGGGGCGAACGACACCGAGTTGATGCGCCTGCGCCCGGGTTGGATCGCGAAGGGCGGGGCCGAGGGCCTGATCTGCGCCGCCTCGCCCGAGGGCCTCGGCATCGCGCTGAAGGTCGAGGACGGCGCGATGCGCGCGCTCCGCCCGGCGCTCGCGGCGTTCCTCGATCTCGGCGATGGGTGGAGCACGGTGCCGATCGCGAATAGCCTCGGCGAGACCGTCGGGGAGATCGCCGTCGCGTGACGTCCCTGCTCGTCGCCGCCGCGCTCGCCTGGGTCGCCGCGGCTCCGATGCCCGAGGCTCGGACGGAGGTGGCAGCCGCGGTGGTGCGAGGCGAGATCGCGGTCGTCGGCGGCCTGACGCAGAGCGCCGCACCGTCGGCGCGGGTCGATGCCTATTCCCCGGCTGCGGACCGCTGGCGCCGCCTGCCCGACCTCCCGGCCGCGGTCCACCACGCGCTCGTCGCCTCAGACGGGCAGCGTCTGTACGTCGTCGGCGGCTACGGCAACCCGATCGGCGCGGGCGACCCCTCGCGCTCCGCGTTCGTCTTCGACCGGGGCAGGTGGCACGCACTCCCGCGGTTGCCCGAGCCGCGCGCCGCGGGCGGCGCCGCAGTCCTCGGAAACGAGCTGTACGTCGTCGGCGGGGTAGGTGCCTCGGGACTCGCGCGGCACGCCTTCGCACTCGATCTCGCGACCCGGCGCTGGCAGCTCATTCCGGCACCGACGCCGCGCGAACACCTAGCCGTGACGGTCGCGGCCGGGAAGATCTACGCCGCGGGCGGACGCACTCACGGCTATGACACGAACGTCGCGACCTTCGAGGTCTGGAGCCCGGGGGCGAAGCGGTGGACACGGCTCGCGCCCGTGCCGGGCGCGCGCGGCGGAACCGGTGCGGCCGCGGCCGCGGGGTCGATCGTCTCGGTCGGCGGCGAGGCGCCGTCCGGAACGATCCGATCGGTCTACGCGTACAGCCTCGCGACGAGACGCTGGCGGCGCCTGCCCGACCTGCCGACGCCTCGCCACGGGCTCGGCGTGGCGGCGGTCGGGATGCGCGTGTACGCGATCGCGGGAGGTCCCCGCCCCGGACTTACGGTCAGCGACGCCAACGAGCACATCGACCTCGGATGAAAGTACACCGGGAGGGCGCCTGGTTCGGCCTGGCGGCAGCTCTCCTGCTCGCGGGCTGCGCGAGCTCGAAGCCGGTGGAGCAGACGACACTCGTGGCCGCGCTCGGTGACTCGATCACCGCCGGCTCGCCCGGCTTCGACCCGGACCCGCGGCAACGGGACAACCTTGGCTTCGGAGCGGACGAGAAGAGCCAGTGGGAGTACTGGGCCCAGCGGAAGCATCGCGAGCTGCGGTTCCGGAACTGCGGCGTCTACGGCGAGCGGACGGACCAGATCGCCCTCCGCCTGGAGGAGTGCGCAAGGGGCGCACAGATCCTGATCGTCCAGGGCGGGATCAACGACATCGTCCAAGGCCGTCCGGTCGCCTCGGCCGCGGACAACCTCCGCGCGATGGTCGAGCAGGGAAAGAGGCTCGGCCTCCGGGTCGCGATCGCCGAGCTCCTGCCCTGGAACAACGGCTGGCCGCAGGCCGACCCGAAGATCCGCCACCTGAACGAGCTGATCCACGCGCTCGCTCGCGACGAGCGCGTGCCCGTGCTGCCGTTCTACGAGACGCTCGACGACCCGGCGAACCCGGGGCGGATGAAGGAGGAGTGGACCTCCGACGGCGACCACCCGTCCGTCGAGGGCTACCGGCTGCTCGGCGAGGACGCCTTCCCCAGCCGTCTGATCCGCTAGCATCGCTCCCCTTCCCTGCGACAAAGGAGGTGGCACAGATGACGAAGACGCTTGCTCACTGCCTCCGGCGCAGGGCGCTCCTCTAGGACTCCTCGCGCTCTGCGCCTGATCGTGTCCGGGGCCTGACGGCCCTACTTGCGCATGCGCGAAAGGAGCAACCGCTTTGCTCGACTCACTCGGCTGGACGCCGGCCCTCGAAGACCAGTTCGCCCCGCATGCCGCCGACGGGCACGAGCCCGCGCGGGTTGCCGTCGAGCACCGGGGCGCCTACCTCCTCTACACCGCGCGGGGAGAGCAGCCGGCGGAGCTCGCCGGCCGGCTCCGCCATTCCGCGACCGCGCGCGGCGAGCTGCCGGCGGTCGGCGACTGGGTGGCGGTCACGCCGACCGAGCCGGCCCTCATCCACGCCGTGCTACCGCGGAAGACGAAGTTCTCCCGGCTCGGCGCGACCGACCATGGTCAGACCATCGAGCAGGTCGTCGCCGCCAACGTCGACGTCGTCTTCCTCGTCGCGGGCCTCGACGGCGATCTCAACCTGCGCCGGCTCGAGCGCTACCTGGCGCTCGGCTGGGAAAGCGGCGCCGAGCCCGTCGTCGTGCTGACGAAGACCGACCTCTGCGCGGACGTCGAGTTGGTGCTCTACGACGTCGAGCCGGTCACGATCGGAGTCCCCGTGCACGCCGTCAGCAACGTGACCGGCGAGGGCGTCGACACGCTCGGCCCTTATTTCGTGGAGGGTCGCACGGTCGCGGCGCTCGGGTCTTCGGGCGTCGGCAAGTCGTCGCTCGTCAATCGCCTCGCCGCCGACGAGCTGATGGCGACCGGCGAGGTGCGGGTGGACGGCCGCGGCCGGCACACGACGACCAACCGCCGGCTGCTCGTCCTCCCCGGCGGCGGTCTTTTCCTGGATACGCCGGGCATGAGGGAACTCCGGCTCTGGGAGTCGGAGGATGGCCTCGCCCAGACCTTCGACGACGTCGCCGCCGCGGCCGCGCTCTGCCGCTTCGCCGATTGCTCGCACGAGCGAGAGCCGGACTGCGGCGTCCAGTCGGCGCTCGAACACGGCACGCTCAGGCACGAGCGCTACGAGAGCTGGAAGAAGCTCCAGGCGGAGCTTCGGCACCTCGCGGTCAAGCAGGACGCGCGGCTGCGGTCGGAGGCGCGAAAGGAGATCCGGCGGAGGGCCCGCAGCCGGCGAAAGGTCTCCTGGTAAGGGCTAGCTGCGCCGGAACCAGCGCCGGCGCGGCTGGGCCTTCCGCCACTCGGCGCGCGAGGGCAGCCGGCCCGATTCGCGGGCCCGCCTCACGCACGCCGTGTGCGCGTGCCGTCGCGCGGAGTGATCGCCCTCGGGGAAGAGCAGGATGTGGTCGCTCATCGACGCGAGCCGTCGGCCGCAGAGCGGACAGGTGTAGGTCGCAGGCTTGAGGTTCTGCGCGCGCCGGAGCTCCCACCAGCGCGGCTCGGCATTCACTTCGTCACGGTTGTGATCGTCCCGGTGGTCCTGGTGGTGGTCGTCGTCTCGGTGGTCGAGGTGACGGTTGTCGTCGTCGGCCCGATTGTTCCGACCGGGCAATCCACTCCGGTCCTCGACCTCAGCACCCGGCAGCTGCGAACGACTGTCGATCCGGTCCGGCTCCAGGCCGCGCTGACGATGTCACTGGACACGCGCGCCAGGTAGCTCTTGCCATTGCCGCCGACGTCCAGGTCGACGGTCAGCGGGATCGTCAACTCGGAAGCGAGCACCCTGTCGAGCGCGGCGAGCTTGGCGAGGTCGGCCGTGTACCTGCCGGTCGATGTGAGCGCCTGCTGCTCCGCGCGGTCGACGCGCTCGATCGCGTCCAGCGTCAGCCGGCCGCGATCCTTCGACGAGAGAGTCTTCGACCCGCCGCCCTTGAAGAGCTGGGGCAGGATGAAGAGCGCCGCGAAGGCGATCAGCAGGATCGGGAGGAAGCGCCGCATGTCCACGGCCCGGAACCCTACCCGCGTGCGCAGCTGCGCTTCAGCAGAGGAGAACTCCGCCGGTCGCGAAATCAGTGCAGCCGGGCATCAGCGTCCCGATTGCGACGTGCGGCACGCCGGACGGCAGCCGCTCCATTCGCATCAACGAGGAACGGCTCGCCGCCGTTCTGTTGCCGACCTGCGAAGAGATCACGGAGACGCTGCGACATCGTCGGGACGTCTGCTCGCTGCGGATTACCCGCGCCTTGCGTCCCGAGCCTTCAGCTCCTCGAGGCGGCGCAGCCGCTCCTCCTGGTAGGCGATGTTGCCGCGCAGGAAGCCGATCAGAAACTCGAGCTGTTTGTCGGAGTAGCCTGCCAGTGCTTGGGCGCCCTCCTCGGGCGTCCCGTAGAGCTGCTCGCCGCCCCGGCGAACTTCCGGCGTCACCTCGACGAGGACGCGGCGCCGGTCCTTTGTGTCTCGTACGCGACGTGCAAGCCCCTTCTTCTCCAGGCGGTCGAGCAGCGCAGTGATCGCGCCGGGGCTGAGTCGCGCCCGCTCTGCAAGCCGTCCGGCGGTCATCGGTCCCTCCTGGTCGAGGATGTCGAGGCAACGCAACGCGGAGGGGTCGATGCCGAGGTACTCGGCCACAGAGTGGTCGAGCGTCTGGTTCGCCGTTTGCCCTGCCCGGACGGCCGCGATGAACTCCCGGATCAGTTCGTCTCTCGAAAGTTTTGACAACCGAATAGTCCCTGTGCTAGAAAGTTTCCGGGATCGAAATTGTAGCCGTGGAGGAGGAGGATGAGAAGGCGATCGAAGCATCGGAGCTGAGGAAGAC
>JBKOVL010000035.1:0-7440 GCA_046723895.1 Actinomycetota bacterium | reverse complement strand
GTTCTCAACGGGTCGAACGCGCGCACGTTTCGGCTCGTGCTGCTGGGTGACGGTCGGCCGGAGCTCGATCGCGTCGTCCAGATCGGGACCGACGGCGGGTTGCTTCCCTCCCCGGTCACGGTGCCTCCTGGAGGGCTCGTGCTCGCACCGGCCGAACGTGCCGACCTGCTCGTCGACTTCTCCGATCTCGGGTCCGGGAGTGAGCTGACGCTCTTCAATACCGCCAGGGCGCCCTTCGACGGCGCGCGCTTCCCGCCGGACCGCGCCGAGCAGGCCGGCGATCCGGAAGGCCTCTTGCCCTATCCCGAGGTCATGCGCTTCCGGGTCGTCGCCGGCCCCTCGCGGCCATGGTCAGTTCCCAGCCGGTTGGCGAGCGACGTCGTGCCCCCGACGCCGGACGACCTCGCAGGCGCGGTGCGCCGCGCGATCGTGCTCGTCGAGCAGGAACTCGACGATGCGCCCAACTTGCTGACGATGCGCGAGCTCGCGGCGGTGGCGGACGATACCGCCGGCGAGCCGCTGATCACCATCGTCGACGCGGAAGGCGAGGCGATCGCGCGCTTCCGCACGGTCGCCTGTCGCTTCGAGGACACAGTGACCT
Organism: Actinomycetota bacterium; assembly: GCA_046723895.1. Taxonomy (GTDB): domain Bacteria; phylum Actinomycetota; class Thermoleophilia; order Gaiellales; family Gaiellaceae; genus DATBLE01. Next base: position 6,839 of record JBKOVL010000035.1, on the reverse strand, counting down.
TCTTTCCTACGCTCGGCCGGTACGAGCTCTGGCAGATCATCAACCTGACCGGCGACACGCACCCGATCCACATCCATCAGAGCCCCTTCCAGCTCCTCGCCCGGTCTCCGATCACCGTCACGGTCCCAGAGGGCGGGATCACCGAGCGCAGCACGACTGCCACGGTCCGGCTAGGGCGGGGTGGCGGCGACGAGCTGGAGCACACCATCGACGACAACGAGCGGGGGCTCAAGGACACCGTTCGACTCAACCCCAACGAGATCGTCGAGCTTGCGGTGCGCTTCGAGACCTACAGCGGCCGGTACATGTACCACTGCCACATTCTCGAACACGAGGACCGCGACATGATGCGGCCGATCGTCATCATGCCGACCGAGCTCGGGCCGTTTATGGGCTGAACAACGACTGCCGTCACCAGTGCCGAATGAAGGCAGCTGGAAGGTGCGGTCGCTGGCTAGCAGGGCGTCGACCGTCCAGCTAGCCACACAGACATACGGCTCATCCCCTGCCATCCTCCAGATCCATGAACGACGACCACATCCACATCCTCGACGGATCGAACCGTGAGCTTTCGCGCCGGTCGAACCACGGCATCGAAGTCGTCCTGCTCTGGTGCGAGACGACGGGGCTGCTCACGGTCTGCGTCTGTGATCAGGGGGAAGGCACCTACTTCGAGCTGAATCCGCCTCCGGAGCTGGCTCTGGACGCCTTCTACCATCCCTATGGCTACGCGGATCGAGGGAAGCACTACTACGAGGACGCACGCCTCGCGGCCTGATCGCAGCACGGCGCCAGAACGTAGTACTTGTCCCTGATAATCGCAATCAGGAGACGGGCGGGAGCTACTCCTCGGGCTGGACGGCTCCACCTGATCAGAATCCGGTTCGCATCGTGGTAAGGCTCGACAGCAAGAGGCTCTGTGCCTGAGGCGCTCCTCCGTGAGATTCGCGTCGTAAACTTCCGCAGCGCACGCGGGCTCGTGCTTCGGCCGGGGCCGGTTTGCGCGTTCATCGGCGAGCCGGGCGCCGGCAAGTCGAACGTGCTCTTCGCCCTCCGTGCGCTTCTCGACCCCACCTTCGACCTCACGACGGCCGACGTGACCGTGGGCCAGCGCGCGATCTCGATCGAGGCGACGCTCGCGGACGGCCGCAACGTCTCGCTCGACGACCGCACCGGTGCCCCGCCGATCGTCCACTTCCCCGCCGCTCTACGAGGCGGCGATCTCGTCTCGGCAACGGTCGACTTCCCGGCTGCGGACGCCGTGCACGGGCTGATCCGGGAGGCCCTCGCGCGGGCGCCCGCGCCGCGCGTCGCCCTGGTGCGCGGCCTCGAGGCCTGCGCGGCCGAGACCTCAGGCGTCGTCTTCGCGATCGAGGAGCCGGAGCTGTTTCTCGCGCCGCAGGCGCACCGTTATCTGCGTCGGCTGATCCAGCGCCTGGCCGAGTGCGGCAATCAGGTCTTCTTCACCACCCACGCCCCGGGCCTGCTCAGCGTCGCTGCGCTCGACGAGGTCAATCTCGTCGCACGTGACGAGCTCGGCGTGACCACGGTCGAGCGGCTCCGCTCGATCGACGCCGACGACGCGTTCCGTGTCCTGTGCGAGTTCGACGCGGAACGCTCCGAGCTCTTCCTCTCGCGGGCGGTGATCCTGGTCGAGGGGATGACCGAGAAGATCACCCTCCCATTCGTGTTCCAGGCGCTCGGGCGCGACGCCGATCGCGAGCAGATCTCGATCGTCGAGTGCGGCGGCAAGGCGAACCTCCCGCTCTTCATCGAGATCTGCAGGCGAGCCCGTGTCCCCTGCGTCGTCGTGCACGACAGCGACCTGCGCCCGGGACAGGAACCGTTGGAGGCGGAGCTGAAGCTGAACGCGCTCATCCGCCGGCGTGCGGGGGCACGCCGTACGGTCGTCCTGGAGCCGGATTTCGAAGGAATCGCCGGCTTCCGCAGCAGGGCCCACAAGCCCGAACGCGCCTGGCGCCGTCTGGCGCATGCGCGCCCGGACGAGCTGCCCGAACCGCTGTTGCGGGCTGTGGGACTCGCGATCGAGGCGGCTCACCCGCGCCCACCGTCGTACAGCTGACCTCTGCACGACCCTCGTTTCCCTCGGCGGTCACACGTGCGGGCCCTCGGGGGTTCGGGGGATCTACAGTTCACCCATGGCTCGATCACCACTCCGTGTCGTGATTGCAGGCGGTGGGGCGGCCGGGCTGGAGGCGCTCATGGCGCTTCGTGCCCTGGCCGGCGACCTCGTCGAGCTTTCGCTGATCGCGCCCGAAGACGAGTTCGTCTACCGGCCGCTCGTGGTCAAAGACGAGTACGCGGCAGATCGCATTCGCGCGGTTCCGCTCGACCGCGCGGCGAAAGACGTGGAGGCTACCTTTGTGAGCGCGTTGGTCGACGCTGTCGACCCGGCGGCGAAGACTGTCACAACGTCAGCCGGCGACCAGCTCGCGTACGACGCGCTGGTGCTCGCCGTCGGGGCGGAGGCCGTGCCCGTGGTACAGCACGCGCTGACGTGGGACGACCGGATAGACGCGGACACGATCGGGGGCCTGCTGCACGACATCGAGGGCGGCTACAGCCGGAGCCTCGCCGTCATCATCCCACCAGGCGCTTCATGGCCGTTGCGAGGCTACGAGCTCGCGCTATTCATCATGCGCGACGCGAAGGGCATCGTTGCCGACTTCGAGCTAACCGTCGTCACGCCCGAATCGGCGCCGCTGGAGATGCTCGGTCCGCGTTCTGTCGAGCTCATGGGGAGGGAGTTGGAGCGGGCCGGAGTCACAGTCGTGTCTGCTGCTCGTGCCGAGGTCGTCCAGAGTGCTCCGGCCGTCGTCTTGCTCGAGCCCGGTCGCAGACGGCTCGAGGTCGACCGGCTTCTGGCGTTGCCTGCGCTGCGCGGCCGCTCGATCCGAGGTATTCCCAGTGACGAGGCCGGCTTCGTCGAGGTGAACGAACACTGCCGCATGCGCGGTCTGGACGGCGTCTGGGCGGTCGGCGACTGCATCGCCTTCCCGCTGAAGTCCGGCGGCTTCGCCACCGAGCAGGCCGATGTCGCGGCCGAGGACATCGCCGCCACCGCAGGCGCTGCGGTCGAGCCGCACGCTTTCACGCCCGCCTTGGGCGAGGAGCTCGCGGGTCTGCCGGCGGGCCGGTACCTCGAGTCGTGGCTCGGTGCGGGGAAGCGCCGATTGGCCACGCACGTTCCGAGCGGCACGGTGCCGGTGCTTACGTACCTCCAACGTGATCTGGCAGCGGGCTGGCGCGGCCGCAGCTGACGCCCGACCGGCGGTTCGGCGCGCGCGGTCCAGTCGCGTGGGCGCCGATGTCTAGCGTTGCCCCCGCAACGGCGGCGACCGCACCTCCTGGGGAAGGGCTTTCCGTCGAAGAGGCCGCGCGTCGGCTCCGCGCGCGCGGCCGCGTCGAGCCGGCGCCCTCCAGCCGCTCCTACGGGAGCATCGTCCGCGCCAACGTCTTCACCGTCTTCAACCTGATTCTCGCGTTCTTCGGCGCGATCACCCTCGCGTTCGGCTCCTGGCAGGACGCACTCTTCCTCGGAATCCTCGTTGCGAACTCCCTGATCGGGATCGTCCAAGAGGTGCGGGCGAAGCACGCGCTCGACCGGCTGTCTGCGCTGGTCGCGCCAACGGCGACGGTGCTGCGCGACGGCCAGCCGCGGCGGCTCCCGAGCGCCGAACTGGTCCAGGGAGATCTCGTGTCGCTCCAGCCGGGGGACCAGCTGATCGGCGACGGACGGCTCGACTCGACCGAGGGGCTGCTTCTGGACGAGTCGATCCTCAGCGGCGAGTCGGAGCCCGTGCGCCGCTCTCCCGGCGACGAGCTCCGCTCGGGCGCCTTCGTCGCCGAAGGCACCGGCCGCTACACACTCACTGCGGTCGGTGCCGCGAGCTACGCGGAGCGGGTCACCGGGGAGGCACGGGCGTTCCGGCACCCGCGCTCTCCGCTCGAGCGGGCGATGAACAAGCTTCTCTACGCGCTGCTCGCGGCAATGGTGCCGCTCGGGACGCTGCTCGGGTACGCACTCTGGGAGCGGGACGAGCCCCTCAGCCATGCGGTTGCGACGGCCGTCGCCGGGGTCGTGACCCTGATACCGGAGGGACTGATCTTGCTCGTCAGCCTCACGTTTGCCCTATCGGCGGTCCGGATGGCCCGTCGCGGCGCGCTTGCGCAGCAGCTGAATGCAATCGAGTCCTTGGCATCCGTCGACGTCGTCTGCACCGACAAGACCGGCACGCTCACAGAGCCGCGCCTGCGCGTGATCGATACGGTCACGGCGCCCGGCGTCGGTCGGGACGAGCTGCACCGTGTACTCGGACGGGTCGCGGCGGCCGCGTCCGCTCGTAACACGACGCTGCAGGCGATCGCCGACCGGTTCCCGGAGCAGTCGCGGCCCGCGCAGCAGGAAGTGCCGTTCACCTCCCGCCGGCGCTGGAGCGGCGTGCGCCTCGAGGACGTCAGCTATGTGCTCGGCGCACCGGAGGAGCTGCCGCTCGCGGAGCTCGACGCGCGGGCGGAGCACGAAGCGCGCTCGGGCAGGCGCGTCGTCGCGCTCGCGAAGACGGCGGCGCTGCTCGACGACCCCGATCGGGCAGCAGGGAGCCCGCCGGAGCTCGAGCCGCTCGGTCTCGTCGTGCTCGCCGAACAGCTGCGCCCGAACGCGCGCGCGACGGTCGAGTTCTTCCGGTCGCAGGGTGTGGAGCTGAAGGTGCTCTCCGGCGACCGACCGGAGACGGTCGCCGCGATCGCGGCCGATGTCGGCATTCCGGTCGGCGCCGGAGCCTTGGACGGCCGCTCGTTGCCTGCCGACGACAGCGCACTCCGCGCGCTCCTGCGCGAGCGGAGCGTCATCGGCCGCATCGCTCCGGACGGGAAACGGCGCGTGATCGAGGCCCTGCGTGCAGACGGGCGTTACGTGGCGATGATCGGGGACGGCGTCAACGACGTCCCCGGGCTCAAGGCGGCCCGGCTTGCGATCGCGCAGGGAAGCGGTGTCCAGATGGCGCGCAGCGTCGCCGACCTCGTGCTCGTCCAGGGCGACTTCTCGGTGCTCCCCCGGCTCGTCGAGGAGGGGCGGCGCATCCTGCGCAACCTTCAGCGCGTCACCAAGCTCTTCGTCTCCAAGTCGAGTGTCGCCGCGTTCCTGATCCTGGTGATCGGGATCTCGCCGACGGCGTACCCGTTGTTGCCGCGCCACCTCACGCTGGTCGCCTCGCTCGCCGTCGGAATCCCGTCGTTCTTCCTCGCGCTCGGGCCGAGCAGGGGCCGGGTCACGTTCGACCGGTTCCTGCGCAACGTCTCGAACTTCTCCATCCCTGCGGGCACCGCGGTCGGTCTCGGCGTCGTCGCCAGCTATCTGACGGCGCTGCAGGTCATCAACCTGCCCCTGATCGAGGCGCGAACGGTCGCGACGACAGTGATGCTCCTCGTCAGCCTCTATCTGATCGTCGTCCTCGAGGCGACCGGACGCTGGCGCGGCACGGTTGTCTCGGTCCTCGTCCTTGCGCTCGCGGGGGTCTACCTCCTCGTGCTGCTCGTGCCGTTCAGCCGCTCGTTCTTTGCGCTTGCACGTCCGAACCTCGCGATCGGGCTGATCTCCGCCGGTGGGTTGCTCGTTGCCGTCGTGGGCCTCGCGCTCACCTCGGACAGCTTCATCCCCGGCCGGGTGCAAGCGCAGGCGACCGACACACCCTGATGACCGCAGCAGGCGATTTACCTACCGGCTAACGCATCTTCGTTTGCTGCGAGGCGCCTCGCTCGCGACGCTGCCCGCGGGGCCTCGGCGGTTCGCGACGTCTTCCCCCGCCCTGGTGTAGAACCTCCTTTGCCTCCGCCTTGCCAAGAGCAATCTGCAGATGCGCCTTCCGTAACAGACTCGGGCTTGGGTGCTCGAAAAGGTCGTGGAGGTACTGCCGGTAGTACCCCATTCCGAGACTGAGGTCAAAGAGAGCCCGACCCGCCTTTGTGCCAAGCACGCTCGTGTCTGCGAAGCAGCGTCGGTCGACGACTCGCGCCTTCCGATTGAGTATCGCGACTCGCGCCGTTCGCGGCTTCACCCGTCCGACGTAGAGGCCGTTGACTGCGTTCAGGCAGCGAACGAGTCTCGCTCGAATCGTTAGCGATGGTGATGCTGATGTTGACTGAGTAGTTGCAGCGACCAGGCACACCGACGTCACGCCGACAGCCGCGAGGAGACACGCCAACCCTGGTCGGCCGGCTGAGGTGCAACGAGTATTTGCGGGGGAGACGACCAAGCGAGTCGGTCATCGGTGCAATCGAGATGGGTCCGCGATGTAGCGGCAGCGTAGCCGACGAGCCACCGACTGAGAGTCCTGGTCCCGCGGGGAGAGGATGTCCCGATCGCCGTGGAATTTCGCAGAAGCGGTCCCGGTGTGAGGGCTGACGAGGACGATAGCGGTTCTCGGCCGGCGCCGACACCCATCTCGGCCGAGTTCCAGCGCTTCACGTGCGTCGGGGTCCAGCGGACGATCTCGATCATCACCCCGCTCGAGGTTCGAGCGGTCGCGCCGATGGCGCGGTTGCGATCGCACGCGTGTCGCCATCTGGTGGAAGTGCGACAGGTCCCGGCGACAGCTCTCCCGGTCGATTTGTTGCCATACAGACAACGCTAGAATCCCGGATCCTCGGCCCATTGGAGCGGACGGGCCTCGCGCCGGTCGAGCCGTCGGTGTCGAGCGAGATGGTCTCGTGATCCGCGTCGAGCCCCGCGACGGCGGCATCGACCTCTCGCTGGTCGGCGGCGACGGGACGGTGCATCTCCGGCCGGTCTCGCCGACGCGGTTCGTCGTCCGCGAGGG
>JBKOVL010000033.1:0-4879 GCA_046723895.1 Actinomycetota bacterium | reverse complement strand
TTGTGTTCGCGAAGACCGATCCGTCGAAGGGTCACCGCGGCATCTCCGCGTTCGTCGTACCGATGGATACCCCGGGCGTGACGATCGAGAAGCATCTCGACAAGATGGGGCAGCGCGCCACCGACACCTCGGCTTTCGCGCTGGCGGATGTCGTCGTCCCGGTGGCGAACCGGCTCGGGGAGGAGGGCGACGGCTTCAAGATCGCAATGCAGACGCTCGACGGCACGCGCCCCGCGACGGCGATCGGCGCGGTCGGGGTCGCCCGCGCGGCATTCGAGCTGGCCTGCGACTACTCGAAGGAGCGCGTCACCTTCGACCAACCGATCGCGATGCACCAGGGTGTGAGCTTCCTGATCGCCGACATGGCGACGAAGATCGAGGCGGCCAGGCTGCTGACGTGGCAGGCGGCCTGGATGCTCGACAACGGCTGGGGTCGCAGGGCGACGCTGTACTCGTCGATGGCGAAGCGCTTCGCGGCCGACATCGCGATGGAGGTGACGACCGACGCCGTCCAGATCTTCGGCGGCTACGGCTATATCAAGGAGTACCCGGTCGAGAAGCTGATGCGGGACGCCAAGCTGTACCAGATCTACGAGGGCACCTCGCAGATCCAGCGCCTCGTGATCGCCCGCGACGTGCTGATCCCGCGTGGCGATTGAGCTCGACCTCTCCGGCCGCGTGGCGCTGGTCACCGGCGGCTCTCGCGGCCTCGGCCGCGCCGACGCGCTGACGCTCGCCCGGGCGGGCGCGGACGTCGCGATCGCCGACATCCAGGTGGAGTCGGAGACGACCGACGAGGAGGCTGAGCACTACGGCCCACTGGCCCAGGTCGCCCGCGCGCAGGGTCTCGTCTACACCGAGGCGACGGCGGAGGAGATTCGCGGCCTCGGCCGCGGGGCACTCGCAATCAAGTGCGACGTCACCGACACCGAGCAGGTCGCCGCAGCGGTCTCCCGCTGCGTCGAGGAGCTCGGCTCGGTCGACATCCTCGTCAACAACGCGGGCACGCTCGACCACGTCGCACAGCTTGCCGACCAGTCGCCCGACCTCTGGGAGCGCGACCTGCGGGTCAACCTGACGGGCGCGTTCAACTGCTCCCAGGCTGTCTGGCCGCACATGCGCGAGCGGGGGTGGGGGCGGGTCGTGAACATGGCGTCGATCGCCGGCACGCTCGGCGGCTTCGGCCAGGCGAGCTATGCGACGACGAAGGCTGGGCTCCTCGGGCTCACGCGGTCGCTCGCGCTGGAGGGCGCCCGCCACGGGATCACCGTGAACGCGATCGTCCCCGGGATCATCGGCACCGAGGCATTCTCGTTAGGCAACCCGGAGATGAACGAGCGCATGATCAAGCGGACGGCGCTGCGGCGGCCGGGCGAGCCGCAGGACGTCGCGAACGCGATCGCGTTCCTCTGCTCCGACCTCGCCGCGTACATCACGGGCGTCGGGCTGAACGTCAGCGGCGGCATCGAGCTCTTCACCTTTTGATCACAGTGACAGGCACTGTTAAGACGGCCGTGGGAGTTTCGTTCACGCTCACGCCGGAGCAACGCGAGCTGCAGGCGCTCGCGCGCGAGTTCGCCGCCAACGAGCTGCGCCCCATCGCGGCGGAGTGGGATGCGAAAGGCGAGCACCCGCCCGCCCTCCTGGCCGCTGCCGCCGCGCTCGGGCTGACGTCGTACCGGATTCCGCGCGAGTACGGCGGCGGCGGAGTCGACGCCGTCACCGGGGCAATCGTCGCCGAGGAACTCTCCTTCGGGTGCGCCGGCCTCGCGGCGCCAATCGGCGCGACGATGTTCCCGGTCCGGCCGCTCGTCCGCTTCGGCACCGAGGAGCAGCGCCAGCGCTACCTCCCGCGCCTCGCCTCCGAGGAGGGCTGCCTGGCTGCGATCGCGTTCACGGAGCAGCACGCAGCATCGGATCTGAACGCGTTGCGGACGACCGCGCGACGCGACGGCGACGCCTGGGTGCTGAACGGCGAGAAGTGCTACGTCACGAACGGGGGGATCGCCGAGGTGACCGTCCTCTTCGCGCGGAGCGGGGCGGGGATCTCGGCTTTCCTCGTCGAGGGCGACGATCCCGGAGTCGGGCTCGGGCGTAAGGAGGACACGCTCGGCCTGCGCGCCTCGCACACCGGCTCGCTCGTGCTCGAGGACGCTCGGATCCCCGGCGGCCGGCTGCTCGGCGAGGAGGGCGAGGGCTACGCGGTCGCGATCGACTTCTTCGAGCACTCGCGGCCGCAGGTCGCGGCCGCGGCCGTCGGGCTCGCGCGTGCGGCCTTCGAGTACGCGACCGGCTACGCCCGCGAGCGCGAAGCCTTCGGCAAGCCGCTGATCGCGAAGCAGGGGGTCTCGTTCAAGCTCGCGGAGATGGCGATCGAGATCGAGGCCGCGCGCCTGCTCACCTGGCGCGCCTGCGCCGCGCTCGACGCCGGCGAGGACGCCGTGGTGCTCGGCTCGTACGCGAAGGCCTTCGCCGCGGACACGGCGATGCGTGCCACGACCGATGCGGTGCAGATCCTCGGCGGCGCCGGGGTCATGCGCGACCACCCGGTCGAGAAGTGGCTGCGCGACGCCAAGGTCTTCCAGATCGTCGAGGGCACATCCGAGATCCAGCGACACGTGATCGCGACCTACCTCCGCCGTGGCTAGCGTCGTCAACATCGAACGCGACGGGCAGATCGCGGTCGTCACGCTCGACCGGCCGCCGTTGAACGCGATCGACGCGCAACTCGTCACCGAGCTCGCGGCCGCGACCGCGGAGCTCGTCGCCGACGACGCGACCCGATCCGTCGTCCTGCGCAGCGCGGTCGAGGGTGTATTCATGGCCGGCGCCGACCTGGTCGAGTTCGAGCTCATCGTCTCGGAAGCCGAGCGGGCGGTGCTCGTGCAGGAGGTCTTCAACGCGTTCGCGGAGCTGCCTCAGCCGACGGTGGCGGCGATCAACGGTCACGCGCTGGGCGGCGGCCTCGAGCTCGCGCTCGCGTGCGACTTCCGCTTCCTCGCGCGGGCGGAGGGCGCCTTGCTCGGCCTACCAGAGGTGCGGCTCGGCCTGCTGCCGGGCGCGGGCGGCACGCAGCGCCTAACCCGTCTCGTCGGGCCGGGACGGGCCACGGAACTGATCATGAAGGGCCTGCAGCTTTCGCCGCAGGAGGCCGCTGAGGAAGGGATCGTGCACTTCCTGGTCGGGCCCGCGGAGCTCGAGGAGCGGGCCTGCGACTACGCCGTCAGGCTCGCACGGCAGGCACCGGTGGCGCTCCGCGGGATCAAGCGCGCGATCCGCGCTGCCGGGACACCCGAAGGCTTCGCAGTCGAACGAGAGGCCTTCCGCGAAGTGCTTGCCTCCGAGGATGCCGAGCGAGGCGTGAACGCGTTTCTCGAGGGCGAAAGGCCGTCGTTTTCCGGCACCTGATACGGCGGGAGCCGCCGGTACACTGTGGAACTTGCGTCTCGAGGCGGGAGTCAGCGAGTCCCCGTACTACCTGCGCCGCCGGCGCCAGGCCCGCGCGCGCCGTATCAGGCGCATCACGTTCGTCGCATTCCTGGGCCTGATCATGGTCGCGATCGCCTCCGCGATCGTCTACGCGGGCTCGCCGGGAACGCTTGCGAAGGGCGTCAAGATCGACTCGGTGGACGTCGGAGGGCTCTCCACGGCCGAGGCGTCGCTCCTCCTCGAGCGGCGTGCCGAGGCCTCGCGCGGCGAGCCGGTCACGTTCACGGTCGGCGGCCACTCGTTCAAGCTCCGGGCGAGCCGGATCGGCCTGAAGTCGGACTGGGCTGCGGCGGTCGAGGCCGCACGCGACAAGGGTGACGGCTTCGGGCCACTGCGGGGATTCCGCCGGGCCCGCCTCCGTCTCTTCGGCGGTGGCGTCGCCGCGCAGGCGACGTACGACAAGAACGCGCTGAAGAGCGCGCTCGCCAGCATCGGCGGGGTCGTCGACCGGCCGCACCGCGAGGCCGCCGTCGTCCTGCACGGGCTGCACTCGGTCATCGTTCCTGCGCGGGCAGGACGGGTGCTCGATCGCGCGGCCGCAGGCGCCGCGATCGTGAGCGCATTGGCTTCGATGAAACGCGGGCAGCGTATCGCGCTAGGAATGAAGGTCGACGAGCCGAAGGTGACGGGCCCGATGCTCGGGCACGCTCTCGCGCAGACGCGCACCGCGCTCTCGGCTCCGGTCGTGTTGACCGTCGGTCCGACCCGGTACCGGCTCCCGCGCTGGCGCATCGCCGGGCTGCTCGAGCTCCCGGCGAACGGCTCGACCGCGCTGCGCATCGCCGGGCCCGGCGCGGACGAGTACTTCAAGCGGCTACAGAAGCTCGTCAACCGTCCGGCCCGGGACGCGCAGTTCATCGTGACCTCGAATGGGGTCACGATCAGGCCGGCGCTCGACGCGCGCGTCGTCAACGTGCCCGCGACCGCCCACGGGCTGCTCGGGGCCGCTCTCCGCCGCGTCAACCGAACGGCCGCGGTCGCGATCGCGTCCCACCCCGCGAAGCGCACGACCGAGGACGCGAAGGCGATGGGCATTAACGGCATCGTCTCGAGCTACACGACGTACTACGGCGGCGTGCCGAACCGGGTCCACAACGTCGAGGTCGTCTCACACCTCGTCGACGACACGCTGATCGCCCCGGGGAAGGAGTTCTCGTTCAACGGCACGACGGGCGAGCGGAATGCGGCGAAGGGGCTGCTCGAGGCGCCGGTGATCATCAACGGCGAGCTGGAGAACGCGCTCGGCGGCGGGACGTGCCAGGTCTCGACGACCGTGTTCAACGCGGCCTACGAGGCGGGGCTGCCGATCACGGCGCGCACGAACCACGCGCTCTACATCAGCCACTACCCGCAGGGGCGCGACGCCACGGTCGACTACCCGGACATCGAC
>JBKOVL010000001.1:0-9621 GCA_046723895.1 Actinomycetota bacterium | reverse complement strand
CGACGCGAACGTCGTCACCTGCATCACCGCGTTCGTCCTCTTCGCCTGGGCGACCGCGCAGGTGAAGGGCTTCGCGCTGATGCTGCTGCTCGGCACCGTGATCTCGCTCGTCACCGCGGTCGCGGCGACGCGCGCGATGCTCGGCCTGCTCGCCGGCTTCCGCTGGTTCGACAACCCGCGCTTCATGGGCGCCACCGGGCAGACGATCGCCAACTGGCAGCGGATCGACGTCTGCGGCCCGAAGCGCCGGCGGATCTGGCTGATCGCCGCGACGGTCGCGATCGCGCTCAGCATCGTCGTGATCGCCGTCAAGGGGCTGAACCTCGGCATCGACTTCAAGGGCGGCACGCAGATCACCTTCAAGACGCCGACCCCGACCGCGCTCTCGAAGGTGCGCGACGAGATGGGCAAGATCGGGAAGTCGGACGCGATCGTCCAGGGCCGCGGCTCGTCGACCGGCGGCGACAGCTACACGAGCTTCCAGATCAGAACCAAGTCGCTGACCGCCGCCCAGCAGGACAAGCTCCAGGGCGTCCTCACCGACGACCTCGGCGCGACCTCGACCGGGGTCAAGAACGTCTCCTCGAGCTTCAGCCGCCAGATCGCGCGCGGGGCGATCTTCTCGGTCCTCGTCTCGTTCTTGCTGATCGCGATCTACATCTCGTTCCGCTTCCAGTGGCGGTTCGCGATCCCGATCCTGCGCACCCTCTTCAACGACATCCTGATCACGCTGGGCGTCTACGCGCTGAGCGGGCGGGAGGTGACGACCGCCACCGTCGCGGCGGTGCTGACGGTGCTCGGGTACTCGATCTACGACACGATCATCGTCTTCGACCGGATCCGGGAGAACATGCCGCTGATGCCGCGCGCGAAGTTCGCGACGATCGCGAACGTCTCGCTCTGGGAGACGATGCGCCGGTCGCTGGCGACGACGTTCATCACGCTCCTGCCCGTCGGGAGCCTGCTGCTCTTCGGCGGCGCGACGCTGAAGGACTTCGCCTTCGCGCTCTTCATCGGCATCGGCCTCGGCGCGATCTCGACGTTCTTCGTCGCGACGCCGTTCCTGACCGTGCTGATGGAGCGCAGCCCGGATTTCCGCCGGCGGACCGAGGGCGAGACCGTCGTCAAGGGCGTGAGCGGCGTGACGGTCGAGGAGGCCGAGAAGCTCGGTCTCGTCGTGCACGCGGAGACGCTGGCAGCCGAGGCCGAGGCGCCGGCCGAGGAGCTCCCCGAGGAGGTGCCGGTCGCGACCGACGGCGAGCCGGTTGCGGCCGCGGCGGCCGCGCCGGCCGGCGACGGCGCCATGTCGAAGTCGCAGTCGAAGCGGGAGCGGCGCCGGCAACGGCGCCGGTCTCGCCCGCATGGCCGCGCCAGATAACGCATTCGAGCGACTCGCCCTCGCCGCCGTCGGCGTGGTTGCGCTGACCGCGGACCGGCTCGACGAGCTCGCGACCGAGCTCTCCGAGCGAGGAGGGATGCGCCGCGACGAGGTCCGCGCGCTGCTCGACGCCGCGACGACGCGGTGGCGTGGTGACGCGACGCGCCTGGGCGAGCGTGCGAGCGACACCCTCGCCGCCGTGCTCAGCCAGCTCGGCGTCGTCACCCGCGAGGAGTTCGAGGAGCTCGAGCTCCGCGTCGCGCAGCTCGAGCACCGGCTGCGGCTGATCGAGGGGCCGCGCGTTCTCCCTTCGCGCGACTGAGGCATGCGGACGGCCCGGCGTTCCGGGACGAGCACCGGGCGTCACCGTGAACGAGCACTGCACTCAGCGCCATTAGCCGCCAGGATTCCGTCGCCGGCCGTGCAAAACTGAGCCATGGCCCAGCCTGCGCAACAGCGGAACCTGGGGCGGATCTCGGAAATCGCCCAGGTCGCGGTCAGGCACGGCTTCGGCTACTTCCTCGAGAGCCACAAGCTGACCGACCTGCTCCCCTGGCCGCGGCGGGCGGCGACGCTCGAGCCCGAGCTGAGCACGACCGCGCGCGGCCAGCACCTCCGAGAGATGCTGGACGAGCTCGGACCGACGTTCGTGAAGTTCGGGCAGCTGCTCTCGACGCGCCCGGACATCGTCCCACCCGACATCATCGTCGAGCTCCGGGCCCTTCAGGACGACGTCAAGCCGTTCCCGTTCGGCGAGGTGCAGAGGGTGGTCGCCGACCAGCTGGAGCTGCCGCTGGAGAAGCTCTTCGTCGAGTTCGAGGAGCATCCGATGGCCGCGGCCTCGATCGGACAGGTGCACCGTGCCGTCCTGCCGAACGGGCGTCGCGTCGCGGTCAAGGTGCAGCGGCCGGAGGCGCCGCGCCAGATCGAGGCCGACGTCGCGCTCCTCTACCAGGCCGCTCGGCTTGCCAAGGAGCGGGTCCGGGCGCTCGACTTCATCGACGCGCGCGAGCTCGTGGACGAGTTCGCGCGCTCGATCCGCCACGAGCTCGACTACCGGCAGGAGGGCCGGAACGCGCAGGCCTTCCATCGCCACTTCGCCGGTCATCCGCACGTGCGCATCCCGCGCGTCTACTGGAGCTACTCGCGCCAGCGCGTGCTGACGCTGGAGATGCTGGAGGGGACGCAGCTCGCCGACATCGAGGTAGAGGGGTACACACCCGACGAGCGGCGCCGTCTGGCCACGCTCCTGACCGAGGCGTGGATGACGATGATCTTCCGGCACGGGTTCTTCCACGGAGACCCCCACCCGGCGAACATCCTGGTGGTCGGTCCCGACCAGATCGGGCTCGTCGACTTCGGGCAGGCGGGGAAGCTGAGCGACGAAGACATATCGAAGATGACGGCCCTCTTCATCGACGCCGCCTCGGAGAACGTCGATGCGCTCGCGAAGCGGCTCGGCGAGCTGGGCGTCCGCTACGAGAAGGCGCGCGAGGCCGAGCTCCAGGCCGAGCTGCGGGAGATCTACTACAAGTACTACGGCGCGCGACTCGCCGAGATCGACGCCCTGCAGGTGATCCGCGAGGCCTTCGCCCTGATCTACGCACAGAACCTGCGGCTGCCGACGCGGTTCGTGATGCTCGACAAGGCGATCGCAACGCTCGCATCGGTCACCACCGAGCTCTATCCGGACTTCAACGTCTTCGAGGTTGCGAAGCCGTACGCGCGCGACCTGATGCTTCACCGGTACACGCCGCAGCGGATGCTCCGGCGCGCGAGCAAGGAGGCCCGCGCGCTCACTGAGGTGATCCGGGAGGCGCCGTACCAGTGGCACGATGTGCTCGAGCAGGCGCGGCACGGGCAGCTCGAGCTGATCTTCAGCCACAAGGGGCTGGACGAGCTCGCCCACAAGCTGGACGTCGTCTTCAACCGGCTCGTGATCGCGCTCGTCGTCGCCGGCGGGCTGATCGGGTCGAGCCTGATCGGGATCTTCGCGAAGACCGGCCCGCACCTGATCGGCCTGCACGTGATCTCTCTGATCGGCTTCGTCCTCTCCGGCGTGCTCGGCGTCTGGCTCCTGATCGGCGTCGTCCGCTCGGGACGGCTGTAGACAGCCCGGCGCACTCTCGCGCGAAAGGACATCTAGGCGAGCGCCGCGGCCGGCGCTACCGTCGGCGGAATGTCAGCCGTGATCGTCGCCGAGCCCGAGACCAGCGCGCGCGGGTACCTCGAGCGCCAGCTGGCCGACGACGGCTTCGAGGTGCTCGGCGCGGGTGAGATCCCCGAGGTCCTCGACCTGGCCGAGCGCCTGCGACCCGACCTCGTCGTAGGCACCGAGCTCGAGCTCTGCCGCCGGCTGCGCGAGGGCGAGCCCGGCCGGTTCTGGGACCGGAACGTGCCCGTGATCCTGCTCGGCCGCGTCGACGCGGACGTCGTCGACCGCGTTCGCGCGCTCGAGCGCGGGGCGGACGACTACCTCGGCCGGCCGTTCTCCTACGAGGAGCTGCTCGCGCGAATCCGGGCCATCCTGCGCCGCACGACGCCTCGCGACGGGGAGGTCATCCGTGCCGGCGAGATCGAGATCGACCGGCTCACCCGCTGCGTTCGCGTGCTCGGCCGGCGGGTCGTGCTCGCCGCCCGCGAGTACGAGCTCCTCCTCCGGCTGGCCGAGCAGCCGACGCGGGTGTTCACGAAGGACGAGCTGCTCCGCGAGGTGTGGGGCTTCCGGGCGATGGGCCGAACGCGAACCCTCGACTCCCACGCCTCGCGCGTGCGCCGCAAGATCGCGGCGCTCACCGAGACGCCCTACGTGATCAACGAGTGGGGGGTGGGGTACCGGTTGATGTTGCCGTAGACTCGAGGGCGTGGCGCGGACCGAATCCGAGACGGCGAGGATCGCGCGGCTCCATGTCCCGCACGAGGACGAGGTTCCCGCGGAGGTAAAGCAACTCTGGGCCAAGCCGCTCGACCGCCTCGGCTTCGTCCCGAATGTCCTCCGGGTGTTCGCACTTCGCCCGAGCCACCTGCTCAGTTGGTGGGCGTACTACGACGAGCTCCTGCGGGGCGAGTCCGGTCTGACGAAGGCGCAGCGCGAGATGATCGCGGTCGTTGTCTCGGCAGCGAACCGCTGCCACTATTGCATCGTCTCGCACAGCGCAGCGCTGAGGAAGCTGACCGAGGACCCCGTGCTCGTCGACCAGCTCGCGACGGGCTACACGTACGCGCAGCTCGACCCGCGAGACCGGGCGATGCTCGACTTTGCGGTCAGGCTCACGGAGGAGTCCCACCGCTGCGGCGATGACGACATCGAGGCGCTGCGCGACGCGGGCTGGAACGACGAGGAGATCATGGACATCGCGCAGGTTGCGGCGATGTTCAACTTCACGAATCGGCTCGCCAGCGGGCTCGGCTGGGTGCCGAACCGCGAGTACTTCTCGCTCGGGCGCTAGCGGATCACGCGTCTCAGCGTCTCGCCCGCGAGCGCGACCATGTCGAGGTCCTGCGGGTTCGGCAGGTTGAAGACGAAGCCCTCGATCCCGGCGTCGACAAGCGCTTGCACCTGCTCGGCTACCTCGTCGGGGTCGCCGAACGTCAGCACCATCTTCAGCCGCTCCGGATCCATGTTCACGCGGTCGGGCCACGAGGCAAGCCGCCGCTCGGCCTCCTCGTGCGTCTCTGCGATCGCAAGTGTCCCGAGCCGTGTGCGCGTGATCTCGGCCGGGTCGCGGCCGACGTCCTCACAGTGTGCGTCGAGGACGTCCATCAGGTGCCCGATCCGCTCCGAGTCGCCGAACACGTTGCAGCCGTCCGCGTACTGAGCGACCAGGCGGAGCGTCTTCCGCTCGCCGCTCCCGCCGACGAGGATCGGGATGTCGCCGCGCAGCGGGCGCGGGTTGTCGAGCGCGCCGTCGACCCGGTGGTGCCGCCCCTCGACGGTCGCCCGCTCGTGCGTGAACATCGCGCGCGCGATCCGCAGCGCGTCCTCGAGTCGCTCGAACCGCTCCTTCAGCGGCGGGAAGTCGAAGCCGTACGCCCGATGCTCCTCCTCGTACCAGCCGGCACCCACGGAGTGGATCGCGCGCCCTGCCGAGATCACGTCGAGCGTCGTCGTGATCTTCGCGTGGAGGGCCGGGTTCCGGTAGGTCACGCTGCCGACCATCAGGCCGAGCTGGAGCCGCTCCGTGCGCGCCGCCAGTGCCGCGAGGGTCGTGTTCCCTTCGAGCATCCGGTGCTCGGGCGGCCCGACGCCGGGGATCTGATGGAGGTGGTCCATGACGAAGAGCGAGTCGAACCCGGACCCCTCCGCGGTCGCGGCGACGTCGACGAGCTTCGCGAAGAGGGCTTCGGGCTGGACGCCGCCGAGCTCGAAGCTCGGAACCTGGAGGCCGAGACGGACCGGGACGCGCATCCCGGCAACGCTATCTGCGCCGCCGGGCCTCAGACGGGCCCTGCGGCAGCCCCTCAGCCGTTGAGCTTCCGCTCGTAGTGGCCGAGCACCGCGTCCCAACCGCTGTCGTAGCTCTGCTGTGCCTCAGCAGCGTCTGCCGCGTAGATCTCCCAGCCCCGGTGCTCGAGGTCGACGCGGGTCCGGTTGCCTTCGGCGGCGAAGCGCACCTCCAGCTCGGTCGCCCGAGAGTCGTCTCGGCCGGGATGCCACTTCATCACGAAGCGCTCGGGCGGCTCCCAGAGGAGGACGCTGCCCCAGGCGCAGTCGCCGCCGTCGCCGTATCGCTCGAAGATCCGGCCGCCGACCCGCTCCTCGAAGACGACGTCGACGATCCTCTTGCCCCCGATCGAATGGCACGAGTCGGTCGGCCACCAGGTCCCGATCTCGCGCGTGAAGACCTCGAACGCGCGCTCGCGGTTGCAGTTGACGACGAGGCTCTTGCAGATCGCCTCGACGCTCGTCTGCATGCTGTTCATCCTCTTCTCCTTTCCTTCTCGGCCGCGGCCTTGAAGCCGGCGAGGGCCTGCTCCCAGAAGCTGTCGAAGTACGCGCGTAGGTCGGCAATCGCCTTCGGCTCGACACCGTAGATCCTGCGCGTCCCTTCCTTCCGCTCGGTCACGAGCCCCGCCTCCTTCAGGACGCGAAGGTGCTGCGAGACCGCGGGGCGGGAGACGGGCAGTGCAGCGGCGATCTCGCCGACCGGCCTGGGCCCACGGCGGAGCTGCTCCATGATCTCCCGCCGGGTTGCGTCCCCCAGCGCGTCCATTGCCGTTGCGTAAGCCATTGCTTACCGTAAGTCTATACTTACAATGCCTGGACGTCAACTGGAGGGACGCCGAGTAGCGCGACGGCCCCTCGCTGCCGCGGCCGCGCCGGGTAGGGCGGTCGCGTTCGCGTCGGCAAGGTTCCTGCGCTCGATCGCCGAGGCCGAAGACTAGAGGAGTGCTCCCTCCAGACGGAGCAGCTGCTCTTTTCGCTCGAGGCCGCCGCCGTAGCCGACGAGACTGCCGTTCGCGCCGATCACGCGGTGGCAGGGGAGCACGATCGGGATCGGGTTGCGGTTCATCGCCCCGCCGATCGCCCTGGCCGCGCGCGGCCTGCCGACCTTCGTGGCGAGCGCACCGTAGGTCGTCACCTGGCCGAACGGCACCCGGGCGAGCTCGCGCAGGACCTCCCGGTGAAAGGCGGGAACGGGGGAGAGGTCGGTATCGAGGTCGAAATCGCGCCGCCGCCCTTCGAAGTACTCGTCGAGCTCGCGGCGTACGCGGTCGGTGCGGGCCGGGATGCGCAGGACACGCGCGCCGAAGCCGGACGCGAGCTCGTCGAGGGCCTCGTCGGGGCGGTACGCGATCCGGCACAGCCCGCGCTCGGTGACGGCGACGAGCAGGTCGCCGACGGGAGAATCGGAGACATCGTAGGCGACGTCGACGAGACCCTCGCGCACGGCGGCCTCGCGGAAGCGGTGGTCCAGATCACTGGGAACCTTCATGTGTGCTCCTTCTGGTGTCGAGAGGCATGGCGTAGTCGGCGAACGCCGGCGGAAGCTGCCTGTCGGGCAGCTTCTTCGGACGAGCCGAGCGCGGCGGCGATCGCGGCGTAGGGTAGGTCGTAGGCGTAGCGGAGGACGACGGCGGCGCGCTCGGTCGGCGGCAGCCCGTCGGTCATGTGCTCGAGCTCGGCGTAGGCGGGCCGGCGCGGAAACTCGACGAGCTCCTCGAGCTCGACTGTCGGCGGCTCGCGGCGATAGGTGTCGACGGCGACGTTGCGCGCGATCGTCAGCACCCAGGCCCGCAGGTGGTCGCCGTGGCGGAGAGACGCATACGCGCGCAGCGCGCGGAGGAACGTCTCCTGGAATGCGTCCTCCGCCCGCTGGCGGCCGACCCGCTTGACGAGGACCCCGAAGACCTCGTCCCGGTGCTGCGCGTAGAAACGCTCGAACGGCGGGATGATCACAGCTTCCATCATCGACGGAAACGCGTGGCAGGAGTGGGGTGTGAGGTCGTTCGCGGCGTCGGGCCAGGCGTCGGCGATCGCGGCGTCTCCGAGCGCCGGCGGGAGTGCCCCGGGAAGCCGCAGCTGATCATGAAGCAGGCCATGCGCGCGTGGGAGACAGGGGTTGTGCTGTGGGTGGTTGTGGGGTAAAGTGGAGCGGCGTGGAACGATGCTCCTCGGCGAATACGACCACACGATCGACGACAAGAGCCGTCTCACGCTGCCGGCGCGGTTCCGGCAAGCCCTGGCAGGGGGGGTCGTGCTCACGCGCGGCCTCGACACCTGCGTGGAGGCGTACCCCGCGGACGACTGGCTCCGGCTGGTCGAGTCGCGCCTGGCCGGCCTCAATCCGCTCAGCCGCGAGAGCCGCGTGCTCGAGCGCTTCTACTACACGGGCGCCGTCGAGGCGACGCCCGACAAGCAGGGTCGCGTGATGCTTCCGCCCGCCCTGATCGAGCACGCCGGGCTCGGCCGCGAGGTGGTCGTCGTGGGGCTGCGCGACCGGCTCGAGATCTGGGACCGCGCCGCCTGGCGCGCCCAGTTGAAGGAGGTCATGGGAAGTGCAGAGCATGTTGCCGAACGTCTTGCAGCCCAACACGACTGACCACGTCCCTGTTCTCGCGGACGAAGTGCGCGAGCTGCTCGCGCTCGAGCCCGGCGACACGCTGGTGGACGGCACCTTCGGCGCCGGTGGCCACGCCTCGCTGCTCGCGCGTGACCTGAAAGGCAAGGGGAAGGTGATCGCGATCGACCGCGATCCCTCCGCCCGGCCGTACTTCGAGCGCTTCCGGCGGACCGCCGGCGTCCAGACACGGTTCCTGCGCGGCGACTTCTCGGTCATCCTCAACCAGCTCGCCGAGAACGGGGTCCGTGCCGACGCGATCCTGCTCGATCTCGGCGTGTCGAGCATGCAGCTCGACCGTCCCGAGCGCGGTTTCTCCTATGCCTCCGACGCTCCGCTCGACATGCGCATGGATCCCTCCGCCGACTACTCCGCACGTGAGCTCGTCAACGAGGAGAGCGAGCGGGAGCTGGAGCAGATCTTCCGCCGCTACGGCGAGGAGCGCTTCGCTCGACAGATCGCGCGGGCGATCGTGCGCCGGCGCCGGCAGCATCCGTTCGAGCGGACGGGCGAGCTCGTGGACACGATCAAGGCGGCGATTCCAGCCCCGGCCCGCTTCGGCGACGGGCATCCCGCAAAGCGCGTGTTCCAGGCGCTGCGGATCGCCGTCAACGAGGAGCTGGATGCGCTCGAGGCCGTCCTGCCGGCCGCGGTCGAGATGCTACGGCCGGGCGCACGCATCGCCGTGATCAGCTTCCACTCGCTCGAGGACCGGATCGTCAAGCAGTTCTTCCGGGGGGAAGCGCGAGGGTGCACGTGCCCGCCCGAGTTTCCGATCTGCGTCTGCGGCCGGCAGCCCGTCCTGCGCATCCTGACCCCGCGGCCCGTGCGGCCGAGCGCCCGCGAGACGGCGCTCAACCCACGGGCCGCATCCGCTCGGCTGCGGGTCGCCGAGAAGGCGAAGTAGTGGCGGCAGTCGCGCCGCAGGCGCCCGTCGCGGCGCCCACCGAGGCAGTCGCGCGCCCCCGCCCGCGGGCCGGCCACCCGCGCGTCGCGCGCGGCATCGTCTGGATCGCGCTGATCGGCGCCCTGCTCGCCGGCGTCGTCTTCATGAACGTCGTCGTGCTGCGGCTGAACATCCGGCTCGACCACCTCGGCCGCGACCGGGCCCGGCTGCGCGCCGACAACGCGCAGCTCGCGTCCGAGCTCTCGAGTGCGCTCGCCGCGGCGCGGATCCAGGCC
>JBKOVL010000193.1:0-17541 GCA_046723895.1 Actinomycetota bacterium | reverse complement strand
TGTTGAAGACGTTGCCCTTGTCCTCGACGACGACGTTCTCGTAGCGCTCGCGGAGCCCGGCGACGATCTCCTGCTGGCGGAGCATCTGCTCCTCGCGACGGAAGACGCCGAAGTTCTCGTGCATCGTCTGTCCGAGCTCGTCGCGGATCCGCCACGGGCGCTCGCCGTCGGTGCGGTCGAGCAGTCCGCGCAGCTCGCGCTCCGCGTCGGAGACAGTGCTCTCCGGCACCGTCACGGTCGTGTGCGCGAGTGCCCACTCCGCCGCATGGCGACCGGCGCGCTTGCCGTAGGTGATCGTCTCCATCAGCGCGTTGCCGCCGAGGCGGTTCGCGCCGTGGACCGAGACGCAGGCGCATTCGCCGGCCGCGTAGAGCCCCTCGAGCTCGGTCGCGCCCCAGAGATCCGTGTCGACGCCGCCCATGTGGTAATGGGAACCCGGCCGGACGGGAATCGGGTCGTGGATCGGGTCGACGCCGACGAAGGTCATCGCCAGCTCGCGGGTCCCGTGCAGCCGCTCGATGATCTTCTCCGCTCCGAGGTGGCGGAGATCGAGCAGCACGTTTCCGTCGACGCCGCGTCCCTCGTCGATCTCGGTCTGCTCCGCACGGGAGATGACGTCACGGGAGGCGAGCTCCATCGCGTTCGGCGCGTAGCGCGTCAGGAACCGCTCGCCCTCCGAGTTGAGCAGGTACGCGCCCTCGCCGCGGCAGCCCTCGGTGATCAGCACCCCCGACGGCGCGAGCGTCGTCGGATGGAATTGCATCATCTCCATGTCCTTCAGCGGCACGCCCACGCGCAGTGCGAGCGCCATGCCGTCGCCGGTGCAGGAGTAGGCATTCGTCGTCCCGACGTAGAGCCGCCCGGCTCCGCCCGTGCAGAGGATCACCGTCTTCGCGCCGATCGTCTTCAGTCCGCCGTTCAGCAGGTCCCAGCAGATCACCCCCTGGCAGCGGCCCTCGTCGAGGACGAGCTTCCAGGCGAAGTACTCGTCGTAGACGCTGACGTCCCGCTTCATCATCTGCTCGTAGAGCACCTGGATCAGGACGTGGCCGGTGATGTCCGCGGCGTACGCGGTTCGCGGCTCCCCGGCGGCGCCGAACGGGCGCTGTGCGATCCGGCCGTCCTCGGTGCGCGAGAAAACGGCGCCCCAGTTCTCGAGCTGATAGACGTCATCGGGCGCCTCGTTGCAGAGGATCTCGATCGCGTCCTGGTCGCCGAGGTAGTCGGAGCCCTTGACCGTGTCGAACGAGTGCGCCTCCGGACTGTCCTCCGAGGCGTTCCCGAGCGCCGCGTTGATGCCGCCCTCCGCGGCGCCGGAGTGGCTGCGGACGGGGTGGATCTTCGACACGACCGCGACGTCGGCGCCGATGTCGAATGCCTCGATCGCGGCGCGCATGCCCGCGCAGCCGGCACCAACGACGAGCACATCGTGCTTGGCGTCCACGTCTTCGGACGGTATCTAAACGTGCGGGCCTGCGGCCGTGACCTCGGGGCCCGCCGACTCCGCGAACTGCTCGAAGTTGTCGCGGAACATCCGTGCGAGCCTGCGGGCCTTGCGGTCGTAGGCGTCCGGATCCTGCCAGGTCGAGCGCGGGTCGAGCAGCGTGTCGTCCATGCCCGGAACCGAGACCGGGACCTCGAAGCCGAACACGGGATCGATTCGGTACTCGGCGCTGCGGAGTCCTTCCTCGAGGGCGGCACGGAGGAGACCCCGGGTGGCTGCAATCGGCATCCGGTGTCCCTCGCCGAACGCGCCGCCCGTCCAGCCCGTGTTGACGAGCCAGGCCATCGCATGCGGGTGCGCGTCGAGCTTCTCGCCGAGCATCCGGGCGTAGACGGCGGGCTCCTGCGGAAGGAACGGCGAGCCGAAGCAGGTCGAGAAAGTCGCCTGCGGCTCGGTGACGCCGATCTCCGTCCCGGCGACCTTCGCCGTGTAGCCGGAGAGGAAATAGAACATCGCCTGGTCGCGCGTCAGCCGGGCGATCGGCGGGAGGATGCCGAAGGCGTCGGCGGTGAGCATCACGACCGCGCTCGGGTGGCCGGCCTGCTTGGTCGGCAGGGCGTTGCCGATCTGCTCGAGCTTGTAGGCGGCGCGGGTGTTCTCTGTCTTCGAGTCGTCGTCGAGGTCGAGGATCCCGTTCTCGTCGACGATGACGTTCTCGAGGATCGTCCCGAAGGTATGCGTGGTCTTGTAGATCTCCGGCTCGGCTTCGGCGGAGAGGCGGATCACCTTCGCGTAGCAGCCGCCCTCGATGTTGAAGACGCCGCTGTCGCCCCAGCCGTGCTCGTCGTCGCCGATCAGCGACCGGGACGGGTCGGCCGAGATCGTCGTCTTGCCGGTGCCGGAGAGGCCGAAGAAGATCGCGACGCGGCCGTGGTCGTCGACGTTCGCCGAGCAGTGCATCGGGAGGACGCCCTCGAGCGGGAGCCGGTCGTTCATCACGGTGAAGATCGACTTCTTGATCTCGCCGCCGTAGAACGTGCCGCCGATCAGCACCTCGCCGCGGCTCGGATGGAGCGCGACGAAGACCTCTGTGCGCGTGCCGTCCTCCGCCGGATCGGCCTCGACCTCGGGTGCGTGCAGTACGAGGGCCCTCGGCTCGAAGTCGTCGAGCTCGTCCTCTGTCGGCTCGATGAACATCGTCTTCGCGAACAGGGCGTGGTACGGCCGGTCGGTGATCACGCGCACGCCGATCCGATGGGCCGGATCGGCGCCGGCAAAGGCATCGACGACGTAGAGGTCCTGGCCCTCGAGATGGGCGATGACCTTCGCACGCAGCCCGTCGAAGCTGTCCTCCTCGAGCGGATGGTTGACCTTGCCCCACCAGATCCGGTCCTCGGAGCCCGGCTCGCGCACGACGAACTTGTCTTTCGGCGACCGACCCGTGAAGCGGCCGGTGTCGACCACGAGCGGGCCCCCTTCCGCAAGCTTCCCCTCGCCGCGCGCAAGTGCGTGCGCGTAGAGCAGCGCAGTCGTCGGCTGCCAGAAGATGCGACCGTCGGGGTTCAGCCCGTGACGGGCAAGCGGGGTCTCGGTCGTGATCGCTATGGGTTGCCCTCCTTCTGGGCGTCCTACCCGGAGACGACCCGGGCTGAATCCTACGTACCCGAGCCTGGACACGGTTCCTGCCCCGGCGCCGGCAATGGGTCAGTCGCCGTCGAGCAGGCGGTGGACACGCATCGTCACATGGCGGCCGGCGACCAGAGCGTCGGCCACGCACAGCGAGTCGTTCACCCAGGCGTAGCGCTCGTCGTCGGACTCGAGGGTCATCGCGAGCGCGGCGCGGAATCGGCGGCCGCCCTCTTCCTTCTTCCCGAGACCGGTCGCGCTGAAGACCAGGCGGGCGCCGTCGTCGGTTGCGATCGCGCCGCCGAGCGCCGGCAGCAGCACGCCGTCGCCGCGTAGGCGCGGATTGTTGGAGAAGCGAACGCTGCCCTCGACTCTCGGGCCGGTTGCCCTGCCGGTGCCGGCGGCGAAGCCGATCCCGTCCAGGCCTCCGTAGGGCCGGACGACCACGTACTCCCCCTCGTAGCGCAAATCGAGGTCGAAGAGGTGCTCGAGCCTCATCAGGCGCCGGGCAGCCTACTACGCTGGAAAGATGCGGCTCGGGTTGGCGCTGCTCGCGTTGCTCGTCGCGTCTGCGGCCGGCGGAAACGGGACCGCGGACAGGGGAAAGCCAGTCCCCGATGCTCTCGTCCAATTCGCGCGGATCCAGTACGTCATCGACGGCGACACCGTCGTGCTCGCAAACGGCGAGCATGTGCGCCTCGTCCAGATCGACGCGCCCGAGGCACAGGAGCGCGAGTGCTATGGAGCGGCCGCTCGGACAGTGCTGCGCCGGCTCGCGCCGCCGGGGACGACCGTGCGGGTGGAAGCGGATCCGCGGCTCGATCAGGTCGACCGGTACGGGCGGCTGCTGCGCTACCTCTTCCGCGGGCCGCTGAACCTCAACCTGGAGCTCGTCCGTCAGGGCGCCGCGACGGTGTGGTTTTACGACCACGACCGGGGCCGGTACGCATGGCAGTTGCTCAGCGCTGCGCTCGCGGCCCGGGCCGCGCACCGAGGCCTGTGGGGCGCGTGTCCGGGGACGCCGTTCGATCCCTACCACGCGGCGAACACCGGTCCGTAGGTGTCGGGCCGCGGGCAGCGAACTTCGTTCCCGTGGACGAGGTCGAGCGCTTCCTCGCGACCCCGTCGCTCTCCGACGCGACGCGGCGCGCCTACCGGATCGACCTGGAGCAGTTCGCGGCGTGGCTCGGCACGCGGCGGCTCGCGCTCGCCGACGTCGACCTGCGGGTACTGAGCGAGTACGCGGCCGAGCTCGGGCGCCGGCGCCCGAAGCTCGCGCCGTCGAGCGTCGCCCGCAAGCTCTCGGCGATCCGGTCGCTGCTCGCGTTTGCGCTCGGGCCGGCGCGCGTCCCGGACACGACGCTCGCTCCGAGGCGCCCGCGCCGGCTGCCGTCGGCCCCGAAGGTCGCCGAGGTCGACGGGCTGCTGGAGCGGCTGAGGGGCGACGGGGCGCTCGGCCTGCGCAACCGCGCGCTCGTCGAGCTCGTTTACTCGGCCGGGCTGAGGAGCGCGGAGGCGGTCGGACTCGACCTGCAGGACGTCGACTTCGAGCAGGAGCTCGTGCACGTCCGCGGCAAGGGCGGGAAGGAGCGCGCGGTGCCGCTCGGCGAGGAAGCGGCGTACAGGCTTTCCGTGTACTTGCGCGAGGGCCGGCCGCAGCTCGCGCGTGGTGCGGAGAACGCCCTCTTCCTCTCGGCGCGCGGCCGCCGTCTCGACACGAGTGCGCTGCGGCGGCTCGTCCCCAACCCGCACCGCCTCCGCCACGCCTTCGCGACGCACCTGCTCGAGGGCGGCGCAGACCTGCGCGTGATCCAGGAGCTCCTCGGCCACAGCTCGCTGTCGACGACCCAGGTCTACAGCCACGTCGACGCCCGCCGGCTGCGCCGTGTCTACGACCGCGCCCACCCCCGCTCCTGACGGCGGGCAGCTGTGGACGAAGCGTCACAGAATCGTCACACCTCGAGTGCCAGGCACCGGTTGTGGAGAGCTCGGCACGAAATCGTCACACGTTCAGTGCCAGGCACTGGGTGTGGAAAACCGTCCCGTGCGGCCGGACCGGCCACGTACGATCGGGCGCATCCGCGGACGTAGCGTCGCCGTAGCCGTCGTCACGGCATTCCTACCGCTGATCCTGATCGGGAACGCGGTGCACATAGTCGCGCATCCGTGGTTCGTCGGCGTCGAGCTCGACCGGACCGGGCCTGACCCCTTCGGCATGGCCGCCGCCGACCGCCGGCGCCTCGCCGACACGGCGCTCGACTCGATCGTTCCCTTCGGAGGCGGCGACCGGAGGCTGCGTGACGCACGGCTTCCGGGCGGGGGCACCGCCTTCGACCCCAGGGAACGGCGCCACCTACACAGCGTCCGTAGCTACCTCTTCGGCCTGTACGCAATCCACGCCGTCGGGCTGGCCGCGCTCGCCGCGCTTCTGCTCGTCCCGCGGACGCGACGCCTCGCCCGCGACGGCGTTGCCGCCGGAGCCGCCTGGACGCTCGCGATCGCCGCGTTCGTCGGCGTCTACGTCGCGGTCGCGCCGGTCAGCTTCCTCGGCGGCTTCCACCGGTTCTTCTTCTCCGGCGACAGCTGGCGATTCGCAGACACGGAGACGCTGCGGCGACTGTTCCCGGACGCGTTCTGGAGTGACACTGCGCTCGTCATCGGCGGCCTCGTCGCGGCGCAGGCAGCCGTTCTGCTCGCCGCCGCACTCGCCTGGCGCAGGCAGGCGATCCGCGCCGCGCCGCGAACAGCGGCGCATGCACGCTGAGCTCGACGGCTTCTTCGCGCTGCTCGCAGCGCGGCGCGCGCCGCGGACCGTCGAGGCCTACCGTCGGGACCTGCTCCACCTCGAGGCTCGCCTCGGAAAACCGGTCGCCGAGGCGACGAGCGACGACATCCAGACCTACCTTGCGGAGCTTCGGGCGCAGGGCCTCGCTCCGACGACGATCGCGCGGCGGATCTCGGCGGCGCGTGCCTTCTTCGCCCACCAGGTCCTGCTCGGAGCGCGCACGGACAACCCCGCCGCAGAGGTCCAGCCGCCGCGCCGCCGCCGCAAGCTTCCCCGTACGCTTTCGTCGCGCGAGGCGGAGCGGCTGATCGAGGCCGCCGCCGGCACGACTCCGCGCGCGCTCCGGGACTCCGCTCTCGTCGAGCTCCTGTACGGCGCCGGTCTGCGGGTCAGCGAGGCGGTCGGGCTCGATCGGGCCGCCGTCGACCTCGACGAGCGGATCGTCCGCTGCGTCGGCAAGGGAAACAAGGAGCGGATCGTCCCGATCGGACGCTCCGCCGCCGACGCTCTCCGCCGCTACCTCTCGCGCGGGCGGCCGTACCTCGACCGCCGCCACCGCCCAGAGCTCTTCCTCAATGCCCAGGGCGGGCCGCTCACCCGCGCCGGGGCATTCCTGATCCTGCGCCGGATCGCCGAGGCTGCCGGACTGGAGCCGGATCGAGTACATCCGCACCTGCTCCGCCACTCTTTCGCGACCCACCTGCTGGAGGGCGGCGCCGACCTGCGCAGCGTTCAGGAGATGCTCGGCCATGCCGACCTCGCGACTACCGAGGTGTACCTTCACGTCACCGACCGACGCCGACGCGAGTCCTACTTTCAGGCGCACCCGCACGCCCGGAGGGCGAATGTTTCGAAGCGGAGTCCGGTGCAACAAGATTGACGTGCCCCTCGAACCGCAGCTGGTTGTCCTGATGGCGCTGACGACGGTTGCCGGCTGGCTGATGATCGAGTCGGGTGTCTTCAAGCACCTGCTCGACCGGCGTCGGAACAACCGCGTCTGCCCGTCTTGCGGGCGCGACGCGAGCACCTGCGGCTGCTTCTAACGCCCCTTCCTTTTCAGTCCGGCCGCGACCTTCGTCGCCGTTTCCCGTAGGTCACGCTCGAGCCGGTCGTCGCCGCCGAGGCCTTCCAGCAGGGCGATCGTGTCCCGGTGGGCGGAGCCGTTCCGAAGGCAGATGATCGCGAGCCGCCGCACGGCCTGGTTGTCGTCAGCGGTCGCGAGCCTGTGCAACACGGAACGCAGCGAGTTGACCGCGCCGGGCGCGTCCCGGGAGAGCCGCTCCAGCGAGATCAGCGCCGAGCCGCGGCAGGCCGGGCTCTCGTCGTCGAAGCCGCGGCCGAGCAGCTCGATCTTCTGCCGGAAGCGAAACTGGCCGACGGCGCGGTAGGCGACGGCGCGCTCGCGGTAGTCGGCGCTGCGCGCGCCGGCCTCGACCTCGTCCTCCCACCGGCGGCGGAGGTCGGCGAGCTCGCGCTCCTTGCCCTCCTCGGCAAGCGCGTCCGCCTGCGCGGCGGCCTCCGCGAGCGTCAAGCGAGCTCGAGGGAGCGCGGGGCCGGCCCGACGTACCGTGCATTCGGGCGGAAGAGCTTCCCGGTGCGCTTCTGCTCGAGGATGTGCGCCGACCAGCCGGCGACCCGAGAGCACGCGAACATCGCGGGCGCGAGCGGCGGCGGGATCTCGGCGATGTCGAGCACGATCGCCGAGTAGTACTCGACGTTCGTCTTCAGCGGCCGCTCGGGGTGGCGCCGCTCGAGCTCGGCGAGGGCGACCTCCTCGAGCTGCTCGGCGACCTCGATCTGCGGCGACCCGAGCTCGCGCGCCGTCTCCTTGAGGATCCGCGAGCGCGGGTCCTCCGCACGGTAGATCCGGTGGCCGAAGCCCATGATGCGCCTCCCGGCGTCGAGCGTCTCCCGCACCCACTTCTCCGGATCGCCCATCGCCGCCACCTCTTCGAGCATCGGCTTCACGTATGCCGGCGCGCCGCCGTGCAGCGGCCCCGAGAGGGCGCCGACCGCCGCCGACAGCGCCGCGCCGCAGTCCGCCCCCGTCGAGGCGACGACACGGGCCGTGAACGTCGACGCGTTCAGCCCGTGCTCGGCCGTGCAGATCCAGTACGTGTCGATCGCCTTCACCTGCCGCGGGTCGGCTTCGCCGCGCCAGCGAAGGAGGAACTTCTCGGCCGCGGTCTCGCCGCGCGCGACGACCTCCTCCGGCACGGGGTCGGTGTAACCGTCCGCGAGTCGCGCGGAGCGGGCGACGATCGCCATCATCTGGCCGGATAGCCGCCCAAGGTCCTCGCGCGCCTGCTCGTCGGAGATCTCGTTCAGCTTGCCGAGCTTCCAGACACCGGCGAGACGCGCGGTCTCGGCCTGGAGGTCGGCGGGCGCCTTGCCCGTCAACCCGACCGGCTCGTACGGCTCCGGCGGCGGCATCACCGAGTTCAGGTCGTTGTCGACGAGGAGCCCCCAGACCCGCTCGTACGGAACGTGGCCGACGAGCTCTGTGATGTCGACGCCGCGATAGCGGAGGACGCCACCCTCCTTGTCGGGCTCGGCGATCTCCGTCTCGACGGCGACGACGCCCTCGAGACCCGGCTTGAAGTCGGTCATCGGGTTGGAATCTACCCGGACCGCGTGGCTGACACGCCGGTAGAGTCAGGCGTCGTGGCGCACAGAGTCACTCTCATTCCCGGCGACGGAACGGGCCCGGAGCTGACCGAGGCGACCCGCCGCGTCCTCGAGGCGACGGGCGTGGAATTCGACTGGGACCTCCAGCACGCGGGTACCGACGTGATGGAGGAGCACGGCGGCAATCCGCTCCCCGAGCAGGTGCTCGACTCGATCCGCGCGAACGGCGTGGCGCTCAAGGGGCCGATCACGACGCCGGTCGGCGGCGGCTTCCGCTCGGTCAACGTCGGCCTGCGGAAGAGCCTCGACCTGTACGCGCAGGTCCGCCCTTGCAAGTCGTACGAGGGCGTCCGCTCCCGCTTCGACGATGTCGACCTGATCATCGTCCGCGAGAACACGGAGGACCTCTACGCCGGGATCGAGTACGAGGAGGGGACGCCGGACGCGCAGGAGCTGATCGCCTGGATCGAGTCGAAGGGCGGCAAGCTCCGCTGGCGCGACGCCGGGATCTCGATCAAGCCGATCTCCGTTACCGGCACGCGCCGCATCTTCGCATTCGCCTTCGACTACGCGCGCCGCAACGGCCGACGCAAGCTCACGGCCGTGCACAAGGCGAACATCATGAAGTTCTCGGACGGGCTCTGGCTGCGCGTCGCGCGCGAGGTCGCCGAGGAGAACCCCGACGTCGAGTTCGACGACCGGATCGTGGACAACATGTGCATGCAGCTCGTCCAGCGGCCGGAGGAGTACGACGTGCTCGTGCTTCCGAACCTCTACGGCGACGTGCTCTCCGACCTCTGCGCCGGGATGATCGGCGGCCTCGGCATGGCGCCCGGCGCGAACTACGGCGAGGAGGCGGTGGTGTTCGAGCCGACGCACGGCTCGGCCCCCAAGTACAAGGGGCAGAACAAGGTGAACCCGATGGCGCAGCTGCTCTCGGCGATGCTGATGCTCCGTCACCTCGACGAGACCGAGGCGGCGGAGCGGCTGGAGGCGGCAATCGCGGAGGTGATCCGCGAGGGCCGAAGCCTCACCTACGACATGAAGCCGACTCGTGACGACCCGACGGCGGTCGGGACGAGCGAGGTCGCGGATGCGATCATCGAGAAGCTCGGAGTGAGAGTCTGATGCCGGAGCTGCGACGAGGCCGATACGAGTTCAAGGCCGCGCCCGGAAGACGGAAGGTCACGGTCGTCGGCGCCGGGAACGTCGGCGCCACCTGCGCCCTCGAGCTGGCGCGCCGCGACTACGCAGATGTTTGCCTCGTCGACATCATCCCGCAGCTCCCGCAAGGAAAAGCGCTCGACATGAACCAGGCGGGCTCGGTGCTCGGCTTCGAGCCGAACATCGTCGGCACGAACGGCTACGACGAGACCGAGGGCTCGGACGTCGTCGTGATCACCGCCGGCAAGCCTCGCTCGCCCGGGATGAGCCGCGACGACCTGGTGACGACGAACCAGGCGATCGTCGCCTCGGTGACACGGGAAGTCGTGAAGCGCTCGCCCGACGCGATCCTCGTCGTCGTCTCGAACCCGCTCGATGCGATGTGCCACGTCGCCAAAACGACCTCTCGCTTCAAGAAGAACCGCGTGGTCGGTATGGCAGGAATCCTCGACACCGCCCGCTTCTCCGCATTCATCGCCTGGGAGACGGGGTGCTCGGTGAAGGACGTGACCGCGGTGGTGCTCGGCGGCCACGGCGACCAGATGGTGCCGGTCGTCTCGGCGACGACCGTCGGCGGCGTGCCGCTCGAGCAGCTCGTCACCCGCGCGCGGAGCAACAAGATGGTCGAGCGGACGCGCAAAGGCGGCGGCGAGATCGTCGACCTGCTCGGCACCTCGGCCTGGTACGCGCCGGCCGCAGCGGCGGCGCAGATGGTCGACGCAATCATGCTCGACGAGAAGCGGGTACTCCCCTGCACCGCCTACCTCGAGGGCGAGTACGGCGTCAGGGGCCTCTACATGGGCGTGCCGGTGAAGCTCGGCGCCGGCGGCGTCGAGGAGATCGTCCGTCTCAAGCTCACCGACGCCGAGAAGAAGATGTTCCGCGAGTCCGCCGGTGCGGTACGCGAGGTCGTCGGCGTCCTGAAGCGCAAGTAGATGGACCTCGGCCTCCGCGGTAGGACGGCAATTGTCTGCGGCGCCTCGTCGGGGATGGGCCTCGCGACCGCCGAGGTGCTCGCGGCCGAAGGAGCGAACGTGGCGATGTTCGCGCGGCGACGCGACGTGCTCGAGCGCGAGGCCGGCCGGATCGGCGGGCTCGCCGTGCGCGGCGACCTGACCGTCCCCAAGGACCTGGCCAAAGTCGTCGACCAGACCGTCGGCGCGTTCGGCGGAATCGACATCCTCGTCAACAACGGCGGCGGCCCGCCCCCCGGCCCCGCGGCCGGCGCCGACGCCCAGGCAATCGAGGGAGCGGTCGAGCTCCTGCTGCTCTCTGCAGTCCGCCTGACGAACCTCTGCCTGCCGCACCTCGAGGCGAGCGGTCGCGGCCGGATCGTCAACATCGAGTCGAGCTCGGTGCGTGCTCCGATCGACAACCTCGCGCTCTCGAACGCGCTCCGGCCGGGCGTCGTCGGCTGGATGAAGACGCTCGCCCGCGAGGTCGCACCGAAGGGCATCACCGTCAACACGATCGCACCCGGCCAGATCGACACCAAGCGGCTGCGCTCGCTCGGCGGCGGGGATCCGGCCGCGGTACCGCTCGGCCGCCTCGGCGAGCCTGCCGAGATCGCAGCAGTCGCCTGCTTCCTCGCCTCCGACCGTGCGGGGTACGTCACCGGCGCGGTGATCCCGGTCGACGGCGGCCTCACCCGCAACCTGCTCTGATCCGTCGCCTCTCCCCCATTCGGCTGCTCGGTGTCGGCGCCGTCCTGCTCCTCGCCGCGGTCGCCGTTCTCTGGCTGTGGCCCTCGGGCGAGTTCCTGCTCCTGCCGGACAAGGCGCGACCGGTCGCGCCGCTCGTCCAGGTCCCCGGCGGCAAGGACCCGACCGGGCGCGGACAGATCTACTTCGACGCAATCGCCATCCGGCGCGCGAAGCTCTTCGAGAAGGTCTTCCCCTGGGTTCACCACGACGCGACGCTCGTTCCGGAGGAACAGGTCAACCCGCCTGGGGTCAGTGACGCGCAGCGCCAGAAGGAGGACCTGCGGGAGATGAGCCGCTCGCAGGACCTCGCCGCCGCGGTCGCGCTGAAGTACCTCGGGTACCACGTCGTCGAGCGACCGAGGGGGGCGCTGATCACCGACGTGCTGGCGGGCTCACCTGCCGAGAAGGCCGGCCTCGAGCCCACGGACGTCATCGTTGCGGTCGACGGCCACCCGGTGCTGAAGAACAGCGATCTTCGCCCGCTGATCTCTCGGCATCGTCCCGGAGAGATCGTGCGGCTGTCGACGCGTTCGCCGCAAGGCCTGCGGGAGTTCCGCGTACGGACCGTCGCCGACCCTGATCGGGGCGGCCGCCCCGTCATCGGCGTGCTCGTCGAGCAGGCCGCGCAGGTAAAGCTGCCGTTCCCTGTGAAGATCGACGCCGGCTCGATCGGCGGACCGTCGGCCGGCCTCGCGTTCGCCCTCGACGTCGTCCGGGAGCTCGACGGCGACATCACCCACGGCCACCGCGTCGCCGCGACGGGAGAGATCAACCTCGACGGCTCGGTTAGCCCGATCGGAGGCGTGAAGCAGAAGATCTTCGGAGCCCGGCAGGCGGACGTGGACGTCTTCCTTGTGCCTGCTGGGGAAAACGCGCAAGAGGCCCGCAAGTACGCGGATGGGGTCCGGGTGATCCCTGTGGAGAGTTTTCGACAGGCGTTGCACGCACTGGCAACGCTGCCCAGGAAGCCCTAAAACCGCTGCATTTCGCCGGTTTTGATTCGGCCGCAAAGAGCATGCTTTTCGTGTCCGCGCCCTCTTGCACCACGGCGGCATCGGCCTATCATCGTTGCACTTCTTCTCGTCACTCCGGGAGGACCAAGGGGGATTTTTGGGCAAGCGCACTGAGGTGACCTGCCAGGACTGCTACTTCCACAAGGCCGGGCTCTGCGCACTGCTATTCGAGAAGCCCTGCCCGACGTTTCGGCGCGCCGAGCACGGCATCCTCGAGCCGCCGCGCCATCCGCAGCTCGTCCCACGGCCGCTCTCCGCCTTCGCACGCGAGCCAGCCGCGGCGTAGGATCGTGCGATGAGCACGCCGCAGCCGCCGGGGAGCCCCGAAGAGCCGCCGGTCGCTGCGACAGTCGAGGAGCCCCCCGCCCCACCGTCGCCGCCTGTACCGGAGCGCGAGCTCTCGCCGGCCCACGAGGAGGACCGGGCGTCGACGTGGCAGCCGTGGCTCTACGCGAAGCTCGCGCTGCTTCTGATCGTGATCGCCTGGGCGATCGCGTTCGTGGCCAAGAACACGCGGCAGATCAAGATCGACTTCGTCTTCACGGACGCGAACGTGCGCGTGATCTGGACGATCCTGCTCCTGCTCGCAATCGGGCTCGTCAGCGGCGTGCTGCTCTCGCAGCTATACCGCCACCGGCGACGAGCGAAGCTCGCGAAGGAGAGCGGCAAGGCGCGCAACGCCCGTTGAGATCTCCGCCGGCGAGACGTAGCTGAAGGCAAGCCGCGCGGAGCCCTCGCCGCCGCGCCGGGGCGGGAAGAAGTCCCGGCCCGCGACGAAGGTGACGCCGTAGTCCTCGCCGCGGGCGAGCACATCGGCTGCCTCAGTACCCGCCGGGAAGTCGAGCCAGGTGAAGTAGCCGCCCTCCGGCCGGCTCCAGCTCGCCCCCTCTGCCAGCTCGGCCGCGAGCGCGTCGCGCATCGCGTCGCGCCGCTCGCGCAGCAGCCCGACGACGCGCTCGACGTTCGGCTCGAGCAGGCCCCGAGAGACGAACTCGAAGGCGGTCGCCTGCGCGAGTAGAGCCGGAGTCAGGTAGGTCTGGACGGCGAGCGCCTCGAGCCGTGGGATCAGCTCGGCCGGGGCGACGAGGTAGCCGACCCGTAGACCGGGCGCGGCGATCTTCGAGAACGAGAACGAGTAGACGACGCTCTCGCCGCCGGCGAGCTCCCAGATGCTCGGCAGCGGCTCGCCCTCGTAACGCACGAGCGCGTACGGATCGTCCTCCACGACGAGCAACTTCCCCTCGGCGGCGAGCTCGGCGAGGCGGCGGCGCCGCTCCAGGGACAGCGTGCGACCGCTCGGGTTCTGGAAGGTCGGGATCGTGTAGAGGAACGCCGCCGGGAGCTGGAGCGCATCCGGGTCGAGTCCCTCCTCGTCCATCGGCAGCGGCACAGGCTCGCCGTCGTGGCGGGCGATGATGTGCAACGCGCGGTCGTAGGTCGGTCCCTCGACGAGCACCTGCGAGCCTGAATCGACGAGGAGCGCGGCGATCAGCGAGAGACCCTGGAGGGAGCCGTTCGTGACGAACACCTGGTCCGGCGTGACGCCGTGGCGCTCGGCGACCCATTCGCGCAACGGACCGTAGCCGGCAACCGGGCCGTAGTTGAGGACGGCTGCCCCGTCGCGCTCCACGGCCGCGCGGGCGCAGTCGGCAAGCTCCGCCACGGGCAGGCACTCGGGCGCCGGGACGCCCCGCGTGAACGCGATCGTCTGCACGCCCGGCAGTCTAGTGGCCCCTCACCTGCATCCCCGGCTTCGGGCGTCCTGGTTCGACACTCCCGTCGCAGGGTAAGCGATGGGCATGGATCTCTATCAGGCAGAGTGGTGCCCGCACTCGCATCGCGTGCGGCAGCGGCTGACGGAGCTCGGGCTCGACTTCGTCGCGCGCCAGGTTCCGGCCGAGCCGGCCGAGCGCGAGTGGATGCGCACCGAGGTGGGAAACGACGAGATTCCCGCCCTCGTCGACGACGGTCACGTCGTAGTCGGCGACGAGGACATCCTCGCGTACCTCGACGAGCGCTACGAGCAGCGCCCAGACGCCGACCTGCACCGATCGAAGGCGCGCGAAGAGGTGCGGGAGTTCGAGGAGATCGCAGGCTAGGCGTTTTCCGACCCCCACCCTAGGGCGGGGGTGCCAGCCCCTTTCCCCTACCGGCGAGGCTATCTGGAAAGAGCGCGAGCCTCTGTGCCGATTCGGTGCCAAGAGACGCATTCCGAGCGTCTCGAGCCAACGTACGATGCCGGGCATGCCCACGCTGCCGGCCGGGACGGTCACGTTCGTCTTCACGGACATCGAGGACTCGACCGAGCTGCTCAAGCAGCTCGGCGACCGGTACCGCGAGGTGCTGGGCGAGCATCGCCGGCTCGTCCGAGACACGCTGGCAGCCGCGAACGGGACCGAGATCGACTCACAGGGTGACGCGTTCTTCTTCGCCTTCCCGCGCGCTCGGGACGCGGTCGCGGGAGCGGTGCAGGTGCAGCGCGAGCATGCGAGGCACGACTGGGAGGACGGCCTCCAGGTGCGCGTCCGAATCGGCCTCCACACCGGTGAGCCCTCCGTGGGGGACGAGGGGTATCTCGGCATCGACGTCGTGCGGGCGGCTCGCATCTGCATGGCCGGCACGGGCGGGCACGTCCTGTTATCGGAGACGACCCGAGCGCTGGTCGGCTCGAGCCTGCCCGAGGGCGTCTCGGTGTTTCCGCTCGGCGAGCGGCACCTGAAGGGACTGGACGAGCCCGAGCGGGTCTACGAGCTCGAGATCGAAGGCGTGACCGCCCCCCGACCGGCGCAAGCGCCGGAGCCTCCGGCCGCCGTGGAGGCCCGCGAAGAGGACATCGGAAGAAGGATCGAGAAGCGGGTCGAGGAGAGCATTCTTCGCATGGTCGAGGCGGGTCTCGAAAAGCTGGCCCCGAAGCCGACGACCGGCAGCGATGTCGAAGAGCTGGCCGAGCGCGGTGCTTCGCTTGACGAGGAGATTCGGGCGAAGGTCGACGCGGCCCTCCGGGCGAGCGGCATCCCACGGAACGCGAGGTAGGGCCCGGCCTACCGCCGGCCGGCGACCTCGGCCGCGATCTGCGCGGCCTCGGTCGGCGAGGTGCCGACGCGGACGCCGCTCGCCTCGAGCGCTTCCTTCTTCGCCTGCGCAGTGCCCGACGAGCCGGTGATGATCGCCCCTGCGTGGCCCATCGTCTTCCCGGGCGGCGCGCTGAACCCGGCGATGTAGGCGACGACGGGCTTCTTCATCTCCTCCGCGATGTACCGCGCGGCCTTCTCCTCCTCGTCGCCGCCGATCTCACCCACGAGCACGACGACCTCCGTCTCCGGATCGGCCTCGAACTTGGCGAGCACGTCGATGAACGAGGAGCCGACGATCGGATCGCCGCCGATCCCGACGATCGTCGAGTTGCCCAGCCCGAGCCCGGTCACCTCGTGGCCGATCTGATAGGTCAGCGTGCCCGATCGTGAGACGAGCCCGATCGAGCCTTCTCTGAAGATCTCGGCCGGGATGATCCCGACGTTCGACTTGCCCGGCGAGAGCGCGCCCGGGCAGTTCGGGCCGATCATCGTCACCCCGCGCGGGCGGATGTAATTGTAGACGCGCAGCATCTCGTGGGCGGGCAGCCCCTCGGCGATACAGACGACCGTCTCGATCCCGGCATCGACCGCCTCGTAGATCGCGTCCGCGGCGAACCGCGCCGGCACGAAGACCATCGTCGTGTTCGCGCCCGCTTCCGTGACCGCCTCGGCGACCGTGTCGAAGACCGGGATCCCCTCGACGTCCTGGCCGCCCTTGCCGGGCGTGACACCGGCGACGACTTGCGTGCCGTAGGCGCGGTTGCGCAGCCCGTGGAAGGAC
The DNA here is from genome assembly GCA_046723895.1 of Actinomycetota bacterium. Taxonomy (GTDB): domain Bacteria; phylum Actinomycetota; class Thermoleophilia; order Gaiellales; family Gaiellaceae; genus DATBLE01. The sequence continues at coordinate 1,323 of JBKOVL010000193.1, read as the reverse complement.
CCCTCCCGCCCGGTCAGGCCCTGGACGGCGAGCCGCGTGTTCTCGTCGACGACGATTGCCACTACTTGACCCCCCTGATCGCTGTGCGCCCGAGCGTCACCCAGCCGTCCTCGGTTCGATCGGCGACCAGCTCCCGGACCCGCGCTGCGTCCTCACCGGTGCACCCCGCCCGCTCGAGCCAGGGCTCGAGCTCGATGCGCTGGGGTAGCGAGCGAACATCGACGACGTCGAGGCCGACGTCTTCGAACAACTCACGCCACTGCTCGACGGTGTAGCAGCGCACGTGCGACCGGTCGCGGACCCGCTCGGCTTCCTCGAGCGCATCGCCGCCGAACGTGTTGTCGACGACGATCACGGCCTTCGCCGCAACTCGTGCCATCTCGCGCATCGCCGCGCGAACGTCGGCGAAGTGATGCGCGCCGAGCCGGGAGACGACGAGGTCGAAGCTGCCGTCGGCGAAGGGCAGCTGCTCCGCGGGAGCGACCACGTCCGGCTGCATCCCGGCGGCCGGGTCGAGCGTCGTCACGTCCAACCCAGCCTCACGCAGCCGCCGCGCGACATGCCCGCCGCCGGTCGCGACGTCGAGCGCCTTCTTCAGGCCGACGGCCCACTCGACGATCAGGTCGAGATCCGGCCCCTCGCGATGTGCCGGACTCTGGCGGTACGCCTCGGCGCGCTCCGACCAGACGTCGGGCTTCGCCAGCTCCACCGCGCGCTTCGCCGCCTCGAGCATCGTCGGCTCGACGTGAAGGTTCGGCGGCGCAGCCTCGGCCAGCAGCCTCCTCCCCTCCTCCGCGTTCGTGCCGTCCAGACGCACGACGATCGGGTGCTCGATCGTCATCTGCGAGAGCGCCTGCAGGATCCCGCGCGCGACCTCGTCGGTGCGCGTGATCCCGCCGAACACGTTGAAGAGGATCGAGCGAACCTGCGGGTCGCCGGTGATGATCTCCAGCGCGTCGACCACTCCCTGGGCGTCCCCGCCGCCGCCGAGGTCGCAGAAGTTCGCCGCCCGGCCGCCGGCAAGCGCGACCACGTCCAGGGTCGACATCGCCAGCCCCGCCCCGTTCGCGAGGATTCCGACCGACCCGTCGAGCTTCACGTAGGTGACGCCCTTCTCGCGCGCGGCCCGCTCCTCGGGCGGGTACGCCTCAGGGTCGCGCATCTCGGCGACATCGGCGTGGCGGAAGAGCGCGTTGTCGTCGACCGTGAACTTCGAGTCGAGCGCCCTCACCTCGCCCGCCGACGTGACGATCAGCGGGTTGATCTCGCACAGCATCGCGTCGAAGGAGACGAACGCCTCGTAGAGCTTTCCGACGATCGAGG
>JBKOVL010000227.1:0-29156 GCA_046723895.1 Actinomycetota bacterium | reverse complement strand
GGCTCGATCACGACCACCGAGCCGCACAACCTCGCGCTCCAGTTCCTGTCCGAGACCGGCATCGTCGGGATGCTCCTCCTGCTCGCGGTCGCCGGAACCGGGGCGGCGGCAGCGGTCGCCGCCCTGCGGCGCGCGGAGGGGCCGGAGCGCGCGGCCGCGGCGGCGCTCGCGCTCGGCCTCGGGGCGTATGTCCTGCACGCGCTCGTCGACATCGACTGGGAGTTCGTCGCCGTCACGGCGCCCGCGTTCTTCGTGCTCGGTGCGCTCATCGGCCTCGGCGCCCGACGCCGCGCACGGGTCACGCGACCGGTCGCGGGTGCGGTCGCGATCGTCGGGATCGGCGTGCTCTACTCGCTCGCGGCGCCCTACTCCTCCGCGCGGCTCGTCGACTCGACTTACTCGGATCTCTCCGCCGGGAAGAACGCCGCGGCGCTCTCGGACGGCGGCGTCGCGCACACGCTGAACCCGCTGGCGGTCGACCCGCTCCTCGCGCTCGGCGATGCAGAGGCGGCGCGGAGCGACGAGACGGCGGCGCTCCGCCGCTACCGGCAGGCGGTCGACCTCCAGCCCGAGAACTCGAACACCTGGTACGCGCTCGGCTCGTACGAGTTCTTCACGGGTCGGTACAAGCTCGCGCTGCACGACCTCGACCGCGCGTACGGACTCGATCCGTACGGACCGGCCGGCCGCCCGGGCGGGCTGCTCGACCAGGCGCGCGCGAAGGTCCAGGGCGGGTAGACGCCGCCCTGGGGACGAAACGCCACGAAATCGTTACACCTCCGGTGCCAGGCACTTGGACATCGCCCAAAGGGCCGATTTGTGTGGACAACCGGCTAGCGCGTCGCGCCGAGGATCTCGACCACCTGGGCGCCCTTGAGCTCCGCGCGCGTCATCCCGTCCAGCGGTGCGACCACGCTCAGGTTCAGGTCGTGCCGGAAGCGCAGTGCCTCGGCCCGGAAGTGGGGCGCGTACATGACCAGCGTGCGCGCATAGCCCGTGCGCTGCGCGTTGCCGACCCACGGGGCGGGGTAGCCGCGTGCCCGGGCGAGCGAGGCAGCCTGGGCCGCGGCGCCCTGGATGCCGTTGCCGTTCAGGATCAGCACCTTCGTCTTCGCCCGCGAGAGCTTCACGACCGGGTGCCGGGCGCGGACGACCCGATGATGCTTCCGAGCGGTGGAGACCGCCGCCGGCTTCCTCGCGGCCTCGCGCGCCGCCGCGTGGACGTTTGGTGCGATCTGCCGTCCGAGCAGGACGAGGCCTGCGGCGATCAGCAAGACGAACTCGATTGCCGCGATCCCGGTCGCGATCAGCGTGGCGGTGCGCCAGGGGCGGACGACCTCGGCGTGGGGAAGAGGGTGATCCACGGGCGAGGGCTTGATTCGTCCTGCAGGCGGCGCCTCCTTCCTAGGTGCTCGACCGCATCCACTCCCAGGTCCGCCGCAGCCCCTCGTCGAGCGAGACCTCCGGCCGCCAGCCGAGCGCCGTCGCCGCGAGGGACACGTCGAGGGCGCTCCGCCGGACGTCGCCTTCACGCGCGAACGCGAACGTCGGCGCTCGCATGTCGCCGCTCACCGCCCGGCAGCGCTCGTGCAGCTCGAGCACCGAGGTCTCGACGCCGCTGCCGATGTTGAAGACCCCGGCCGCACCCGGTGCGAGCAGCAGCGCGCGAACGACGTCGTCGACGTGGACGAAGTCACGCGTCTGCCGACCGTCGCCGTAGATCGTCGTGTCCTCTCCGGCCGCCATTGCGTCGAGGAAGATTGCGACCACGCCGCCCTCGAGCCCCGCCTCCTGGCGCGGGCCGTACACGTTCGCAAAGCGAAGCGAGCCGTGCCGCGTACCGTGGAGGCGGTTCCACGCGGCGACATACTCCTCACCGGCGAGCTTCGCGACCCCGTAGGGAGAGAGGGGCCGGCGCGGGTCGTCCTCCCGGGCAGGCCGCTCGCACTCGCCGTAGATCGCCCCGCCGGTCGAGGTGAAGACCACCGAGGTTCGGGCGCCAGCGGCCGAGAGCACCCGCACGGTCCCGACCACGTTCACGGTGGCGTCGAAGTCCGGGCGCGCAACCGAGGTAGGGACGTCGGCCTGCGCTGCGAGGTGGAAACAGACCTCGGGCTCGGCCTCGCGGAAAGCCTCGCCGAGGGCGCCGTCGAGGATGCTCCCTTCCACGAACCGGGCGGCGGCGTCGACGTTCTCCCGCCTGCCGCTGCTGAGGTCGTCGATGACGGCGACGTCGTCGCCACGCGCGAGCAGCGCGTCGACGAGGTTCGAGCCGATGAAGCCGGCTCCGCCGGTGACCAGGACGCGCACGGCTCGTATCCTAGACTCGTCGTGTTCGTGTCCTTCGAAGGGGTCGACGGGTCGGGCAAGACGACTCAGGCGGGGCTGCTCGAGGAGCACCTGACCGGGCTCGGCCGCGATGTGGTCGCCACGCGTGAGCCCGGCGGCACAGAGCTCGGCGAGGAGCTCCGGCGTCTCGTCCTGAACGGCCCGGAGATCTCGCCGTGGGCGGAAGCGGCGATCTTCGCGGCTGCGCGGGCCGAGCACGCGGCGGAGGTGATCCGGCCCGCGCTCACCCGCGGGGCGGACGTGGTCTGCGACCGCTTCGTCGACTCCTCGCTCGCCTACCAGGGGATCGCGCGCGGCCTTGGGCTCGAGCGCGTGCTGGAGCTGAATGTGACGGTGCTCGAGGGCCTGCTGCCTGATCGCACCTTCGTGGTCGCAGTCGACGTGGAGACCGCCGCCGCCCGCCGTAAGGGCGAGCCCGACCGCATCGAGCGGGAAGGCGACGGCTTTCAGGCCGAAGTCGCCCACGCTTACGAGCAGCTCGCCGAGCGGTTCCCCGAGCGCGTCGAGCTGCTCGACGGGAAGCAGCCCCCCGGTGAGATCGCCGCCGAGGTGCGGAGGCGGCTCGGGCTGTGAGAGGCGAAGCCGAGCGCAAAGGCGAGAGCGAAGGTCTCGACCTCGGTGCGAGGCGAGGTCGTGACGCCGAAGGCGTCACCTTCGAGACCCTGCTCGAGCAGGAAGAGGCGAAGCGCCTCCTGAACGCGGCCCTTCCGGACGAGCCCGCGCACGCGTACCTCTTCCACGGCCCTGCAGGAGTCGGCAAGCGGATCGCCGCGCTGGCGTTCGCCGGTGAGCTCCTCGGTGACCGCGAGCGCGTCGAGCGGCGCGCGCACCCCGACCTCTATCTGCTCGAGCCGCTCGGCGACCAGATCCGGATCGACGAGGTCCGTGAGCTCCGCCGCGACCTGCACATGCGGCCGTTCGAGGCCGAGCGGCGCGTCTATCTCGTCTTCGGGGCGCACCTGCTGAACGCGGAGGCGGCCGATGCCCTGCTCAAGGACCTCGAGGAGCCGCCGCCCTATGCGGTCGTGGTACTGGTCGCGGACGAGCTGGGACCGGTGCCCGAGACGATCCGCTCGCGCTGCCAGCTCGTCCCCTTCCGGCGGCTCTCCGAGCGTGCGATCCGCGCAGAGATCGACCGGCGCGCGCCGGGGCTCGCGCCCGACCAGGCAACGGCCTTCGCGCGCGTCGCCGCCGGACGGCTCGACCGGGTCGAGCGACTCCTCGATCCCGAGGCCGCGCGGCGGCGCGAGGAGCTGATCGAGATCGCGCGCGCCGTGTACCGCGATCCCTCCTTCGATCCCTCGGCCGCGGCGCAGGCCGTGCTCGGGCTCGCGGCCGAGCGGGCCGCCGAGGCGCGCACCGCGGCGGAGGAGGCGCTTGCCGGCCGCGAGCTCCCGGAGCGCGAGGCGGAGCAGTACGTCAGGCGCGCCGAACGCGGCGCCGAGCGCGACGAGGTCCTGCTCGCCCTGGAGGAGGTCGCCGCCTGGTACCGCGACCTCGTGGTCGTCGGGGTCGAAGCCGAGCGGGCGGTGATCCACTTCGACCGGCTGGCCGAGCTGACCGGGGACGCCGGCGTCGACCGGATCGGCGCCGAGTGGGCGGCCGAGTCGGTCCGGGAGGCGTGGCGTGCCTTCGAGGAGTTCAACGTTTCGCCGCCGCTCGCGCTGGAGGCGCTCTTCGTGCGGCTCCGCAGGGAGCTCGCGGGGGTCCCTGCCTCGGTGTAAAACGGCGGTTGGAGACTTCGGCAGGCGAGAGGGCGGCTAGCCCGCCCGCGCAAACGCACGCACCTCGGTCACGTGCGCCTCGCCGGCTGCAGACGGCAGCGCCGTGATCCAGACGACGACATAACGACCGATTGGCCGCTTCGCGAGCTTGAAGGTGGTCGTTCCGGTGAGCGGTTGCGCGGCCGTTACGAGGTGGAAGGGGCCGTTCGGGTTCCGGCCGACCTCGATCTCCGCCGAGGAGCCCGCGGTGTCCGTGGACACTACGACGCGCGCGATCGGGCGGGTTCGGCGGGCGTCGAGGACGAGACCGACACCGGTCTTGCCGAAGCTGTGGTAGTGCTCGGTCTTCCAGAAGGTCGTCGGGTCTCCGTCGACGGCGAGCGGGGCGAGGTCATCGTTCTCGTGCCCGTCCCCTTCCGGGTCGTAGGCGCCGACGGCTGTGAGCTTGATCCGCGGATTCGGTGGGGCCGTGGGCGTCCTCGCGCGGCGCGTCGTCGTCGCCCGCGTCGTCGTTCGGGGGGCGACGGTCGGCGTGTTCGACTCGCCGCCGCCTGTGCTCGTCAGCACGATCACGAGCATCGCGACGAAGAAGGCGACGAGCGCGCCCGCGGCGACGACACGAGTCATCTCGCCGGTCATGTTTGCTGATCCCGTGGGAAGACCTCCCGAAAACCGGGGCTATACTGGCTAGCTCGTCAGGTCGCGCCGACGTAGCTCAGCTGGTAGAGCACTTCACTCGTAATGAAGGGGTCCCCGGTTCGAGTCCGGGCGTCGGCTAAAGGAAAGGCCCTGGAAGCAGGGCCTTTCTGTTGGCTCGACAGCGCGCGGATATGGCTGGTGGGCAACTGAAAGGGCAACACAAGCCCACCTATTCGGCCCGGCGTCGTCGAATCACCGATAGAGGTCGCGTTCAGCATCGAGAGTGCCTGCACTCCCGACGCAGCTGCGCTTGGATGCGCAACGATCGCTCTAGCGATTCGGACGTCTCTCGACGGGAGCGGCGAGCCGGATCTTTCTGTCCGACGAGCGCAGTGAGAGCGCAGCTTCGCGCGTCAGATCGCAGCAGCATGCGCTCTCCGTTTACGCCCCGCAAATCCAGGCGGTCGCCTAGCGCGTAACACCGGTAGCGATGGACGCCGGCGAACCCTTCGTCGCCGAGCCTGCCCAGTCCGTGGCGCGCCCGCCACCGTGGTCGAAACGTCGCGCCCTGCTTCTGCACATCCGCCCTCCCCCGGACAGGGGCGATTCGAGAACGGAGAAGACCATGGAAGCAACCGAACAGTCTGAGCATCTGAGCAGCCGCCGTTCCTTCTTGCTCAAAGGGGCCGCCGTCGGGGCGGCGACCATGGGCGCGGGGCGGCTGTTGGCGGAGCCGCCGAACGCGCTCGCGAGTGGCGGTCTCACCCCGGGAGACGCGGCCATTCTCCGCTTCCTGGCGGCGGCCGAGACGCTCGAGACCGACGCCTGGCAGCAGTACAACGAGCTCGGCGGCATCCAAGACAGCGAAGTCCCCGGCGGAAGCGGCAATCCCGCCTACACAGAGGCCCTCGCGGTGCTGGACGAGGACATGGACCAGTACATCCACGACAACACCGACGACGAGTTCACCCACTTCAGCTTCCTCAACGCCTACCTGAAGGCGCACGGCATGGCGCCGGCCGACCTCGAGAAGTTCCGCACCCTGCCGAGCAGCACGGCGACCGGCGCCCAGCAGATCGGCCGGTTGACCAACCTGATGCAGCTAACCGTCGACACGAGCTGGTGGACGCGCTACCGCAGCGACTCGAAGAACCCCGACTTGGGCGACACCCTGCCGCAAGCCATCCCCGACCTCGCCACCGGCCAGCACCCGGGGATTCCCCGCAGCGACGACGACCTGAGCCCGCCCGACCACCTGCAGGCGATCGCGAACACGGCCGGCTTCCACTTCGCCTTCATCGAGCAGGGTGGCACCAGCCTCTACCCCTCGCTCGCTCAGCGGGTCACCAGCACCGAGGTGCTGCGCATCCTGCTCAGCATCGGCCCCACCGAAACCATGCACTTCCAGACCTGGCAGGACAAGGCCGGCAACGCGCCGCCGCTGACCGACCCCACCACCGGGCTCACCTTCCCCGACCTGAACGCCGACGGCGAGCTCCTGCAGACTTGCCGCGCTCCACGTGTACGAGCTCGACCTCCAGGCGCCGACGCCGCCCGCCGGCAGCTTCGACGCCGCGGCAGCACAACGGGGCGCGGGGCAATCTTCAACGGGAAGGGGAAATGCGCGACCTGCCACGTGCCGCCGCTCTTCACCGAGCCCGGATGGAACCTGCACACGCCGGCCGAGATCGGCATCGATTCGTTCCAGGCCGATCGCTCTCCGACCGATCGTTACCGCACGACCCCGCTCAAGGGTCTCTTCACTCACACCAAAGGGGGCTTCTACCACGATGGGCGGTTCTCCACCCTCGGGGAGGTCGTCCAGCACTACAACACGTTCTTCGACCTCGGGCTTACCGCCCAGGAACAGGCGGACCCCGTCCAGTATCTCATGAGCCTCTAGGGATCTCCCTGCTCGGCGTCACGTCTCGACCGTTTTCCGGGGCCTGAATTTTTCTCGCGGACTCAACGAATTGCCCGCGATGGGCGGTTACCGGGTGTCCTTGCGAGCCCGACTGGGAGCGACCCGTGGCGGCTCGTCCGGCTGTTTCGGATAGACGGGCGGCCAGGGAGCGTCCCGAAGGCCGGCGGCCCGATCCAGCTCGTGGAGTTCGAGCAGCGGCTCGAGCGACTGCGGCTGCTCGTTGATCCCTTTCCACGGGTCATCCTCCGCCGCCAGCCGCTCCGGCACGCTCGCGATCGTCAGCTCGTCCGGGTGAAGCGTGTTGATCTCGTCCCAGGTCATGGGCGCCGATACCTGCGCGCCGGGACGCGCGCGCACCGACCAGGCCCCGAAGACGGTCTTGTGCGGCGCGTTCTGGTTGTAGTCGACGAAGACGCGGCGGCCGCGCTCCTCCTTCCACCAGGCCGAGCTGATCAGCTCCGGGCGGCGGCGCTCGAGCTCGCGCGCGGCGGCCACCGCTGCCGCCCGCACCAGGTAGGAGTCCCAGCGCTGCTCGAGCCGGACGTAGACATGGAGCCCGCGGTTCCCCGTGGTCTTCGGGTAGCCGACCATCCCGAGCTCGTCGAGCAGGCGGCGGAGCTCGACCGCCGCGGCGCGCACGTCGTCGAAGTCGACGCCCGGCTGCGGGTCGAGATCGAGGCGCAACTCGTCCGCGACATCGGGGCGGTCGTGAAGGTACGGCCAGAGATGAAAGCCGAGGCAGGCCAGGTTCACGGCCCACACCACGTGCGCCATGTCGGCGAGGACGAGCGCGCGCGAGGTCGTTCCGTTCGGCGTGCTCACGATCGTCGTCTGCAGCCACTCGGGCGTCGTCTCAGGGACGCGCTTCTGGAAGAACGAGCTGCCCTCTGCGCCGTGCGGGAAGCGTTGCATGAGGGTCGGCCGCCCGCCCACGGCGCGCATCAGCGGCTCCGCGACGGCGAGGTAGTACCGCACCAAATCGAGCTTCGTCTCCCCGCGCTCGGAGAAGAAGACCTTGCCAGGGCTCGTAACGGTGATGCCTCGCCCCGCGACGTCGAGTACGTACTCCTCCGTCACCCAGCCAAAGGTATCGGGAGCGAGGGCGTACGCCGATCGCAGTCGTGCGCAGGCTGCTTGACATGCAAGTAATCACTTGCGTGGATAGACGGCGGCGGCTCGCGGACGAGCGGCTCCGCGGCCGGGGCGAGCGCGGCCCGAGCCTCTGTCGGCGGCCGGGCCGGCACCGCCAAGTAGAGGACACCCACCGGTCGGCCGCGTCGCCGGGCGCGGGGCCGGTCAGGTGAGGAAGACGATCGCGAGCGCCGCCGGGACGACGAACCAGGTCAGCGTCGTCACCACGATTGCGATGATCGCGAACTTCCGGCTCTGATCCCGGGGCGGGTCCCCCGCGGACCCGATCGCGTCCCAGAGCGCCTGCAGCGGCCCGCGGGTCGCGAGGCGAATGCGCCGGCTCGCCATTGCCGCGCCCCGGAGAACGACCGCCGAGACGAGGAGCACGACCAGCGCCCCGACGACGGCGACGAGTGTCGACGCCCACCACTGAGTGAGGCTGAGGCCCTGGATCAGACGCACGAGCGCGAGGACGATCGGGACGAGGACGCCTCCGACCACGAACGACGGCAGTCCCAGCTCACGGCGCTCGAAGACGACGATCAGCCCTTCCGCCTCGACGCGCGTGCGGCGGAGCACCAGCCGCTCGGGCGTGCCGACCGGCGACTGGATCGCGCGGAGCCAGTAGAGATTCCGCATCTCGGTCGAGACGCGCCGGAGGTAGGAGACGACGACGTAGCGGGCGACGAGCTCGACGACGAAGCGGCCGAAGAACTCAGGCTTGAGCCAGCGAGGGATGGCCGCCGAGCGATACCCGTGGCGGCCGAGCGTCTCGAGCGCGGCAGTAGCGCGACGATGGGCGGCCGGAAACTCGTCAGGCTTCGCCAGCGGGGTCTTTCGCGCCAGCTCCGCAACCATCTCGCGCTCCTCCGGTCCGTGCAGGGCGGGCGAGTCGAGGAACCGTGCGACCTCGTCGTCACTCTCGTCGACGAGCTGGACCCGGTCGAGCCAGTCGTCGACCTCGTCGAAGACCGACTTCGCCATCTGCCGAGTCTAAAAGCGGGTGCCTGGAGCCGCACACCGGATCAGTACGCTACGCCGCGTGATTCCGCGTACCGCCGTCATGCTCGTCCTCGCTCCGCTGCTGTTCGCGCCTCTTGCATTCGCGCAGTACGGGGTCGACATCACACCGGACCACATCGCCGGAATCCACCTCGGGATGGCCAGGGCGAAGGCGAACGCGCTCCTCACGAAGCCCGTGCGGCTCGACCGGCTCGAGGAGGGCTTCCAGCGGCTCGTCTCGGGCAAGCAGAAGGTCGAGGTGTACTTCCAGACGGGGACCCCGGGCGTCGTCACGGTCACGACCTGGAACCGGGCGCTGAAGACCGACAGGCAGATCGGCCCGTGCTCGACCATCGGCGCGTTGAAGCGCGCCTACGGCGCGAAGCTGAGGCCCTTCCGACGGGGCGGGAGGATCGTCGCCTACCGGCTCGGCAGGCTGATCTTCACGACCGAGGACGGGCGGCGCGTCGGAGTCGTGGGGCTCGGGCGAACCACGCCCGCGGTCTACGTCGCGCTCAACGCGCCCGAGTGTCGTTAGCCGGTCGCGGTCAGGGGACGAGGACCGCCGCGCCGCGGATCCGGCCGGCGCGGAGGCGGGCCAGCGCGTCGTCGGCGGCGGCGAGCGGGAAGGTCTCGACGTGCGTGCGGACGGGCACCGCCGGCGCGAGTGCGAGGAACTCCTCGCCGTCTGCCCGGGTCAGGTTCGCGACCGAGCGGATCTGGCGCTCCTCCCAGAGCAGCTCGTACGGGAAGCCCGGGATCTCGCTCATGTGGATCCCGGCGCAGACCACGACGCCGCCCTTGGCAAGCGCGGCGAGCGCGGTCGGGACGAGCTCGCCCACCGGGGCGAACAGGATCGCGGCGTCGAGCTCCTCCGGCGGCCGCTCGTCCGCGCCGCCCGCCCACTCGGCGCCGAGCCCCCTCGCGAACGCCTGGCCCTCCAGGTCGCCCGTCCTCGTGAATGCGAAGACACGCCGGCCCTGGTGGCGCGCGACCTGGGCGACGATGTGCGCCGACGCGCCGAACCCGTACAGGCCAAGACGTTCGGCATCGCCGGAGAGGCGCAGCGAGCGGTAGCCGATCAGGCCGGCGCAGAGGAGCGGTGCCGCCTGCTCGTCCGCGTAGCCGTCGGGGATCGGGAAGCAGTACCGCTCGTCGGCGACAACCCGCTCGGCGTAGCCGCCGTCGAGGTCGTAGCCCGTGAAGCGCGCATGGTCGCAGAGGTTCTCGCGGCCGGTGCGACAGTAGCGGCATGTGCCGTCCGTCCAGCCGAGCCAGGGCACGCCGAGCCGCCGGCCGTCCTCGGCGAGCCCGACGACCTGGTGACCGAGGACGAGCGGCAGCTTGGGGTTGGGCAACTCGCCGTCGACGACGTGCAGGTCGGTGCGGCAGACCCCGCAGGCAAGCACCTCGAGCGGCACCTGGCCGGGCCCCGCCTCCGGTTCGGGCAGCTCGGCCCCGCGCAGCGGCTGCCCGGGCGCGTCCAGCACCATCGCTCTCATGTGGAGGAACCGTCACACATTCGGTACACCTTCAGTGCCAGGCACTGGTTGTGGAAAAACTGGCTACGACGCGAGCGCGGCGTCCACCGAGTCGTGCACGGGGAAGTGGCCGATCAGCCCGGCGACCTCGAGCGCGCGGCGAACATCGGGACGGGGGGCGGCGAGGTGGAGCCGGGCGTTTGCGAGGCGTTTGCGGGCCTCGATCAGCGTGCCGAGTGCGGTCGAGTCGACGAAGTCGACCGCGCCGAGGTCGACCACGACCCGGTCCGGCTCGGATTCGGCGACGTCGGCCAATACGGCGCCGACATCGGCGGCGTTGTAGAGGTCAATCTCGCCCGCGAGGTGCACGACCACGGCGCAGTTTCGGCGCTCGATGCCCCCGACCGACGGGCGGCGGAGCCGGTCGGATTCCTCTCTGCTCACCTGGGCCAGCTTAAACAAGGCCGGTTTGACGGGGCAAGGGGGGCTCCGCAATCGTAGGACATGTGGATCCCACCCAAGATGACCCCGCGCGGCCGGGCTTTGCCCGGTCGCGGTGGGGACTAACAGAGCTCGCCTCCCGCGCGGCGACCGAGAACTTCCCGGTCGCCTCGATCCTGTTCCCGCGCGCGCTGCGGCCACACCTGCGCGCCGTCTACGGGTTCGCACGCCTCGTCGACATCCTCGGCGACGAGGCCGAGGGCGACCGCCTCGCCCTGCTCGACGAGCTCGAGCGCGAGGTCGAGGCCTGCTACACGGACCAGCCCCAGCAGGTCGCGCGCGGCCGGGCTTTGCCCGGTCGCGCTGCGGACCAGCCCAGCTGGCCTGTCATAAAGCAGCTGCAGCCGACGATTCGGGAGTTCGACCTGCCGCGGGAGCCGTTCCTGCGGTTGATCGAGGCGAACCGAATCGACCAGCGGATCTCGGAGTACGAGACCTGGGACGATCTGAAGGGCTACTGCGCGCACTCGGCCGACCCGGTCGGGCGGCTCGTGCTCGGTGTCCTCCGCCTGGCGGACGACGCCGAGCTGGTCGCCGCCTCCGACGATGTCTGCACCGGCCTCCAGCTCGTCAACTTCCTCCAGGACGTTCCGCGGGACCTGGCCCTCGGGCGTATCTACCTGCCCGCCGAGGAGCGACGTCACTTCGAGGTCTCCGTGCTCGATCGCCCGAACGTGCAGCTGACGGCGTTGCTGCGCTTCGAGGCCACGCGGGCGCGCGACCTGCTCGGCGCCGGCCGGGCCCTGCGAGAGCAGATCGGCGGACGGATCGGTCGCGCCGTCGGGCTGTTCGCGCGCGGCGGGCTGGCTGCGCTGGACGCGCTCGAGGAGGCCGGGTGGGACATCTTCACGCAGCGGCCGCGACCCTCCCGGCTGCGGCTCGCGCGGGAGGCGCTTCGGGCGTGAACGTAGAGCGGGCCTACGCCGAGGTCGAGCGGATCACGCGCGCGCGGGCGCGCAACTTTGCCTTCGGAATCATGGTGCTGCCCAAGGCGAAGCGGCGCGCGATCGCGGCGATCTACGCGTTCGCGCGGGAGGTCGACGACATCGCGGACGGCGAGGCGCCGCCGGAGGAGAAGCGCGCGCGCCTCGAGGAGCTGCACCGCCGTCTGGACCAGCCGCCGCCCGATGACGCCATGTGGATCGCTCTTGCCGATGCCCGCGCCCGCTTTCCGATCTCGGCCCACGCGCTCCACGACTTCGTCGACGGCGGCCTCATCGATCTCGACCGCCAGCGCTACGACAGCTTCGACGAGCTCCGCGACTACTGCGCTCACGTCGCGGGTGCGGTCGGCGTCGCCTGCATCGGCGTCTACGGTGCCGACCAGCCCCAGAGTGCGGAGACGTTGGGAATCGCGCTCCAGTTGATCAACGTGATGCGGGACGTCCGCGAGGACTGGGAGCTCGGACGTGTCTACCTGCCGCAGGACGAGCTCGCCGCCCACGGCGTCACCGAGGACGACATCGCCGCCGGGCGGGTCACCCCCGCCTGGCAGTCGCTGATGGCCTACCAGGGTGCGCGGGCCCGCGCCTACCTCGACGACGGCCTCACTCTGCTCCGTTCGCTCGACCGGCGCAGCGCGGCGTGTGTCGGCACGTTCGCGGGCCTCTACCGCGCGACGTTGGAGCGGATCGAGGCGAACGGCTACGACGTCTTCGACGGCGCGCCCCGCCTGTCGCTGCCTACGAAGCTGCGGATCGTCGCCGGCTCCTTCCTGTGAGCCCACGCCGCGTCGCAGTGGTGGGCGGCGGTCTCGCCGGGCTCTCGGCGGCGCTCGAGCTCGTCGACTCGGGGCACGAAGTCGTGCTCCACGAGGCGCGCCCGAGGCTCGGCGGTGCCGTGCAGACGCTCCCGGAGCGCGAGGGGGATCCCCCGCCGCCCCCCGACAACGGCCAGCACATCGCGCTCGGCTGCTTCACGGCCTACCAGCGCTTCCTCGCGCGCATCGGCAAGGCGGCGGCGCTGCGACGCGAGCCTCTCCGGCTGCCGGTGATCGACGAGCGCGGCCGGGCCGCGTCGATCGGCCCCGGGCTCCGTCTCCTCGGCTACAGCCATCTCCCGATGGCGTCACGCTTCCGCATCGCCCGCGCGGCACTCCGGATCCGGTCTCTGACTCCGGCACAGCACAGTGACGAGACGTTCGCGGATCTCTTGCGGGGTCTCGGCCAGGGCCGGACGGAGATCGACCGTTTCTGGGACGTCTTCATCCGTCCGGCGCTGAACCTGCCGTCCGAGCAGGCGGGTGCCGACTACGGGACCTTCACCGTCAAGACGGCGTTTTTCGGTGGGCGTGGAGCGAGCGACCTGCTCCTCCCGACGGAGCCGCTCGGCCGGATGCACGGGGACGCTGCGGGTCGTACGCTCGAGGCTGCCGGCGTCGACGTCCGGCTCGAATCGCGGCTCGAATCGCTCGATCAGGTCGAGGCCGATGCGATCATCGTCGCGGTATCCGACAGCGAAGCGGCCCGTTTGCTCGGGGCCGAACCGCCCGGGCTCGAGCCCTCGCCGATCGTCAGCGTCCACCTGCTCTTCGACCGGTTGCTGCTCCGCCACCGCCTCGCGGCGCTGCTCGATTCGCCGGCGCACTGGGTCTTCGACCGCGGGGCGCTCACCGGCCACGAGCCCGACGACGGTCAGTACCTGACCGTCGTCTCCAGCGGCGTCCCGGACCTGCTCGAGATACGGGGCAGGGGCCTCGTCGAGACGATGGCCGACGCGCTCCGCGAGCGGCTCGGCGACGCGGAGCTTCTCTGGTCGCGCGTCAGCCGCGAGCCGCGCGCGACCTTCGCCGCCCGGCCTGGGACGCGTAGGCTTCGGTGGCCGATGACGACGCCCAGGCCGAACGTCTACCTCGCCGGCGCCTGGACCGCCTCCGACTGGCCGGCGACAATGGAGGCCGCCGTGCGGAGCGGCGTTGCCGCTGCGGAGGCGCTGACGAGATGACGGCCGTCCAGGAGCTCACCCGCCTCGACCAGGCCGTCGACAGGGCGACCGCCCGCCTCCTCGAGCTCCAGCACCCAGATGGCTGGTGGGTGGGGGAACTGGAGTCGAACGCGACGATGATCGCCGAGCACCTCTTCTGGCTCCACGTGCTCGGACTGCGGGACCGCGAGACCGATCGGCGCCTGGCGAACGACATCCTCGCCCGGCGTCGCGACGACGGCACCTGGTCGAACTGGTGGGCAGGGCCGGCCGATCTCTCGACGACGATCGAGTCGTACGTCGCGCTGAAGATGGCCGGCGTCGACGCGGGCGAGCGGACGCTCGCCTACATCCAGCGCGCGGGCGGCATCGGGCGCAGTCGCGTGTTCACGAAGTGCTTCATGGCCCTGCTCGGCCACTGGCCGTGGCAGCGGGTCGTCCCGATCCCGCCGGAGATGATCCTGCTCCCGCCGAGTGCGCCGTTCTCGATCTACCACTTCGCCTGCTGGGCGCGGCAGACCGTCGTACCGCTCTCGGTCGTCTGGGCGCTCCGCCCTGTGCGCCCGGTAGATCTCGATCTCCGCGAGATCGGCGCCCGTCCAGGCGCGACCCGGCCGCCCCTCCGGCCGACGCCGCTCCGGCGCCGAGCGATCGCGGCGGCGGAGAGCTGGGTGAAGGATCGCCAGGAGGCGGACGGCTCGTGGGGCGGAATCCAGCCGCCGTGGGTCTGGTCGATCGTCATGCTCGCCGCCCTCGGCCGAGGCTTCGAGGACGAGACCCTGCGCCGTGCGGTCGAGGGCTGGGGCAACTTCATGGTCGAGGACGGCGAGCGCCTCCGCCCCGAGGCCTGCCAGTCGCCGGTCTGGGACACGGGCCTCGCGGTGCTGGCGCTCCGCGCCGCCGGCGTCCCGCGCGACCATCCGCAGCTCCAGCAGGCCGGCGACTGGCTCCTGCACGAAGAGGTCACCATCAGGGGCGACTGGGCGATTCAGCGCCCGAGCCTGGCCCCCGGCGGCTGGGCCTTCGAGTTCGAGAACGATCTCTACCCCGACGTCGACGACACAGCCGTCGTCGCGCTTGCCCTGCGCGAGCTCGAGCTGGGCGAGGGCGCCGTCCGCCGCGGGCTGGACTGGATCGAGGGCATGCAGTCGGCGAACGGCGGCTGGGGCGCTTTCGACGCCGACAACTCGAGCTACTGGCTCTACAAGCTCCCCTTCTGCGACTTCGGCTACGTGATCGACCCTCCGAGCGAGGACGTCTCGGCGCATGCGCTCGAAGCACTTGCGGCCGAACAGCGCTACGGAGACGCGGTCGTCCGCGGCCTCGAGTACCTCGTCCGCGAGCAGCAGTGGGACGGCTCCTGGTGGGGTCGCTGGGGCGTCAACCACGTCTACGGCACCGGCGCCGTCCTCCCGGCGCTCCAGGCCTGCGGCTTCGAGCCCGCTCACCCGGTGATCCGTAAGGCGGTCGGCTGGCTCGACTCCGTCCAGCAGGAGAACGGCGGCTTCGGCGAGGACATCCGCTCCTATCACGAGACCGCCGTGCGGGGCCGGGGCACGCCGACGGCTTCACAAACGGCGTGGGCGTTACTAGGCTACGCGGCGGCAGGCGAGGCCAAACGAAACTCGGCGCGGGGGGCCGCGGACTATCTTTGCGTGGAGCAAGAGGCGGACGGCGATTGGACGGAGGCGCAGTACACCGGAACCGGCTTCCCGACTGATTTCATGATTCGCTACCACCTCTACCGGCTCCACTTCCCGCTCATGGCCCTCGGCCGCCTACGAGAAAGGTTGAACGGATGAAGTTCCCGCTGCGCTCGACGGTCCAGATCGGCCGCTACGTCGCCGCCCAGAAACGCAAGGGCGAGCTCTATCCGCTCGTGATCATGCTCGAGCCGACGCTGGCCTGCAACCTCGCCTGCATCGGCTGCGGGAAGATCCGCGAGTACGAGTCGAACAAGGCGCGCCTCTCCGTCGACGAGTGCGTCGACGCGGGTGTCCAGTGCCCGGCGCCGGTCGTCTCGATCTGCGGAGGCGAGCCTCTGATCTACAAGGGGATCGAGGACGTCGTCGCAGGGATGCTCGAGCTGCGCAAGAACATCGACCTCTGCACGAACGCCCTCAAGCTGACCGAGTACCTCGCCGTCTTCAAGCCCGACCCGCGGCTGACCTTCGTCGTCCACCTCGACGGCATGCGCGAGATCCACGACTACATCTGCGACTACCCCGGTCTCTGGGATATCGCGGTCGACGCGATCAGGCAGGCGCGCGAGGCCGGCTTCCGCGTGACGACGAACACGACGATCTTCAAGGAGACGTCGGTCGAGGACGTGATCGAGATGATGGGCTACCTCACGAACGACGTCGGGATCGACGGGATGCTGATCGCGCCCGGCTACCAGTACTCGCAGATCGACCCGGCGCTGACGATGACGCGCGACGAGCACGAGGCGAAATTCCGCGAGATCCGTGCGGCCGTCCGCAAGCACGGCTACCGCTGGCTAGCCAGCCCGATCTACCAGGACTTCCTCACCGGCGACCGGAAGCTCCCGTGCGCGCCGTGGGGCTCGATCACGCGCAACCCCTACGGCTGGAAGGGGCCCTGCTACCTGCTCACCGACGGCATCTTTCCGACCTACGAGGCATTGCTCGAGAACATCGAGTGGGAGGCCTACGGCCCCGGCAACGACCCGCGCTGCGAGCACTGCGGGATTCACTCCGGGTTCGAGCCGTCGGCCGCTTACGAGGCGACGTCGAGCGTGAAGGAGACCGTGCGGAGTATGGCGTGGACGCTGACCGGGTAGCAGCCTGCGCCACCGCGGCCGAGGCCCGCGCCGCGCGGCGGGCAGGCTTCCGCACCGTAGTCGTCGGGATCGGCGCCTCGCGGGGGGTCCCGGCCGGGCGGATCGTCTCGTTCGGGGTCGCCGGGGGACTCGACGGCCTGGAGGCCGGCACCGTGATCGATGCCACGCGCGTCGTCGCCGAGGACGGGACGGTGCTCTGGGAGGGGGAGGGGCTCGGGATCGCGGGCGCACGCCGCGGGACGATCCTCGCGATCGATCGGATCGCGGACGACCCGGCGGAGCGCCGCAGATTGCGGGCGCAGACCGGAGCCGATGCCGCCGACATGGAGAGCGGGATCCTCGCCGCCACCGGCCGTCTCGACGGGTGCATACGGGCGGTGTCGGACACGCCTGCTCGTCCCCTCGGCCCGCTCGCCGAGGCGGTCACTCCCTCGGGACGTCCGCGGCCGGCGAAGCTCGTCTCCGCGCTCGCGCGGCAGCCTGCGGCCACCGCCCGAGCGGTGGTCGACATTCGATCCGCGCTGCGAGCCTTGTCCAGCACTTTCGCCGGAGGCGAAGGTACATGAGCGGGCGGGTTCTGCTCGCAGCTCCCCGCTCGTTCTGCGCCGGCGTCGACCGGGCGATCGAGATCGTCGAGCGCCTGCTGAAGCAGCACGGCCCGCCGATCTACGTCCGCCACCAAATCGTCCACAACGACCACGTCGTCCGCCGCCTGGAGCGCCTCGGCGCGGTTTTCGTCGACGACGAGGACGAGGTACCGCAGGGTGCGATCTGCGTCCTGTCGGCGCACGGCGTTGCTCCGTCCGTCCGTGAGAACTGCGAGCGGCGCGGGCTCCGCGTGGTCGACGCCGTCTGCCCGTTGGTCTCGAAGGTACACGCCGAGGCGCGGCGCTACGCCGACACCGGCCACCTCGTCGCGCTCGTCGGCCACCGGCATCACGTCGAGGTGATCGGGACGAAGGGCGAGCGCCCCGACCATATCGTCGTCGTCGAGTCGCCCGAGGAGGCGGCGGCGCTCGATACGAACGGGAAGCCACTCGCGGTGATCAGCCAGACGACGCTCTCACTCGACGACGTCGCCTCGACCGTCGAGGTCCTCGAGAGCCGGTTCGGCGAGCTCCGCCGGCCCGGTGCGGACGACATCTGCTACGCGACGCAGAACCGGCAGGACGCGGTCAAGGAGATCGTCTCGATGGGTGCGACGCTGATCCTCGTGATCGGGTCGCCGACGAGCTCGAACGCGCAGCGGCTCGTCGAGGTCGCCCGGGCGAGCGGCGCCCGGGCCACGCTGATCGGCGACGAGGACGCGATCGGCCACAAGCTCCTCGACGGCCACCTGATCGTCGGCCTGACTGCGGGTGCGTCCACTCCCGAGGAGCTCGTCCAGGCGGTGCTCTCGCGGCTCGCCGCGGAGGGCTACGACGAGCTCGAGGAGGTCACCGTCGCGCGCGAGGACGTCCACTTCCGGCTGCCGCGGGAGGTGGCCGCCCGGTGAAATCTCGGGAGGCGAGATGACGAGCGTCGGCATCCCGCACAGCGTGGCCGCTGCCCTGCCGACGCTCTCGGTCTTCGACATCACGAACGAGATCTCGCGCGACGTCGCCTCCGCGCGGATCGACCACGGGATCGCCTACGTCACCGCCGCCGTGCCGAGCTCGCTCGTGCGCGTCTGCGAGCGGGAGTCGGGCTTCTTCTGCGACGTCGAGGCGCTGCTCGAGCGGCTCGTGCCGACGTCGATCGCCGACCGGCAGCGGACGCTGCTCGCGCTGCTCGGCCCACGGACGGAGCAGATCCCCTTCGTCGAGAGCCGGCTCTGCCTCGGCCAGTGGCAGCGCGTGCTCCTCTTCTGTCTCGACGGCGACACCCATGCCGAGTACACGCTGACGCTGCTCGGGTGATGCGCTCCGTTCGAAGCCGCGTCGGGCGAGGTTCCCCGCGCTGAAATAACTCGGCCTTCGCAGCGTTATCATCTGCCGATGAGACGGGCGCGTCGGCATCAGCGCCTTCTTTCCACCCTTGCGTTCGGGCTGCTGGCGCTCGCCGCCGAGCTCGTCGGCCGTAGCCTCACGCACCGCGTCAACGTCGGCCGTCACGTCGCCTCGCCGAGCTACTCGGGGGCGGAGTACTACCCGATACTGCTCGGGGTGGTGAAGGGCGGGATTGCGCTCCTCCTCGCCCGCCTGCTCTGGCGTCTGCTCAAGGCCCGGTCCGCCGAGCGGGCGGCGCTGCGGTTGCTGGGGGCGCGCGCACAGCGTCCGCGCCTGCGCGTCAGGCTCTCGGCGCGGCTCACCCTCGGATTCTTCGTCGTCACCGCGGTGATCTACCTCGTCCAGGCGGACGCCGAGGGGGCGGCGTCGGGCCGCTGGCCGCTCCTCTCGCCGTGGCTGCACTCGTCGGCACTGCCTGCCTTCGCCGTCCTGGCCGTGCTCTGCGCGCTCGTCTGGGGCGCAGTCCGCGGCTGGCTCGCCGACTACGAGGACTATGCTCAGGCTTCGGTCGCGCGGGCGCTTCGGCTGGCCGGCCGCGGGGCGCTGCCGGTCTTGCGGCCGCACGTCGTCCTCGCCGTTCCGCCTCGCCGGATCTTCGGGCTGGTCTTCGAGAGCCGTCCGCCTCCACTCCCGGCGTAATCGAGGGCCCGCCCACCGGGCGGGTCGACCGACTGACGGAGTTGGAGGCACCAGATGACGCAATACGCATCCGAGCTTTCCCGCACTCGCCCTCGCCGTTCGACGCGGGCAATCATGGTGCTCGCGCTCGGTCCCCTGACGATGCTCGCCGGCGTGGTCTGGGCGTTCGTCCAGCCCTGGCGGGTGACGCTGCTGGACCCGCACGGCCAGGGGTTCTGGTGGCTGGTCAGCGAGCCGCCGCTGCTCGTGGTCGCCGCCGGGGTCGTCTTCGCGTTCCTGGCCCAGGGCATCGTCCGCGATCTCGAGGAGGTCGACCGCTAGGTGCAGCCTCCAGCCGAGCACGTCCACTGGCTGTTCGCGACCGGCATCCTGTTTCTCGGCCTGCTCCTCCTCGCCGAGGCGATCGTCGGTCGCGAGGTCTGGCGCCGCCGCAAGTGGCGCGCCTACCTCTGGCCCTCGCTCCTCTTCGGACTCGGGGTGCTGATGTGGCCGGTGATGGTCTTCTTCACCAACTCGACGATTCACATGCTCGCGCACAGCTCCTGGGCGCAGGTGATGATGCTGGCGGGCGCTGCCGAGCTCGGTCTCGTCAGCGGCAAGCTGAAGAACGAGCTCTGGAAGCTCGCCGTGCCCGGCATGTTTGCGGTCTCGGGGGCCGCCTTCCTGATCCATGAGGCGAACCCGTGGTTCTACTCGCGCTCGGCGTTCGTCCACCACGTCTGCGGCTGGACACTGCTCGTCGGCGCGCTCTTCCCGCTGGGCGCGGCGTTCAAGCCCCGCTCGTTCGTCTTCAACACGGGCTACGCGCTCGTGATCGTCGGGATCGCCGTCGTCCTCTACACCTCGCGGGACGTCTCGCCGATCTTCGGGCATCTCGATCCGAGCGCTGGGGTCGCGCATCGATGAGGCGCGCGGCGCTCCTCGTGCTCGTCCTGCTCGCGTACCCGGGAACGGCGTGGGCCCACGCGACGCTGGACAAGACGAGCCCCGACGTCGGCCAGCGCCTGCGCACCGCGCCGCGTGAGGTGCGGCTGCAGTTCGACCAGAGCGTGCGGGCGCTGTCGAACGCGATCCAGGTCTTCGACGCCAAGGGGCGACTCGTCTCCGGCGCGCCGCGCACGCTGGCAGGCGACTCGCGGATCGTGGTCGCACCGCTCCGGCGCCTGCCGCGCGGCGGCTACACGGTGCGGTGGGCAACGATCTCGAATGACAGCCACGTCGGGCGCGGAGTCTTCACCTTCGGGGTCCGCGCCGCCGCCCCGCCCATCGACGAGGCCTTCGGCGCCTCCGGGCCGGGCACATCGGAGCACGTCGTCCGCTGGCTGTACTTCCTCTGCCTCGCGCTCCTCACCGGCGGCCTCGGCTTCCGGCTCTTCATCCTCCGCGGCGACGTGACGGCCGAGGTCGAACGGCGGTTCTACCGCGTGACCGGGATCGGCGTCGTCGCGGCGCTCCAGGTCGGGACGATCGCGTTCCTGCTCCGCGCCGAGGACGCGTTGCAGCTTCCGTTCACGGCGTTCCTCTACGGCGACCTCTCCCCGTTCGCGCACTCGACTCGCTTCGGGCAGGCGTTCGTGGTCATGGAGCTCGGGTTCGCGCTCGTGGCGGCGCTCGTGTACCTCGCCTGGCTGACCGGCCGGGACGTGCTGCTCTGGGCCGCGTTCCTGCTCTCGCTCGGGCTCGGCTCGGGGCTCTCGCTCTCGGGCCACCAGTCCGACGACCACGGCTGGCTGCCCTCCTTCGCCGACTGGGCGCACCTGTCGGCAGCGACGCTCTGGATCGGAGGCCTGCTCTCGCTCGGGCTCGTCGTCTGGACCGACCAGGGGCTGCGGCGCACGGCGTTCTGGCGCTTCTCGCAGCTCGCCGGCCCGCTCGTCGCGGTCGTCGTCGCGGCCGGGGTCTACATGACCTACAAGCGCTTCCCGGCGCTGAACGACCTCTGGTCGGTGGGGTACGGGCGCCTACTGCTCGTCAAGCTCGCGGTCGTCGGCCTCGCGCTCTCGTGGGGCGCCTTCCACCACTTCGTCGTGCGTCCACGCCTCGACCGTCCCGTCGTTGCGCGCAGCCTGGCGAAGAGCCTGGCCGGCGAGGCGACGGTCGCGGTCGTGATCCTGCTGCTCGCTGCCATCCTCGTCGACTCGAGGCCGCCCGCGAAGGCGCCGCCGCCGGCCCAGGCTCAGAGCGCTACGGTGGGCGAGGCGGCTGCGGGGTAGCCCGGCTTGCTCTTCGAGCCCCGGTAGATCATTCCCGCCGCCGTCGCGGCCAGCAGGCTCCCGAGCAACGCGAGCCCCATCCCGGCCCAGAGGATCCAGGGGAGCTTCGCGCCCGCGGAGACCTCGGCCGACACGCCCGGCGAGCCGTCGGCGTTCATCAGGACGATCGACCACTCACCCGACCTCAGCTTCCATGTCAGCGCGTTCGTGCCGGAGCCGGTTGCCGAGGCTGCCCAGAACCGCTGGTCCGCAGGGCGCCCCGGATCGGCGATGCCGGCGTGCGGCACGTAGGTGACTGTGAACGGGTCGAGATCGAGCTTCGTCGCGCGCACGTAGGACGTGCGCGCGAGGTAGGCGTCGACGTCGGCCTTGAGGGCGATCCCGACGAAGACGGGCTTCGTCGACGTCGCCTCGAGCCGCACCTTGCCGACGAGCCAGTCCGGCACCTCGCTGCCGATCGTGACCCTGTCGGTCGCGATCGCGCGGGTCGGCGACTGGTAGCGGTGCGTGCTCGTCGACACGTACCCGGTGGCGTCGCGTTGCGTCTCGTCGGCCCAGATCGCCACCCCGCCGGCAGCGAGTGCGACGGCGGCGACGGCTGCCACGATCACCCCGCCCACGATCAGGCCGGTGCTTCGGTGCTGCTTCATCTTTCTCCTCTTGGCCCCCGGAACATGGCTTCTTGAGCTTGGCTCTGGGCCGTGTCTGCGGCAATGGAGCCACCAGGTGTCCGGGGGTACGGATAGCCGCTCCTTCGGGCGGGTAGCCTCCGCCGGATGCGCTGGGCGATCTCCGGCGGCGCCGGGTTTCTCGGGCTGCACCTCGCGCGCCGGCTGCTCGCCGACGGGCACGAGGTGCGGACCCTCGACCTCGCGCCGCTCGACGACGCCGAGCTCGAGCGCGGAGTCGAGGAGCTGCGCGGCGACGTGCGGTCGGCGCGCGACGCGCGCGCGCTCGTCGACGGGGCGCGGATCCTCGTGAACGCCGCCGCCGCGCTGCCGATCCAGGGCTCGCGCGACTCGATCCGCTCGGTCAACGTCGACGGCACGGCGACGTTGCTCGCCGCCGCGGCCGACGCCGGTATCCGGCGCGTGGTGCTCGTCTCCTCGACCTCGGTCTACGGCGTGCCGAAGGTGCATCCGATCCACGAAGACGATCCCCTCGTCGGCATCGGCGTCTACGGCGAGTCGAAGATCGACGCCGAGCAGGTGACGCGCGAGTTCGGCCGGCGGGGACTCGACTTCGTGATCGTCCGGCCGAAGACGTTCATCGGGCCCGAGCGGCTCGGCGTCTTCGAGATCCTCTTCGACTGGATCCGGGAAGGACGCCGGATCTACACGCTCGGCGACGGCTCGAACCGCTACCAGCTGCTCGCGGTGGAGGATCTCGTCGAGGCGATCGTGCTCGCGGCGCGGCGGCGGGCGGCGGCCGGGGAGACGCTGAACGTGGGCGCGAGGGAGTTCGGGACGGTGCGCTCTGACCTGCAGGCGCTGATCGACCACGCCGGCTCGTCCTCGCGCCTGACACCGGTGCCGGTGCGGCCGGCCGAGGTCGCGCTACGCGCACTGGAGCTGCTCCGCGTCTCGCCGCTCGCCGAGTGGCACTACAAGACCGCCCACCGCGACTCGTTCGTCGCGATCGACCGGGCCGAGAGAGTGCTCGGCTGGTCGCCGAAGCTCTCGAACTCGGAGGCGCTCTGCCGGACCTACGACTGGTACCTCGAGCACCGCGACTCGCTCGCGGCGGTGGGCGTCACGCACCGTGTGCCGTGGAACCAGCAGGCGCTCGGGCTCCTGAAGCGGATCAGCTGACGCCGTGGCGCTGATCAGGCGCAGAACCGGCCTGCGACCGAGAGGAAGACCTCGGCGCAGCGCTCGACGTCGGCGACCGAGACCCAC
Source organism: Actinomycetota bacterium (assembly GCA_046723895.1). Classification (GTDB taxonomy): domain Bacteria; phylum Actinomycetota; class Thermoleophilia; order Gaiellales; family Gaiellaceae; genus DATBLE01. The sequence continues at coordinate 5,942 of JBKOVL010000227.1, read as the reverse complement.
TCGACCAGCGCGTGCGCGCCGTCGCCGCCCGGGCCGAACAGCACCGTCGGGACCAGGAGCTCCGCGATCAGCGCCGAGTCGGCCCAGTAGCTCTGGCCGACTGGCGGCCCGGCGCCGGCGCACGAGCGGACGAGGCGGACGATCTCCTCGCCCTCGGCGACCTCGAATGCGTGCCGGGCAGCGACCGTGCGCCACGTGGCCTCGAGATCCGGATCGCCGCGCTGGAGCGCTTCGAGGAGGGCCTGCAGCTCCGCCTCGACCTGGTGCAGCGACTCGCCCGGGACGGTGCGCCGCTCGGCCTGGAGGACGCACCGCTCCGGGTAGGTCGAGAACCCGGAGCCGCCCGCGACGACGCCTGCGTGCAGTGAGCCGGCGCCGAGTAGGGGATGCGCCTGCCGCTCGTGCAGCGAGCGGCTCAGTGCTTCCAGCCCGACGAGGACGTGGCCCATCTTCGCGATCGCGTCCACGCCAAGATCCGGGCGCGAGCCGTGCGCGGCGCGACCGCGCGTCTCGACCTCGAAGGCGACGAACCCCTTGTGCGCGACGCCGACCTCCATCTGCGTCGGCTCGGCGACGATCGCGGCATCGGCGCGCACGCGCTTCAGCACCGATTGCGTGCCGATGCTGGTCAGCTCCTCGTCGACGACCGCAGTGACGACGACGTCACCGCCCAGCCCTCGCCGTCCGGCCTCTGCCGCCGCCACGAGACACGCGGCGAGGCCGCCCTTCATGTCGTAGGCGCCGCGGCCGTACAGCCGTCCGTCCTCCACGCGCGGCTCCAGCGGCTCGGTCATCCCGTCGTAGCCGACCGTGTCCAGGTGGGCGTTCAGGAGCAGCGTCCGGCCGCCTCCGGAGCCGCGTGCGGTCGCGATCACGCTCGGCCGGCCGGGCGCGGCCTCGTCGACCTCCACCTCGAGGCCGGCACCACGAGCCCAGTCGGCGACGAAGGCGGCGATCTCCGCCTCTCCCGGCCCGCCGAACGCCGGGTTGACCGAATCGATCGACACCAGCCGCTCGAGCAGCGGGATGACGTCCACGGCCGCGAGCCTATACTCGGCGCGCGTGGACGCCTCTCGGTACCGGGGCCGCTTCCCGATCCTCGCGGAGACGACCTACCTGATCAACCACTCGCTCGCTGCAATGCCCGCGGCCGCCGAGGACCGTCTCGCCGAGTACGCGCGCATGTGGGGGACGCGCGGCATCCGCTCGTGGGGCGAGGGCTGGTGGGAGATGCCGCTGACGGTCGGCGACCAGGTCGGACGGATCGTCGGCGCCCGGCCGGGCACGACCTGCATGCACCAGAACGCGACCGTCGCCGTCGCGGTCGTGCTCTCGTGCTTCTCGCTTGAACCGCCGCGCGACCGGATCGTCTACCTCGAGGGCGAGTTCCCGTCCGTCCGCTACCTGCTCCAGGCGCAGCCGGGCGCGGAGATCGAGGTCGTCCCCGACTTGGACACGCTGGTCGAGGCGATCGACGAGCGCACGCTGCTCGTCCCGCTCAGCCACGTCCTCTTCAAGACGGCCGAGCTCCAGGACGTCGTAGCGGTCCAGCGGCGGGCCGAGGAGGTCGGCGCCCATGTCCTCCTCGACGCCTACCAGTCCGCGGGGGCGGTGCCGCTCGACCTGGACGCGCTCGGAGTCGCATTCGCGACCGGCGGCTCGGTCAAGTGGCTCTGCGGCGGCCCAGGCGCGGGCTGGCTGTACGTCCGCCCGGACCTGATCGAGGAGCTCGAGCCGGCCTTCGTCGGCTGGCAGGCTCACGCCCGGCCGTTCGCGTTCGAGCCGGAGCTCGAGTACGCGGACGGGATCGCGCGCTTCCTGACCGGTACGCCGAACGTCCCCGCGTTGTACGCAGCGACCGCCGGCTACGACGTGATCGAGGAGGTCGGCGTCGAGGCGATCCGCGAGCGCTCGCTCGGGCTGACCGACCTGATCATCCGCCTTGTCGACGAGGCCGGGTTCGAGGTCACCTCGCAGCGTGACCAGGCCCGGCGCGGCGCGAGCGTGACGATCCGCGTACCGGGCTTCGAGGGCGTCCACAAGGAACTTGCGGAGCGCCAGATTCTCTGCGACTTCCGCCCGGACGTCGGCCTCCGGCTCGGGCCGCACTTCTTCAACACCGACGACGAGCTCGAGTTCGCGCTCGGCCAGATCGCGGAGATCGTCGCCTCAGGCGTCCACGAGCGACACCTGGGCACGGCGGCACGTTTCTAGTCCGGCGGCTCCGCGCAGGACTACGACATGGCCTATTACCCAAGCAGCAGAAGCACGGTCTGGGGCGGACCCAGCCTGCTGACGATGATCTACCTGCTCGTCGGCGTGGTCGTCGCGGCCACGCACGACTACTTCAAGAACGTGGACACGATCAAAGAGGTCCTGTCCGCGATCCTCGCGGTCGTGCTCTGGCCGCTGCTCTTTCTCGGCATCAGCCTGCACGTCCACTGATTCAGGACGTCTGACTTCGGGCTGCCGGGCGAGCCCAAGGCGAAGGGAAGACGGAAAGCGAGGTTGCCCGCGACGCAAGCGGCCGGCCTCCCCCGTCATTGCTCCGACAGCAGCTCGATCAGCTGCGCCGCATAGCGCGGCGCGAGCGGCTCGTCCTCGTGCTTGAAGTAGGCGAAGACTCGGATGCCCTCGGCGAGCAGCGGACGCAGCCGCGCGGCCCACTCCTCGAGCGCCGGCTCGTCGTAGGGCGGGTCGCGGAGCCGCAGATAGCGAAAGGGCGCGTCCCCGTCCAGCGCGTTGACGACCTGCACGCCACCCACGCCGTGCCACGAGTCGTGCCGGAACTCGAAGGCGTACTCGAGCTCGGGGTCGAACGACTCGAGCATCAGCTCGAGCCACCCCTCGTCGCGCGGCCTGGTCGGGGGCAGCTGGACGAGGATCGGCCCGAGCCGCTCACCGAGGGCCCGTACGCGCTCGCAGAAGGTGCCGACGACCGAGGCGTCGCCGAAATGGGTCGCGCGGCGGTTCATCTTCACCGCGAACCGAAAACCCGGCGGTGTCTGCTCGGCCCACCCGCGCAGCCGCTCCTCGGAAGGGAGCTGGTAGAAGGTCGCGTTCAGCTCGACCGACGGGAGCCGTTCCGCGTAGGCGCGCAGGAACTCCTTTTGCGGCGTGGCCGCCGGGTAGAAGTCGGGCTTCCAGGTCGGGTAGGAGAAGCCGGACGTGCCGATGTAGAGGGTCGTCGCCGCCGGGCCCACTACGCCATGAAAACAAACCGGGGGGCGTATGCGGTCCTGTGGGCCCGGTAACGACGGTCACTCTGCGAGCCGGTTCTCCTTTGCGATCGCGCCGAGCCAGTGAGCGCTGGGCTTGATTGTCCGCTGGAACGTTCTGCGATCGACGGCAATGAGGCCGAACGTCGGACGGTATCCGGCAACCCATTCGAAGTTGTCAAGGGCGCTCCAGTGGATGTAGCCCCGAACGTCGATACCGTCGTCGAGCGCGGACCTTACGCCCCGCAGCGCCGACGCCGTGTAGGCGATTCTCCGTTCGTCGTCGTCGGTGGCGATGCCGTTCTCGGTTACCAGGATGGGCACGTGGCCCGCCACGTCCCATGTATGGCGGATCGCCTCCTCGAGTGCGTCCGGCCAGTACTCCCACCCGGTCAGCGTCAACTCGGCTCCGGCGGGTATCGGCAACGGGCCATCGGGCCCGATCCGCACCCGGGTGTACGACTGGACTCCGACGAAGTCGTCGCCTTTCGCAGCCTCGAGGAAGAGGTCTTCGCGCGGGTAGGCCCAGACTCTCGCCACGTCCTCGGCTCCCTCTTCGGCCTGGAAGCACTGATTGGCGACGGTCCACCCGACGAGGAGGTGATCGATGGATCGCATGACCTCGACGGCCCGGCGGTGGGCCCGAATCAACGCCTCTGAGATCGCCGGATCAGGAGCGGGCCTCGCTCCGGCGACGCCGGCAGCCTGCTTCTCGAGGCTATCGGTCATCGCGGCCATGTTCGGCTCGTTGATCGTGCACACCCAGTCGACACCGTCCGCCACCACCGGCAGCGCCGCCTCGCAGTAGCGCGCGAAATGATCTGGAGCATGCGGGTCCTGCCAGCCGCCGCCGTGGTACATCCAGCGCGGGAGGGTGAAGTGCTGCAACGTCACCACCGGCGAGAGCCCGCGTTCGCGACAACCGTCGACGACGCGTCGATAGTGATCCAGCGCGGCCCGGGAGAACTCGCCCTCCTCCGGCTCGATGCGGCTCCATTCCAGGCTGAAGCGATAGGCGTTCAATCCGACACCGGCGAGCAGGTCCAGGTCCTCGCGCCAGCGGTGGTAGCTGTCGCACGCATCTCCGCTCGGCTCGACGAATGCCGAGTCCGGGAGGTGCTCCGCCTCCCAGTAGTGGTTGTTGACGTTTCCACCTTCGATCTGGTGCGCGCCGGTTGCGGCCCCCCAGAGAAACCCGGCGGGGAAGGCGCGGGCCGCGTTACCGCGCATAGCGATTCGTCGCCCCGCGCTTGGAGTCGATCTTCGAAGATCCGTCCTCATCCGAGAAACGCGTGCTGCCCCCTTTCGTCGCCGTTCCGGACCGACCGCGATCGTACGTGCAGCACCCGTAGCCGGGGGCCGCCCGGTCTGATCAGCGGGCGTCGGGCGGGGCGTTCCAGTCGTCGTCTGCGGCTGAAGAGCGGATCGCGGCCGGCCTCCGCCCAGTGAGTTCACGAAAGACGCGGTAGAACTGCGCGTAGCTTCCGAAGCCGGCTTCGAGCGCTGCCGCGAGGGCAGTCGTGTGTCGGCCACGGCCGTACAGGGTCAGGAAGCGCTCGAGTCGCTGTTGGTTTCGGAACCTGGTGATCGAGACGCCCACTTGCGCTTTGAAGAGCCGGCTGAGGTGGCTCGGGCTGAGTGCGGCCGCATCGGCAAGTCGGGCGAGATCGCCGGCGTTCGGGTCGGCTTGGAGCAGGCGGGCGACGGCCTCGACGGCGGGGTGCAGGTCGGTGCCCTCGACGACGTCGCTGCTCTCGATGAAGTGTCGCCAGGCGAGGATGAGCAGGTACGCCAGGCCGGCGTTGGCCAGGACGGTGTCCGTCGACTCGGCGGCGCAGACTTCCTGAAGGAGCGTGGCGAGGCGGCGGACGACGTCGGGGTCGAGCCGTCGCGAGAAGCGGCCGACGGGATCGGCCTGGAGCAGAGCCCGCTCGCGCTGCGTCTTTGCGGTCCGCGCGACAAGATCCGGGCGGAAGACCGCCCACCAGAGCTCGTGGTCGGAGGATTCGTCGACGAGGACGTGCTCCTGGCCGGGGAAGAGCCAGGTCAGCGTTCCCTGGGCGAGGTCGTAGCGACGCTCCCCCAGCAGATAGGACGAGGTACCGCGAACCACCAGGTTGAGCTCGAGCTCGGCGTGCCGGTGCGGTCGGGGGCGGACGTCCCCGACTCTGTGCCGGACGACGCGGCCGTCCAGCCCGCCGGGAATGCCGAGGTCGTCAGCGAGCATCGCAAGAAATGATAAGAAGTCGCGCGTTGCCGCCAAGACACGCCCTGCGGGCCCGCGGATTCTGTACGGACAACGATCCAGGAGGGATCATGAGCGTCTCGGCAACACCTCTCTCGTCAGAGCACCGGCGCAGCTTTCGCGAGGACGGCTTCTTCGTCCTGGAAAGGGCCCTCCCGCCCGAAGTTCTCGAGACGCTCCGGGCCGAGTGCGGGCGCCTGGTCGAGGAGCGCGAGCGCGAGATGCAGCGTCTCGGCGTCCACACGATCGACCTCGACCACCGCGGCAGCCGCTACTTCCTGCACGCGTACGGCAAGAGCCCCGCGGTCGAGCACTTCCTCCGGTCCGAGCTGATGGTGGACGTGGCGCGGGCCGCGCTCGGGGACACCGTCTATCTGTTCAACGAACAGTTTGTCGTCAAGGCGGCCGAGACCGGCATGACCTTCAGCTGGCATCAGGACTCGGGCTTCATCGAGTACCCCCACCGGCCCTACCTCACC
>JBKOVL010000148.1:0-10372 GCA_046723895.1 Actinomycetota bacterium | reverse complement strand
GGCACCCACAGGCCGAGTAGCTCGTGGCGGACCTTCTCCGAGAGGCGGCGTGAGGTCGGACGGACTGTAGGGACCGCTGAGCGCAGTGCCCGCGTCGGCGTCGAAGAAATGGAAGTGCTCGTTGTCGACTGCGAGCTCGACCGCATCGCCGATGCTGACGGGGCGGCGTCCGTCGACAGACGCGCAGAAGAGAGCGCGCTGGTCGTCGGCGAGGAGCGTGCCCTCATCAGCGACGCCGGCCTCGGCGGCCGCACGCGTGGACTCGGTGACGACGCGCGGCGCGTCGACCAGGAAGTGGAGGTTCGAGACGCCGCCGAGCTCCTCGATCACCTCCGCGCGAGCGGTGATACGTGGGAGTGCGTCCGTGGCGTCGCTCGCGTACTTGAAGTCGGTCGGCCGGATCCCCAGGATGACCCGGCGCTCCTGGCCCAAGAGCGGCGAGCCTGCTCGAAGCGGCAGGCTGAACCCTGCGAACGTCACATGGTCGCCCCTGAGCTCGGCATCGACCAGATTCATCGACGGCGATCCAATGAAGGCCGCGACGAACAGGTTCACGGGATCGTCGAACAAGTTCTGCGGCGTGTCGCACTGCTGGAGCACGCCTTCACGTAGGACCGCCACGCGTTGACCGAGGGTCATCGCCTCGACTTGGTCGTGCGTGACGTACACCGTCGTCACGCGGAGCCGCTCGTGCAACCGCGCGAGCTCGGCCCGCATCGAGGCGCGGAGCTTCGCGTCGAGGTTCGACAGCGGCTCGTCCATGAGGAACGCCTTTGGCTCGCGGACGATCGCCCGGCCCATCGCGACCCGCTGGCGCTGGCCTCCCGAAAGCGCCGAGGGCCTCCGGTCCAGGAACGCCTCCAGCCCGAGCGTCCTCGCAACGTCGCGCACCCGTCGCCTGCGCTCCTCTTTCGGCACGTGCCGAAGCTTGAGGCCGAAGCCGAGGTTCTCCTCGACGGTCATCTGCGGGTAGAGCGCGTAGTCCTGGAACACCATGGCAATGTCCCTGGCACGCGGCTGCATCTGCGTCACGTCTTGGCCGCCGATCAAGACCCGGCCTTCGGTGACGTGCTCGAGCCCGGCGATCATTCGCAGCAGCGTCGACTTCCCGCATCCGGACGGACCGACCAGCACCATGAACTCGCCGTCGTGGATCGCGAGGCTGATCGCCTCGACTGCCCTCACTCCGTTCGGATATACCTTCGACGCCACCTCGAGGCGGATCTCGCTCACTGCGACCACTCCCGCTACATCGCGTCCGGAGTGCGCAGAATAGAAAAGAAGAGCCGGCGCCGATGACGGTCGAGGTGAAGCATCGTCTCTGCGCCTACGTCAGTGCAGAGGCGAACAGCTCGGCGCCCGGGAACGTCTCGTGGAGCCGGTCCTCGTCGGCGACCACGCCGACCGAGTCGAAGGCGGTGAGCAACGCGCCCGCAGCCGGCTCGAAGCGAGTCTGCACCGGCACCCCGTCGGGAACACGTGACGTGATCTCGGCACGGACGAGGTCAGCGCCTTCGCCGCGAAGGACGCCGCCGAGCAGCACGAGCGGGTACGGTCGGCCCCGGAGTCCGACAATGCTCGCGGCGGCGCAGGCGACGCTGCCAAGCGCCGCGCCCTGCTCGAGGACGATCCCGCGCGCGACCGCATCGCCGTGCGCCGCTTCGCGAAGCACGGCCGCGGCAAACATTGACGCCTCGAACGGCTGGCGACCGCCGCGCCGGGTGAACGAGTGCAGGATCTGCTCGACCGACGATGCCTCGAACACCTCGAGCGCCGACTGGGTCAGGGCCGACTCGGGCCCCACGCCGAGCTCCGCACGGTAGACGGCGTCGAGCGCGGCCGAACCGATCGCCCACCCGCCCGTGTGGAGCCCCCACCAGCTCGAGTGCCAGACCTTCCCCTCGGGGGAGCGGGCGCCGACACAACCTCCGGTTCCGCACACGGCCGCAAGTCCGATGCCGTCGCTCGTGCCTGCGCGGAGAGCGCCGAGCGCGTCGTTCATGACCGCGAGTTTCTGAACGTGCGGCAGCCGCAGGGACAGCTCCGTCCGGAGGAGGTCGAAGTCCTCCGGCCAGTCTGCGCCTGCCAGACTGAAGGCAGCCGCGCCTACGCTGTCGATGGGAGCGCCGGCGGCAGCGAGAGCGCCTGCGATGGCCGCGTCGATCTCCGCCAAGGCGGCTTCCGGGTCGCCCGCACCGTAGATGTCGGCGCAGGCGGCTCGCCCTGCACCGACGATCGTCCCGTCAGGACGAGCGAGGAGCGCGACGCATTTCGTATTGCCACCGTCGACGCCGAGCAGGAGATCGCCCATCCCCGCGTCCCCTCAGCCGACGAGGAGGCGCTCGGGCAGGTACTCGCGGTGGGCCGCGGCGAGCGCGTCGTAGACGCGCTCGGCGAGATCGAGGCTCATCACGAGCGGGTTCGCGCACAGGGCACGCACCGCGTCGTCGCGACCGCCGCGCCAGGCGGCCTCCGCGGCGACCGCTTGGTACTCGCCGAGCATCTCTACCAGCCCGCGCACGTGCCTCGGCAAGGCTTGCGTCGGCAGGACGTCGATGCCGCCCCGGTGACAGCGTCCCTGCACCTCGACGACGAGGTCGTCCGGGAAGCCCGACAGGGCGCCGCCGCGGTTGGGCATGTTGACCGGATGGATCTCGTCCTTGTCGTTGAAGATCGCGTCCATGACATCGATCGCCAGCTCCAGCTCGTGGATGCCGCCGCGAGAACGAGCAGGGTCGAGCTGGGGGTCGTCGAGGCGGGCCTGCTCCTCGTAGTGCTGCCAGTAGCCCGGCGCCCACTTGATGATGTCCTCTGCGCGCGTCGTCCTCTTCGCGCGCAACTCCTCCAGGACCTCGTCGCGGAAGTAGTAGTACATGAAGTAGTCCGCCGGAATCGAGCCCATGCGCACTGCGAGCTCGAGCTGGCGACGCTGCTGAGGCGCCAGAGCTGGATCGTCCCTGTGCCGCTTCAAGGCCTCCTCGAAGAGCGGGAAGGGATCCTCGCCTCCGTAGCTCGCGTCCACGCTCCAGCAGGCGTGGTTGAGGCCGACCATCGTGGCCTGCAATCGCCCGGGGTCGAGGTCGGCGGTCGCGGCCAGCTCGTTCTTGAAGTAGATCGGCCCCTCGCAGAGCGAGACGATCTTGAGCGGGCTGTGGTGGGTGATCGCCTCCGCGACGACGTTCACCGGGTTCGTGTAGTTGAAGATCCAAGCGTCGGGGCAGACGCGCTCCATCTCGGCGCACACGTCCTTGAGCACGTGGATCGCCCGCAGCGCCATGAAGAAGCCACCTGCACCCTGCGTCTCCTGGCCGATCATCCCGTGCTCGAGCGGGATGCGCTCGTCGTGTGCGCGCGCGGCAAAGCCGCCCGGGCGGAAGGAGGAGAGGACGGCATCGCACCCAGCGAGCGCCGAGAGGCGGTCGGTCGTCGCCGAGACGGTGATGTCGAGGCCACGCGCTCGGGCCATCTTCTGCGCGAGGGTCCGGACCAACTCCAGACGCGCCTCGTCGAGGTCGACGAGGACGACCTCGGAGCCGTCGAAGTCGGTGCCGTTGTGCATGAACGAGGCCATCGTCCCGGCCGCCCGAGTCGAGCCGCCCCCGAGGTAGACGAGCTTGATGCGTGCCATCCCGCTACTCCTTGAGCGCCCCGGCGAGCATTCCGCGCACGAAGTGCCGCTGAAGGAACATGTAGACGAGCAGGATCGGCGCGGCGACGAGAACAGCCGCAGCCGCGACCTTCGTCGGGTCGCCGGCACGAGCGGCGCCGGCGAAGAAGCTCAGCCCCAGCGGCGCCGTCTGGTGGGACTGGCTTCCCGAGACGAGCACGAGGGCGAGCAGGAACTCGTTCCACGTGTAGGTGAAGACGAGGACCGACATCGTCATCACCGCCGGGCGCGCCTGCGGTAGGAGCACGCGCCAAAGCACTCCGAAGCTGGTCGCGCCGTCTATCCGCGCCGCCTCGATAAGCGAGCGCGGGGTGGAACGGAAGAAGGCGCGCATCCAGAACGTGCCGAACGCGACCGACTGGCCGATCTGCGGCAGGATCAACGCCCAGTACGTGTTAAGCAGGTTCACGTGGAGGAGCGGCAGCTTCTGGAAGTCGTAGTAGAGCGGGATGACCGTGGCCTCGTACGGGAAGATGATCCCGAGCAAGATGATCGGGAACACGATCCGGTCGCCGACGAAGCGCATCGTTCCGAACGCGTAGCCGGTGCCGATCGAGAGCACGGCGGAGACCGCGGTGACGGTCGCGGCGACAATGAAGCTCGACTTGAAGCCGGTCGCAAACCTGCCCTCGCTCCACGCCGCCTTGAAGCTCGAGAGGTCGAGGTGCGTCGGGAACGCGAAGCCCGTCACGAGATCGGTCTTGCGGTGCAGCGCGAGAAAGAGGATCGAGAGCACCGGGTAGACGGCTATGACCGAGAAGAGCGTCAGCACCCCGTAGCTCCCGATCCGCTCAAGGCGACCTGCGGTCACGCGCGCTCGCCTCGGTCTCCGACGCGGAGCACGATCGCGGCGAGGAGGAAGATCGCCGCTCCCAGGATCGTCGCGATCGCTGCCGCGTAGCCGACCTTGTTGTACAGAAACGCGTTCTGGTACATGTACAGCGAAGGGACGAGCGTCTGACCTCCGGGGCCGCCGGCGGTGGCGTTGTAGACGATGTCAAAGTTCCGGAGCGCGTTGATTGTGGTCAGGACGAAGGCGACGAGGATCTCGCCGCGAAGACCGGGCAAGGTAACCGCGAAGAACTCGCGCACGGCGCTCGCGCCGTCGACCCGGGCCGCTTCGTACAGCGTCGACGGGATCTTCTGCACGCCTGACACGAACAGCACCAGGCAGAGGCCGTAGGTGACCCAGGTGCCGATCGTCCCGATCGCAGGGAGTGCCCACGCGAAGTCTCCCAGCCACGGCCGCGTGAGCGAGCCGAGGCCGACGCGGCGCAGCACCCAGTCGACCGGCCCGCTGTCGTCGTAGATCCAGGTCCACGCCTGCGCGATCACGACGCCAGAGATCAGCAGCGGCAGGAACAGCACCGTGCGGAAGAGGTGGAACCCGCGAACCGGGTGCCGCGTGAGCGCGGCGGTCAGCAAGAGCCCGACGATCACCGGGATCACCGCGTAGAAGAGGATCAGCACGGCGGAGTGCACGAATGACCTGAAGAGCACGTGGTCGCCGAACGCGTGGCCATAGTTTGCGAGGCCGACGTAGCTCTTCGCGGTGAGGCCGTCCCATGAGAAGAGCGAGTAGTAGACCGTGTGGATGTACGGGGCGAGCGTGAACAGGACGTAGAACGCGAGGCCCGGGAGGACGTACAGCCAGGCGACATTGCCGGGGTCACCCGGAGCCCGCACGGCGGCGCGGCGCCTGTGCAACAGGCGGCGCCGTTCGCCCGCGCGGACGTCTCGGCCAGGGCGCGCCGCCTCCGCGCCCTGGACCGCTTCCGCCGCTAGCTCAACGGAGCGTTTTGTCGAACTTCTCCCAATCGCTCTGGACAGCCTTGGCCATACCGGCGGAAGTGTCGCGGCCGGCAAGCAGTAGTTGGAAGTGATTCTGCAGCGTTGTGTACATCGACGGTGATGCCCAGTCGGTGTAAAGCAGGAGCCCGTCGTCGTCGGCCACCTTCTTGAACGCCGTGTACACGGCTGCCAGGTACGGGTCGCCCGTGGGCGTGCCCGCCTTCTTGTCGGCCGGCAACTGCGCCTGGCCGAACATCAGCTTGTGCGCCGTGGGCGACGCGATGATGTAGTTGAGCCATGCGGCGCCGAGGTCGGGGTACTTCGTCTTCGCCGAGATGTGCCAGGGTCCGGAGAGCCCGCCAATCGACGTCCAGACGCCGCCCGGCCCGGGCGGGACATCCATCACGCCCACGTTCTTGCCGAGCCCGGTGTGGATGATCGTCGCATCCCAGTCACCGCCGATCCAGAACACACCCTTTCCCTTCGCGAAGTTTCCTGCCGATGCGTCGTTGCCGACGGCGTTGTAGTCGTCGTTGAAGTAGCCAGCCTTCGCCCACTGCTGGAGCTTCGCGAGCGCTTTCATCGTTCCCGGTGTGTCGTAGCGCGACCCGTGCACGTGGTAGATCCAGTTGCGGACGCTCGCGGCCTTCGTGTACGCACCCCAGATGCCGCCGACGAGGTGGATGAAGCCGTAGCCCTCCTTGTTGCCCTCCTCGATCACAGGCTCGCCCTTCGGGAGCTTCGCCCGGATCTGGGCAAGCAGCCTGTCAAAGCCCGCGAACGTCGTCGGCATTTTGTTCGGGTTGAAGCCGAGTGAACGGAGCTTCGCCTTGTTGTAGAAGACGGCTACGTTCTGCCCCGTCTGGGCGAGGCCCCAGATCGGGCCCTTGCCGAAGGACTTGCCGTCGGGAGTCCAGCGGAACATGCCCCACTCGGACGGCGAGTACAGGCGATCCCAGTGGTACTTCTTGATGTACTTGTCGAGCGGCAGGATCAGCTTGGCCTTCACGAGCTGCGCGTCCGTCTGATACCCCTGGTTGCCCTCTGTAACGTCGGGACCGCTGCCCGACGCGAGCGCCCTGGGCACCGTTCCTACGAGACTATTGAAGTCCTTGAAGATGAGGTTGATCTTCACGCCCGGGTGCTGCTCCTCGAACTGCTTGCTCAGCTGCTTTAGGACCGGCTCGAGCCCCGGGTCCTGGTTGTCGTAGGACCACATCGTCAACGTCGTCGGACCGGCTTTCGCGCCGTAGGACCTGCTCACGCCGAGAGCAGCCGCGAGCACGCCCAACGCGATCACGAGCCCCACTACCAAGCGCCTCTTCACCTTTCCCCCTAGAGTCGAGTGCGGTTCTCGGCACGCTAGACGGCTGGCGAGCGGACACTACTATAGAGGTCTTGACGGCGCGGTGACCACCGCGCCGCAACCGAGGGCGATAACCTCGCGACCATGCCGCACGGGACCCAGCTCTGGCAGGACGCCTCCGAGCTTCCCGCCTCGCTCGCTGCGACGCTGGAGGCGCGCGACGGTGTCGCCGAGACGGCCGCACTCCTCGGCGCTAACGGCGTCCGGCGAATCGTGGCGACGGGAAACGGTGCCGCGTACTACGTTGCCGTCGCCCTCTGGCTCGCCTCGCTCGAGAGACGCGACGGCCCGGAGGTGGCGGCCGTCCCCAGCGGCCTCGTAGCGCGCGGCGCCTTTCGCTGGCGACCGGGCGACGCGCTGCTGGCGGTCTCCTCGTCGGGGGAGTTCCGCGATCTCGTCGAGGCGGTCGAGGCGGGTGCGCCCACTCCGTACGCGGCGATCACGGCGAACGCGGATTCGACGGTCGGCGCGAAGGCTGGCGCCCGGGCGCTCGTCACCGTCCTGCACCAGCGTGCCGTCACCCATACGCAGGCGTTCTGCGGCGCCGTCGCCCTGGCCCTCGCAGCGTGGGCAGAGGTGACCGGGGACGCAGGACTGTGCGAGGCCGTCGGCCGCGCTCCCGAAGAGGTGGCTGCGGCGCTCGAGGCAGCGGAGCAGTGGCTGGAAGGGACCTTCGGCCTCGACCCGCCTGCGGCGGTTGCCTTCGGCAGCGGCCCCGCCTGGGCGGCGGCGCTCGAGGCGGCACTTCTCTTGAAGGAAGTCGCGTGCATCCCGGCCGAGGGCGTCGAGACACGTGAGGGCGCAACTTCGGGGATGATGGCTCTGCAACCCGGGCATGTGGCGCTCAGCCTGCCGACCAGTGACGATGCGCTACTCGAGGAGGCAGAGGAGATCTGCCGCGACCGCGGTGCGACGGTCGTGCGAGCGCCCGTTGTCGAAGGCGCCGATCGTCGACTGGCCGCGATCACGACCTTTCCGGCTGCTGTCGCGCTCAGCGAGCGGATCGGCGTCGAGCGGGGACTTGATGTCGACCGGCCGGCGTGGACGGACGCGTACCACCTTGTCGCTCGGTCGAGCCCGTGAGCCTCGGCATCGGCGTGATCGGCTGTGGCCGCGTGTTCGGCCCCTATACGGCGATGATCGACGATCTGCACGCACGTGGCCGGGTGCACGTGAGTGCGATCTACGACATCGAGCGGCGTAAGCGGCAGGAGGCCGCCGACCGCTACGATCTCGATCCCGAGCTCGCGGGCCCAGAGGCTGTCATCGCACGAGACGATGTCGATGTCGTCCTCGTGCTGACGAGCATGAACGAGCACGGACCGCTGGCGAGAGAGGCACTGGCGGCCGGCAAGCACGTGCTCGTGGAGAAGCCGATCGCAACCTCGCTGGACCAGGCGGCTGAGCTCGTCGAGCTCGCGCGAGGGAGTCCGGGACTGCTCGTCTGTGCGCCCCACATCGTGCTCAGTCCCACCTTCCGCGCCGTCCACGAGGCGGTTTATGGAGGGGCGATCGGGCGCCTACTGGTCGCGCGAGCGCGGTACGGCTGGGCCGGTCCCTGGTGGGCCGAGTGGTTCTACCAGGCCGGCGGCGGCTCGCTCTTCGACCTCGGCGTGTACAACGTGACTAGCCTGTGCGCCTTCTTCGGGCCCGCGCGCCGGGTGACCGCCATGGTCGGCACCGCGATACCCGAGCGCACCGTCAACGGGCGGTCGATCCGCGTCGAGGCCGACGACAGCGCTCACGTCTTGCTCGACTTCGGGGGCTCGCGTTTTGCCGTCGTGACGACGGGTTTCACCATGCAGAGGTACCGGTCGCCCGCCATCGAGCTGTACGGTGCCGAGGGCACCATCCAGCTGCTCGGCGACGACTGGGCGCCCGAGGGCTGGGAGCTCTGGCGCAATGACGAGGGCGCCTGGCGCGTGTATCCGGAGAGCGACCCGCACTGGCAGTGGACCGAGGGAATCCGGCACCACGTCGACTCCGTCGAGACCGGGCGGCCGACGATCACACGGCCCGAGCATGCGTACCACGTGCTCGAGATCGTGCTCGCCGCCCAGGCCTCCGGCAGCGACGGCGTCGCACGGAAGATCGAGAGCGACTTCCCCGCGCTCGTCTACGACGAGAGTCCGGCCGAGCCGGACGCGGTCCAGCTTGTCCACGACCGTCGCAGTCGCGATGGGCTATAAGCCATCCCCCCGACCGACCTTCGCCGGGCCCAAGGCAATCCGTGCCGAGGACGCGGTTCGCCACGTCTGGGGCGACAAGGAGTCGGGTCGCGTCCAGGACTTGATCTACGTCTCGTCGGAGCGCATCCACGCGATCGTGTTCGGGCTGGCGCCGGGGGAAGCGTTCCGCCACTCCGACAGCTTCCGCACGGTCTTCGCGGCAGACGAGCTCCTCCACGTCCTTCAAGGCACGCTCGTGCTCGCCAACCCGGAGACCGGCGAGGTGGTGCGGGCGGAACCCGGCGAGAGCATCTTCTTCCGCCGCGACACGTGGCACCACGGCTTCTCCTACGGCGCCGACAACCTCCGGGTGCTCGAGTTCCTCGCCCCTCCTCCCTCGACGGGTAGTTCGGGCGCCTATGCGCAGACGCGGCCGTACTTGACTGAATCCGTCTATGCCGACGACCGGCTGTTCGGGCGGTCCGTCGGCGCCGCGGAGACGCCCTCTCTCCGGCTGCTGCGTTCCGGCGATGCGACGTGGCAACTCGACCGAGGCGTTCTCGCGGGCATGCTCGTCAGCACTGAGCATCTCACCGTCGCAACCCTGCGCGTTGTTCCCGGACAGAGAAGCATCGACGAGTCGCACGCTGGCGACGAGTTCGTATATGTCACGTCGGGGATGCTGCGAGTGGTGGCCGGGCACGTGAGCGCCTCGCTACGACCCGGCGACGGGTTCTACGCTCCCGCCGGGCTGCCGCACAGATACGAGGCGACCGGGAACGAGATCGCTGAGGCGATCTGCGGCGTCGCGCCGGAGTACCGTGCATGATGGCGATGGTCAGGCCGGGCCGCGACCAGGACAGGCTCTCCGGCGACATCGAGGTGGATGAGAGCTACCTCTGGAGGCCCAACGCCGGTGGCAAGCGTGGGCGCGGAGCCGAGGGCAAGGTGATCGTCGCCATCGCGGTCGAGCGCAAGGGCTTCGGCAAGAGCTCGCAGCGGTGGAAGCTCGGGCGCTCGCGCATCCAGGTCGTGCCCGACGTGAAGGCGAAGACGCTGCTGGACTTCGTCGAGGTCACCTGCGAGCAAGGCTCGACGATTTACACCGACGGCCTGAGCGCCTACAAGAACCTGCCGAGCCGGGGCTTCACGCACGACGCTAACGCGGTCTCGAAGGGCGACGATCCGGCCCACGTCGTGCTCCCGGCGGTGCACCGCGTCGCCTCGCTCGTGAAGCGGTGGCTGCTCGGGACGCACCACGGCGGCATCGGTGCGCAGCACGTTGAGGCGTATCTGGACGAGTTCATCTTCCGCTTCAACCGGCCGCACTCGAACGCGCGTGCGCTGCTCTTCTATCGGCTATTGCAGAACGCTGTCGTG
>JBKOVL010000128.1:0-21963 GCA_046723895.1 Actinomycetota bacterium | reverse complement strand
CAACATGCTCATCCCGATCGGAGGCGACGTCTACACGGCCTCGGTCTACATGAACTTCTACTACCAGCCGAGGATCGCGGCGATGGTCGAGGACGCGATCAGCTACGTCTGTCCGGTCCAGGGCGCCGACAAGGCTCTGCTCAAGCAGGATCCGGCGGCGGCGAAGAACACGCTCATCTTCCCGACGAAGCGGATGCTCTCACAGCTCCACATCGTCGATCCGAACGCTCTCTTCAACGCGGACTTCCAGAGGAAATGGCAGAAGCTCATCGGCGCATGAGGTGACGTTCCTCCATCGTCATCGGGGCCTCGTCCCCTATCTGCTGCTCGCGCCGGGGCTGGCTTGGCTGGCGCTCTTCTTCGTCGTGCCCCTCGGCTTTCTGGCGCATCAGTCCTTGGAGGAGCAGGACCCGATCGACTTCTCGTACGCGTTCACGTGGGCCTGGCACAACTACTCGTATGCGATCACCACGTATGACCCACAGCTGATCCGTTCGTTCGAGTACGCGGGCCTGGCGACGGTGACGGCCCTGCTGATCAGCTATCCGCTGGCGTACTGGATCGCGTTCAGGGGCGGCCGGTGGAAGAACCTCCTCCTGCTCTTCATCATCGGCCCGTTCTTCGTCACATACCTGATCAGGACGCTTGCCTGGCAGACGATTCTCTCCGACCAGGGCCCGGTCGTTCACTTCTTCCGCTACGCCCATCTGATCAACGTCGTCGGCGACAACGACCGGCTGCTCGCAACTCCGACTGCGGTCGTCGCCGGGATCACCTACAACTTCCTGCCCTTCATGGCGCTTCCGCTCTACGTGTCGCTCGAACAGATCGACCAGCGGCTGATCGAGGCCGCGCAGGACCTCTACGCGAGCAGCGCGAAGGCGTTCCTGCGCGTCACCCTGCCCCTGTCCCTCCCGGGCGTATTTGCGGGCACCCTGCTCACGTTCATCCCTGCCTGCGGTGACTTCATCAACGCGCAGCTACTCGGCACGTCGCGCACGTTCATGATCGGGAACGTGATCCAGTCGCGGTTCCTCGAACTGACCGACTACCCGGTGGCCGCGACACTCTCCTTCATCCTGATGGCGATCATCCTCGGGCTCGTGCTCGTCTATTCGCGCGTGCTGGGGACCGAGCGGCTGACGGGATGACGTCCGTTGCCGCTGAGCTCCCTGCCCGCCGCCGCGCTCGCCCGCTGGCGCTGGTGCGGCGTCACCTACTCACCGTCTACGCCCTGCTCGCCTTCGCCTACCTCTTGCTCCCGATCGCGGTGGTGGTGATGTTCTCGTTCAACCGCCCGAAGGGACGCTTCAACTACGTCTGGCAGGGCTTCACGTGGGACAACTGGCGGCACTGGGACGCGGTCCCAGGATTGACCTCGGCTCTGAAAACCTCGCTCGAGGTCGCCGCGCTCGCCAGCGTCGTCGCGACCGGCCTCGGCACGCTGATCGCTCTGGCGCTCGTGCGGTACGGCTTCCGCGGCCGAGGGGCAACCAACCTGCTCATCTTCCTGCCCATGTCGACGCCCGAGGTCGTGCTCGGGGCATCGCTCTTGACCCTGTTCCTGAGCCTGAACAGGCCGCTCGGGTTCTGGACGATCTCGACCGCCCACATCATGTTCTGCATCAGCTACGTGGTGGTCACCGTGAAGGCGCGCCTCGTCGGCTTCGATCGCCACCTCGAGGAGGCGGCCATGGACCTCGGCGCCAACGAGTGGACGACCTTTCGGAGGGTGACGCTGCCCTTGATCGCCCCGGCGATCCTCGCCGCGCTGCTGCTGTGCTTTGCGCTCTCGATCGACGACTTCGTGATCACGAACTTCAACGCTGGGACGACGGTGACGTTCCCGCTTTTCGTCTGGGGCGCCGCCCGCGCGGCGACGCCGCCACAGATCAACGTCGTCGGCACTGCGATCTTCGCGATCGCCGTGGCCGTTATGCTCGCGCAGGTCCTCTGGCAGCGGCGTGCGGCTGCCCAAACCGCCTGAGAAGGAGATCCCGATGGCCGTTCACGCACCCGTCCAGATCGACCGCACCCGCGTCCGCGAGCTGATCGAGCGCGAGGGCGCCCGGCTCGACGAGCGCACCCAGGCGTCGAAGGCGATGTACGCGCGGGCGCGACGCACTCTCGCGGGTGGGGTGGCGTCCTCCTACCAGGTGCGCGAACCGTGGCCCATCTACCTGACGCACGGCCAGGGGCAGCGCGTCTGGGACGTGGACGGAAGAGAGTACTTCGACTTCCACAACGGTTTCGGGGCGATGACCCAGGGCCACGCGCATCCGGCGGTGACGCGCGCGATCCAGGAGCGGGCGGCGCTCGGAACGCACTTCGGCGCCCCGACCGAGGACGGGGTCGTCGTCGCGGAGGAGCTCGCCCGCCGCTTTCGGCTGCCCAAGTGGCGGTACACGAACTCCGGCTCCGAGGCGACGATGGACGCGATCCGGATCGCCCGTGCGCATACCGGGCGCGACACGGTCCTGAAGATCTTCGGCTCGTACCACGGCCACCACGACACCGTGATGGTCTCGATCGGGGTCGACTACGAGAGGTTCGGCGACCGCGAGGAGCTCGCATCGTTGCCGTACGGGGCCGGCATCCCGCAGGCGGTCGTCGACCTGACCGTGCCCGTGCCGTTCAACGACGCCGCCGCGATGGAGAGGCGGATCGAACGGCTCGAGGCCGAGGGCCGCCTGCCGGCGTGCCTGATCATGGAAGCGGCGATGATGAACCTCGGGGTCGTCCTGCCCGAGCCGGGCTACCTCGAGGCGGTCCAGGAGCTCACCCGGCGGCGCGGGATCGTCCTGATCTTCGACGAGGTGAAGACCGGGCTGACGATCGCCGGCGGCGGTGCGGTCGAGTACTTCGGGGTGGTGCCGGACATGGTCACCGTCGCGAAGTCGCTAGGCGCGGGGCTCCCGTCGGGCGCGATCGGCGGCAGCGACGAGGTGATGGCGTGTGTCGAGGACGGCCGCGTGTACCAGGTCGGGACGTTCAACGGCAATCCGCTGTCGATGGCGGCGGCACGGGCAAGCCTGCTCGAGGTGCTCACCCCGGACGCGTATGCGCACCTGAACCGCCTGAACGACCGGCTGATGGAAGGCTGCGGCCGCGTGGTCGAGGAGCACCGCCTGCCGGGCTACCCGGTCGGGATCGGTGCGAAGGGCTGCGTCACGTTCTCGCCCGTCCGAGTGGTCGACTACGAGACGTTCAAGGCCCACCAGGACGTCGAGCTGACCGAGCTCGCCTGGCTCTGGAACATGAACCGCGGCATCTTCGCCACTCCCGGCCGCGAGGAGGAGTGGACGCTGTCGGTCCAGCACACAGATGAGGCTGTCGAGCGGTACGTCGCGGTCTTCGAGGAGTTGGCGCTGGAGCTGACTACCTAGGCCGCGGCGTCCAGGGCCTCGCCGAAGACCTGCGCCGTCTTCGCGATCTCCTCCTCGGTGATCACGAACGGCGGCGAGACCTGCAGCGCCACGCCCCGGATGCCGCGGACGAGGACGCCGCGCTCGTAGGCCGCGTCGATCACGGCCTGGAGTTTCGACGGGTCGGCGAGCTCGACGGCGCCGAGGAGGCCGATGCCGCTCCGCACCTCGGCGACGGCGGGGTGCGACTCGAGGGGGCGGAGCGTCTCCTCGAGCTTCGGCTCGAGCTCGCGGACGCGCTGGACGAGGCCCTCGCGCTCGATCACGTCGAGGTTGGCGAGCGCGACCGCGCAGGCGGTCGCGTGGCCCGCGTACGTGAAGCCGTGGCGGAACACGTTCTGCGTTCCCTCCGCCCAGAAGGGCTCCGCGACCCTCGGAGACGCGATCACGCCGCCGAGGGGGATGTAGCCGGAGGTGATTCCCTTCGCGACCGTGACGAGATCCGGCGAGAGGCCGAAGCGCTGCGTCGCGAACCACTCGCCGACGCGCCCGAAGCCGGTGATCACCTCGTCGAGCACGAACAGCACCTCGCGCTCACGACAGATCTCCTGGACGCGCTCGAGGTAGCCCTCGGGCGGGATCATCACCCCGCCGGCGCCGATGATCGGCTCGGCGAAGAACGCGCACACTCGCTCCGCGCCGATCCGGTCGATCGCCGTCGCAAGCGCTTCGGCGTCGTCCCACGCGACCTGCTCGACCTCGGGCACCAGCCGCCCGTAGCCCTCGACGAGCGTCTGCATCCCGGTCAGGGAGGTGCCGTACGCGTTCGAGCCGTGGTACGCGTACTGGCGCGAGATGACGACGTGCTTGTCCGGCTTGCCGACCGAGACCCAGTATGCGCGCGCGAGCTTCGCCGCCGTGTCGATCGAATCGCCGCCGCCCGAGGTGAAGAAGATCTTCGCGCCGTCGAACGGACCGAGTCCGGCGACGCGCGACGCAAGCTCCTCCGTGCGCGGTGACGTGAAGCCGTCGTAAGTCTTGTAGGACGCGAGCTCGCGCATCTGCGCGGCGGCGGCTTCGGCGAGCTCGGCCCGGCCGTGGCCGACATTGCAGTACCAGAGCGCCGCCGACACGTCGAGTAGCGCGTTCCCCGCGTCATCCCAGACGGTAGACCCCTCGCCGCGGACGATCGTGATCCCGCGCTCGCGGAAGGCGCCCGCGTTCGTCATCGGGTTCCAGAACGAGCGCTCGGCCATGCGGGCGATGCTAACCAGATGCAGTGGCCGACGCCGCAGCGACCGAGTCTTCCCGTCTCGGCGCGCGGCTGTTGCGTGGGATCATGCGCGGCGCATGCGTCCGAACAGGCGGGAATAGTGGCTGAGCGGTACGACCGACGCGCGATCTTGCGTCGTGCAACACAGGGAGCGCTGGGCCTCGGAGCCGCGGGTGTCTGGTGGCCGGTCCAGCCGGCTCGAGCAGCCGCGAATCCGAAGTTGGCCGCTCTCGCTCGCCGGCTCGACGGGGATCTGATCCCGAGAGGCGGGAGGGGCTATGCGCAGGCGCGCCTGGGGTGGAACCCCCGCTTCGACGGCGTGCGACCGCTCGCCGTTGCGTACGCGAAGACGATCGCGGACGTCCGCCGGGTGATCCGGTGGGCGAATCGATACGACGTGCCGCTCGCGACGCGATCGGGCGGCCACTCCTTCGCCGGCTACTCGACCACGTCGGGCCTCGTCCTCGATCTGTCCCGGCTCACGAATGTCCACCCGAACCCGAACGGGACGGCCTCGGTGGCGGCCGGGGCCAAGCTGGGCTCGGTCTATGGGCGCCTCTGGGCAGTGGGGCGGGCGGTCCCGTTCGGCACGTGCGAGGCGGTGGGTGTCTCCGGGCTGACCCTCGGCGGCGGCCACGGGTACTCGTCTCGCGCGCTGGGGCTCGCGTGCGACAACGTCGTCGAGATCGAGATCGTCGACGCCGACGGCAAGGTTCGCGTGTGCGACGCGCACAGCGAGCCGGAGCTCTTCTGGGCGCTCCGAGGGGCAGGCGCCGGCAAGTTCGGGGTCGTGACCAAGCTCGTCTTTCGCACGCACCCGGTCGACTTCGTCACCACGGTCAGCCTCAACTGGCCCTGGGCGGAGGCCCGAACGGTGGCGCAGGCCTGGCAAGCCTTCGCCCCGGCGGCCCCCGACAGCGTCAGCTGCTCGTTGTCGTTCGCGCCGCCGCCGACGGCAGGCGGCACGCCGCTGGTCGCTCTCAACGGACAGATCTTCGGACCACGGGACGCGGCACTCTCGTTGGTGGCTCCGCTCACCGATGCAGTCCGACCGACCCGGCTGTCTGCAGTCCACCGTCCGTTCATCAGCGCGGTGACGTACTTTGCCGCGGACAACCCGGCGCGTCGGTCGTTCGCCGCGAAGTCGAACTACGGGGTCGCGCCGCTGCCGGACGCGGGTATCGACGTGATCATCGGTGCGCTCGAGTCCGCCGCCCGAGATCCCCGCCTCGGCGCGGTCGGCATTCTCCTCTTCGCACACGGCGGCGCCATCAACCGCGTCGACGGTGACGCGACGGCATACGCCCACCGCTCCGCGCTCTTCTCCATCCGGTACACAGCGTTCTGGAGCGTGACGGCGCCGGCGGATGTCGCCCAGGCTCACCTGTCCTGGGTTCGGAACACCCACGCGGCCATGAAGCCGTTCGTCTCTCGCGGAGCCGTGACGAACTACGCCGACCCTGAGCTCGAGAACTGGGGCGCCGCGTACTATGGCTCGCACCTCAGGCGCCTCGTGGCAGTCAAGCGACGGTACGACCCCGACAACTTCTTCCGCTTTCCGCAGAGCATCCCGACACGGCCCCCGGGGCCGTGACGGGGTTCCTGACGCCGGCCGGGCCGGTCGGCGATGCTTCACCGGATGCGAGGACCCATGCCGTGGTGGCTGGAGGAAGCTCCGCCGGATCCGGAGGAGCCGCCGCTCGCCGGTGACGCGGAGGCCGACGTCGGGATCGTCGGCGGCGGCTATACCGGGCTCTGGACGGCGCTGGCGCTCAAGCGGCGCGATCCGGCGCTGGACATCCTCGTGCTCGAGGCGGACCGCGTCGGCTTCGGCCCGAGTGGGCGGAACGGCGGCTTCTGTCACGGGCTGTGGGCGTCCCTGCGCTGGCTGCGCGACGCCTTCGGACCGGAGCCCGCGCTCGCGACCGCCTCCGCCGCGGACGGCGTCTACGAGGCCGTCCGCGCGCTCGGCGAGGACGTCTGGGCCCGCGAGGGCGGCATGGTCAAGGTGGCGACGACCGAGGCCCAGGAGGCGGCGATCGACCGCGCCGTGCGCACGGCGGCCGAGCTCGGGGTGCCCGAGGAGGCCGTCGCGCTCTCGCGCAGGGAGGTCGCCGAGCGCTGCCGCTCGCCGGTTTTCCGGCGCGGCGTCTGGTTCCGCGACGGCATCACGGTGCAGCCGGCGCGGCTCGTGCGCGCGCTGCGACGGGCGGCGCTCGCGGTCGGTGTGACGCTGCACGAGGGGACGCGCGTCCGCGGCGTGCAGCCCGGCCTGGTACAGACGGCCGGCGGGACCCTGCGCGCACCCGAGATCGTCGTCGCGACGAACGCGTGGATGAGCGGCTGGCGCCCGGTCCGGGGACGCCTGACCCCGTTCGGCAGCTACGTCGTCCTCACGGAGCCGGCCCCCGAGCTGCTCGACGAGATCGGCTGGACCGGCGGCGAGGCGATCACCGACGGCCGGATGTTCCTGCACTACTTCCGGACGACGAACGACGGCCGCGTGCTGATGGGGAGCGGCTCCGGCCCGATCGGGCCCGGCGGGCGCATCGACGCGCGCTTCTTCGAGGACGAGGCGACGATCCGGCGGGCCGAGAGCGGCCTCCGCCGGCTGCTGCCGGGGCTCGGCGCGGCGCGGGTCGAGCGCGCGTGGGGCGGGCCGATCGACGTCTCGAGCGACCACCTGCCGTTCTTCGGCACCGTGCCCGGCGCCCGCATCCACTACGGCGCGGGCTACACGGGCAACGGCGTGGGGCCGAGCTGGCTCGGCGGACAGATCCTCGCCTCGCTCGTTCTCGGCTCCGACGACGAGTGGTCGCGCCTCCCGCTGGCGCGCCTCGGCCCTCCGCGGCTGCCGCCCGAGCCGCTGCGGACGGGAGGCGGCGCGATCGTCAGGCGCGCAGCGCTCGCCGCCGAGGAGGCCGACGAAGCGGGGCGGCGGCCGTCGCTGCCGATCCGGGTGGTCGCGTCGGTGCCGCGCGTCCTCGGCCTCCGGATCGGCATGCGCTGATGCCTGCCGACGCGTTCGCCCTTGCGCTCGGCGCGGCCTTCCTGCACGCGCTCTGGAATGTCCTGCTCGCGCAGACGCGCGACCCGCAGGCCGCGACCGCCGTCGCCTTCTGCATCGCCGTGCTCGTCTGGGCGCCGGTGGGCGTAGCGCGCTGGCGCGTCGACCCCGATGTCTGGCCCTACGTCGCAGGGAGCGCGGCGTTCGAGCTCGCGTACGTCCTCCTGCTCGGCGCCGCGTACGAGCGCGCCCGCCTCTCGGTCTTCTACCCGATCGCGCGCGGGCTCGCCCCCGTGCTCGTGCTCGTGGTCGCGGTGGTCGCGCTCGGCGCGACGACGTCCTGGCGGCAGGCGCTCGGGGTCTCCGCGGTCGGCGGCGGGATCCTGCTCGTCCGCGGCCGGCGCCCCGATCCGGCGAGCACCGCGTTCGGGCTCGCGATCGCGACGACGATCGCCGGCTACACGCTGATCGACAACAGCGGCGTCACCCGCGCCGACCCGGTCGTCTACCTCGAGCTCGTGATGATCGCGCCGGCGATCCTGTCGGCGGCGTTCGTCGCGCTCCGCCTGGGGAGCGGTGCACTGCGAGGTGCCGTTCGCGTCGAGACCGTCCTCATCGCGCCGCTCACCCTCGCCCCGTACGCGCTGACGCTCTACGCCCTGCGGCTCGCGCCCGCGGCCCCGGTCGCGGCCGTCCGGGAGACGAGCGTCCTCGTCGTCACCGCCCTGGCCGCGCTCGTGCTCCACGAGCACGTCTCGGCGTGGCGCGCGACGGGGGCGGCGGTCGTGGTCGCCGGCGTCGTGCTCCTTGCCGTCTAGACAACTAGACATCTGTCTAGTACACTAGACGAATGATGACACTAGACGAGCAGGTCCTGGCCGAGGCGAGAGAGGTGCGCCAGCGCCTCGTCGACCTCGAGAGCCAGACCGCACACGCACGCGTGGACTACCACCACGCGATCAAGAAGCTCCACGCCGCCGGCGGCTCGCTGCGCGAGATCGCCGAGGCGCTCGAGCTGTCGCACCAGCGCGTTCACCAGATCGTGGAGGGGCCGATCGGGCCACCCGGCCGCGCCTGGCGCGAGTGGAAGACCCGACGGCGTGGTGGCCATGGGCGCCGCGAGTTCTTCATGGCGCGGTTCGACGACGGTGCGCGCGAGGTGATGGTCGACGCGCAGAAGGAAGCCGACGCACTGAAGCACAACTACGTCGGCACTGAGCACCTCTTGCTCGCGGTCCTCAGGCGCGGGATCGCCGGCGTCGACGTGCCGGTCGAGGCTGCCCGCAAGGAGGTCGCCGAGCGGATCGGCGAGGGTGACGAGCCCTGGGTCGCGGGCCTCCCGCGCCCGTTCACGCCGCGCGCCAAGCGGACGCTCGAGGCGGCGCTGAAGGAGGCGACCGCCGAAGGGCGTGAGCAGTTCGGGCCGGAAGACATCCTGCTTGGGATCGCATCCGACCCGAAGGGAACCGGCGGCGAGGTCCTCGCCGCGCTCGGCGTCACACCCGAGCAGCTGCGCGAGCAGCTCGGCCGGTAGCGGCCTGGGCGGCCTCGCCGCCGCCGTTCAGCCGCACGAGCAGCGCTGCTGCTCGTGCGGCTGCGTCCGCGAGCAATACCGCGACCTTCGCGTCGCCGCCGACCGCTCCCTCCGCCGCCGAAGCCGCCTCGGCCGCGAGCTCCGCAGTTTCGGCTGCCAGGCCCGCCATTCGGAGCGGCAACTCGATCGTCCGCGCGCGGTCCTCTTCCGACCGCGTTCGGAGAAAGTCGCTGTAGGCGGAGGCGTCTGCGTCGGCGAGCGGGTGGGCCTCGCGCCCGAGCGCACGCGCGCGCTCCGCGATGTCGGCGCGCCCGGCGACGCGTGCGGTCAGGACGGCGAGCGACGCGGCCAGCTCGATCGTGCGCGCGATTGCGGGGCCCGCGGAAAGCTCGTCAGAACAGCCCAACGGTGCGGCCTCGTTCGTCGATGTCGACGTTGAACGCGGCCGGGGTCGCCGAGAGCCCGGGCATCGTCTGCATGTCGCCGCAGAGGGCCACGAGCCAGCCCGCGCCCGTGTAGGCCCGCACCGCCCGCACCGGCACGGTGAAGCCGGTCGGCGCACCGGCAAGGTTGGGGTCGTGCGAGAGGGAGAGGTGCGTCTTGGCCATGCAGATCGGCACCGTGTCGAGACCCTGCTCGGTGAAGCGCCTGACGTCGTTCTCGGCGGCCGGGAGCAGGAACGTGCCGTCGGCTCCGTACACGCGCCGGGCGATCGCGTCGATCTTCTCGACGATCGGTGCGTCGATCACGTACACCGGCTCGAACGAGCTCGGCGACTCGGCCGCGTCGACGACCGCCTCTGCGAGCTCGACGGCGCCGTCGCCGCCCTCCTCGAACGAGGAGTTGACCGCGGCCGCATGGGCGCCGAGCTGGAGCGCGAGCCGGCGAACCGTCGCGATCTCCTCGTCGGTGTCGCCGGGGAAGCGGTTGATCGCGACCACAGCGTTGAGCCCGAACTCCTTGACGATCCCGATGTGTCGCGCGAGGTTCGGCGCGCCCTTCTCGACCGCTCCGATCCCCCCTTCCGGATCGCCGCCGTGGTGCTTCAGCGCGCGCACGGTCGCGACGAGGACGATCGCGCTCGGCGCGAGCCCGCCGACCCGGCAGACGATGTCGAGCAGCTTCTCCATCCCCATGTCCGAGCCGAATCCGGACTCGGTGACGACGTAGTCGCCGAGCTTGAGGCCGACGAGGTCGGCGACGAGCGACGAGTTGCCGTGGGCGATGTTCGCGAACGGCCCGCAGTGGACGAATGCGGGCTGACCCTCGAGCGTCTGGACCAGGTTCGGCTTGATCGCGTCCTTGAGCAGGACGGTCATTGCGCCCGCTGCCTTCAGCTGCTCGGCGGTGACGGGCCCGCCCTCCCAGGTGTAGGCGACGGTGATCGCGCCGAGCCGCTTGCGCAGGTCGAACAGGTCGCGCGCGACAGCGGTGATCGCCATCACCTCGGAGGCGGCGGTGATGTCGAAGCCCGTCTCGCGCACGTAGCCGTTCGCCCGGCCGCCGAGGCCGATCACGACCCCGCGGAGCGCCCGGTCGTTCATGTCGACGCAGCGCCGCCAGCTGACGGTGAGCGGGTCGATCCCGAGCACGTTCCCGTGCAGGATGTGCGCCTCGAGCATCGCCGAGAGCAGGTTGTTCGCCGCGCCGATCGCGTGGATGTCGCCGGTGAAGTGAAGGTTCAGGTCCTCCATCGGCACGACCTGCGCGTAGCCGCCGCCGGCCGCTCCGCCCTTGATCCCGAAGACCGGGCCGAGTGACGCCTCGCGCAGGCAGAGCACCGGGTTCTTGCCGATCTTCCCGAGCCCCTGGGTCAGCCCGACCGACGTCGTCGTCTTCCCCTCGCCGGCCTTCGTCGGGGTGAGCGCCGTGACGCCGATCAGCTTCCCGTTCGGCCGGTCGCGCAGACGATCGAGCACCGAGAGGTCGACCTTGGCCTTGTAGCGGCCGTAGAGCTCGACCTCGTCGTCCTCGAGCCCGGCCTCTGCGGCGAGCTGCGCGATCGGGCGGAGGGTCGCCGCCTGGGCGATCTCGAGGCTCGAGGGCATCTTGGTCGTTGCCATTGCGCACGAGAGCGTATCGACGGGAAGATGACGGGATGGGCGCCTCCGTCGGTGTCGACGTCGGCGGCACGTTCACCGACCTCGTGGCGATCGTGGACGGAGAGCTCGTCACGGCCAAGGTGCCGTCGATCCCGGGAGCGGAGGCGGCGGGCGTCGCGGCCGCTTTGCGCGCGTCCGGCGTCGACGCGGTCGACGTGCTCGCGCACGGCACGACGGTCGCGACGAACGCCCTGCTCGAGCGGCGCGGCGCGCGCACCGCGCTCGTGACGACGGAAGGCTTTCGCGACGTGCTCGAGATCGGCCGCCAGGACCGGGCGTCGCTCTACGACCTGGCTGCGCGGCGGCCGGAGCCGCTCGTCCCGCGCGAGCTTCGGTTCACCGTGCGTGAGCGAATGGGGCCCGAAGGCGTGGTCGTTCCCCTCGACGAAGGCTCGCTCGCAGCGACGGTGGAGGTACTGGGCGCGGCGGACGTCGAAGCCGTCGCCGTCGCCTTGCTCTTCTCGTTCCTCCACCCCGAGCACGAACGGCGGGTCGGGAAGGTGATTCGCCGCGCCCTTCCCGGCGTGCGTGTCTCCCTTTCGGTCGAGCTCCTGCCGGAGTTACGCGAGTACGAGCGCTCGTCCACCACCGTCGCGAACGCGTACCTGGCGCCCGCGCTGTCGGCCTACCTCGCGGACATCGAGCCGGCGCCGCTCGTGATGCAGTCCTCGGGCGGAGTCGTCGACGTAGAGACTGCGGGCGAGCGGCCGGCCGCGTGCGTCCTCTCCGGGCCGGCCGCGGGCGTTGCCGGTGCCGCGTTCGTTGCCGGGATCGGCGGGTTCGAGGACGTGCTCACCTTCGACATGGGCGGGACGAGCACCGACGTGGCGACGGTGCTCGGCGGCGTCGCGCAGGTGACCGCGGAGTCGATGGTCGCCGGCATCCCGATCCGGTTCCCGATGGTCGACGTGCACACGATCGGCGCCGGCGGCGGCTCGGTCGCCTGGCTCGACGACGGCGGGGCCCTTCGTGTCGGGCCGCGCTCGGCCGGGGCTCAGCCCGGGCCGGCCTGTTACGGCCGCGGCGGCGAGGAGCCCACGGTGACGGACGCGAACCTCGTGCTCGGCTACCTCGGCGACGGAGCGGTGCTGGGCGGCGAGGTCGTCCTCGACGGCGAGCAGGCGGAACGCGCGCTGGCGCGGATCCATGTGGACGAATCGTCACCCAATCGTCTCAACCCCGGTGTCGGAGACTGGGTTGGAAACGGCACGAACCTTGGCTCGGCGGAACTGGCTGTGACCGTTGCGGCCGGGATCGTTCGGGTCGTGAACGCGAACATGGCGCGTGCGTTGCGCGTCGTCTCGGTCGAGCGCGGGATCGACCCGCGCGGGCTCGCGCTCGTCGCCTTCGGCGGCGCCGGCCCGCTGCACGCCTGCTCGCTTGCCGAGGAGCTCGGGATCGACCGCGTGCTCGTGCCGGCCGCATCCGGCGTCCTCAGCGCGCTCGGGCTCGCGGTCGCCGACCTGCGGCGGGACTACGTCGGCCGCTCGTTCGAGGAGCTTGAGGCGCAGGTCGACCTCCCCGGCGCGACGTTGACACGGCTCATCGACGCGCGCTACCCGGGTCAGTCCCACGAGCTGACGGTCGAGGAAGGCGCGGACTTCGGTGCCGCACACGAACAGCGTTACGGCTTCCGGCTCGAGGGCGAGCCGGAGGTCGTCAGTCGGCGGCTCGTCGCGACCGTGCCGCGGCCGAAGCCGTCTTTACAGTGCCAGGCATTGTTAAGACCGACGCCACCTGCTCGGCGCTCGGTCTTTCTAGATGGCGCCTGGTCGGACGTCCCGGTTTACGGCCCCGGAGTCGCCGTCGCCGGGCCGGCGATCGTCGAGCTGCCCGAGGCGACGTGCCTCGTCCGCCCGGGCTGGGCGGGCGAGCCGGACGCGGCCGCCACCCTCCTCCTGGAGCGCTCGTGGACCCGGTGACGCTCTCCGTGCTGAGTGCCGCGCTCTCCGGGATCGCGGAGGAGATGGGCACGGTGCTCGTGCGCAGCGCGCTCTCGGCCAACATCAAGGAGCGTCGCGACTGCTCGGCCGCGCTCTTCGACGCGCGCGGGCGAATGGTCGCGCAGGCCGAGCACATCCCCGTTCATCTCGGCGCGATGCCCGAGTCGGTCGCCGCCGTGATCGCCCGCGACCCGCAGCCGGGTGAGCTGTACGTCCTCAACGACCCCTTCGCCGGCGGCTCGCACCTCCCCGACATCACGATCGTCTCGCCGCTCGCCCACGACAGCCGCCTCGTCGGCTACGGCTGCACCCGCGCGCACCACTCCGACGTCGGCGGGATGGTGCCCGGCTCGATGCCGGCCGACTCGACGTCGATCTGGCAGGAGGGCGTGATCCTCCCGCCTGTCCGCCTCGACGACGAGATCCTGCGCCTGCTGCTCGCGAATGTCCGCACGCCGGTGATCAGGCGGGGCGACCTCGCCGCGCAGGTCGCCGCGAGCCGGCTCGCGGAGGAGCGGCTCGGCGAGCTCGTCGACCGGCGCGGGCTCGACACGGTGCTCGTCGCCTTCGACGAGGTGATCGCCTACGCCTCGCGACGCGCGCGGGAGGCTATCGGCCGTCTGCCGGACGGCACCTACGCCGCCGAGAGCGAGGTCGAGGGCGACGGCGTCACCGACGAGGACCTGCCGATCCGAGTGGCGGTGACGATCGCCGGGCAGGCGATCGAGATCGACTTCGCGGGCACGTCGCCGCCGGCCGCGGGGAACGTGAACGCGCCCCTTGCGGTCACGCGTGCGGCGTGCACGTTCGCCGTCAAGGTGGCTCTCGGCGCCGACGTGCCGGTGAATGCAGGGCTGTACGAGGCCGTGACGATCCGGGTGCCCGAGGGCTGCCTGCTCGATGCCCGCGCGCCCTCTGCTGTGTGCGCCGGCAACGTCGAGACGAGCCAGCGGATCGCCGACACGGTGCTGCTCGCGCTCGCGAAGGCCGCGGACGTCCCCGCTCAGGGCCAGGGGACGATGAACAACGTCGTGATCGGCACGCCGCGCTGGACGTACTACGAGACGCTCGGCGGCGGCCAGGGCGCATCGAGCCGTGGCGACGGGCCGTCGGGTGTCCACGTCGGCATGTCGAACACTCTCAACACGCCGATCGAGGCGCTCGAGCTCGACGTTCCGCTACGGGTGGAGCGCTACGAGCTGCTCGAGGGCTCCGGGGGAGGCGGGCGGCACCGCGGCGGTGACGGCCTTGTCCGGTCGATCCGCGCGCTCCAGCCCGCGACGCTTTCGCTGCTGACCGACCGCAGGCGCCACGGGCCTCAGGGGCTCGGGGGCGGGAAGCCCGGACGGCCCGGCCGCAACCTGCTGAACGGGGAGGAGCTGCCGCCGAAGACGACCCGCGAGCTCGCCGGGGGGGACGTCGTCGTGGTGGAGACCCCCGGAGGCGGCGGCTGGGGCGTGTGAGAATCGGGCGATGGGTTGGATCGGGCAGCCGTTGCTGCGCCGCGAGGACCTGCCGCTGCTCACGGGCCGCGGCAGCTTCGTCGACGACATTCAGGTCGCGAATCCGCTGCAGGTGGCGTTTGCGCGCTCGCCCTGGGCGCACGCAAAGATCGCGTCGCTCGATCTCTCGGCCGCGCTGGGCGCGCCTGGCGTCGCGGCCGCCCTCGCCGGCTCCGAGCTCCCAGGGCTGACCCAGCCGTTCGCCGCCGGGATCGTCCACGAGCTCGACTACTACGCGCTGGCGGTCGGCCGGGTGCGCTATGCCGGCGAGCCGGTCGCGGCGGTCGCGGCCGAGGACCGCTACCTGGCCGAGGACGCCGCCGAGCTCGTCCTCGCCGACTACGAGCCGCTCGACGCGGTCGTCTCGGTCGAGGACGCGCTCGACCCGGCGAAGCCGGTCCTGCACGAGCAGGTCGGCTCCAACGTCGTCGCCGAGCGCACCCTCCGCTACGGCGACCCGGCCGGCGCTTTCGCCCGCGCCGACATCGTCGTCGCCGAGACGCTTCGCTGGGAGCGCTACTCCTCGACGCCGATCGAGACCTACGGTGTGGTCGCCGACTACGAGCCGGCATCGGGCGTGCTGACCATGTGGGCGAACTTCATGGGCCCGATGACGCTGCTGCCCGTGCTGGCCTGGTCGCTGAAGCTGCCCGAGGAGCGGCTGCGCGTCATCGTCCCGAAGGACATCGGCGGCAGCTTCGGGATCAAGTCGTCGCTTTTCCCGTACATGACCGTCGTCGGTCTGCTGGCGATGAGGACGGGCCGCCCGGTGAAGTGGATCGAGGACCGCGCCGAGCACCTGATCGCCTCCAGCCATCAGCCCGACCGGGTCGGTACGCGCGAGCTCGCGCTGACGGCGGACGGCGAGATCATCGGCCTGCGGGCGCATGTCATCGACAACCTGGGCGCCTATGTCCGTGCTCCGGAGCCTGCTTCGACCTACCGGCCGCTCGGCAACTACGTCGGCCCCTACCGTGTGCGCGACGTCGAGCTGCACCTGGTCGACGTCGTCTCGAACAAGGTGCCGACCGGCCCGAACCGGGGCTACGGCTGCCAGCAGGTCTACCTCGAGACCGAGCGGACGCTCGACGAGGCGGCGCTCCAGCTGGGGCTCGACCCCGCGGAGATCCGCCGGCGCAACCTGATCCCGGCCGACGCGTTCCCCTACGAGACGCCCTCGGGCGGGGTCTACGACAGCGGCGACTATCCACGCGTGCTCGAGCTGGCGCTCGAGACGGCGAGGTACGACGAGGTGCGCGCCATGCAGGCGGAGGCGCGCGCCGAGGGGCGACTCGTGGGGATCGGGATCGCGCTCGCGGTCGACCCGTCGATCTCGAACATGGGCTACGTCAGCGTCGCCCTTCCACTCGAGGTGCGGCAGGCCCCGGGTTACAACCCCAAGTCCGGCGCGGCCGACTGGGCGCAGGTGCGCGTCGACCCGCGCGGCCGGGTCATGGTCACGATGGCGACGACGCCGCAGGGCCAGGGGCACCAGACCGCGGCGGCCCAGGTCGTGGCCGACGAGCTCGGGGTCTCGCCCGAGGAGGTCGCGACCGTCGACGAGTTCGACAGCCACACGTCGGTCTGGTCGGTCTCGTCCGGGACGTACTCGAGCCGCTTCTCCGGGATCGCCTCCGGTGCGGCGCGCCGGGCGGCGGGCGTCGTCAAGCGGCAGATCCTCGAGATCGGCGCCAAACTGCTCGAGGCCGCGGTCGACGACCTCCAGCTCGTCGACGGCGCTGTGCGCGTGAGGGGCAGCCCCGACCGGTCGGTCTCGCTGCGGCGGATCGCCGGCGTCGCCCACTGGGATCCGCACGCGCTGCCCGAGGGGCTCTCCGCGGGCATCCAGGCCTCGGAGGTCTACCACGTCCCGACCTCGGCGCCGCCCACCGACGACGACCGGATCAACTCGTCCCACGCCTACGGCTTCATCGCCGAGGTGATCGCGGTCGAGGTCGACCCCGTGACGTGGACCGTGCAGATCCTCGAGTACGCCTCAGCGCACGACGCGGGCACGATCATCAACCCCAAGCTCGTCGAGGGGCAGGTGTACGGCGCGGCGCTCCACGGGCTCGGGGGCGCGCTGCTCGAGGAGTTCCGCTGGGACGAGGACGGCCAGTTCCTGACCGGCACGTTCGCCGACTACCGCTGCCTGACCGCCGCGGAGGCGCCGCGGATCGTGCTGGACCACGTCGAGAGCCCGTCCCCGTTCACGCCGGTCGGCGCGAAGGGCTGCGGCGAATCGAGCTCCGAGAGCGCGCCCGCGGCGCTCGCCAACGCCGTCGCGGACGCGCTGCGGCCGCTCGGTCTGAAGCCCTCGCATCTGCCGCTCACCCCCGCGCGCCTCTGGGAGCTCGCCCACACGTGAAGCCGGCGCCGTTCGCGTACCACCGGCCGGCGACGCTCGCCGACGCGCTCGCGCTCCTCGCCGGGGATCCGGACGCGAAGCCGCTCGCCGGCGGGCAGAGCCTCGTGCCGCTGCTCAACTTCCGGCTCGCGCGGCCGTCCGCACTCGTCGACCTCGGCGGGATCCCGGAGCTCGCGGGGATCCGGCTCGAGGACGGGGCGCTCGTCGTCGGCGCGATGTCGCGCCAGTGGGATCTGGAGCACTCGCCCGACGCGTTCCCGCTGCTGCGGGACGCACTCGGGCACGTCGGCCACACGGCCACGCGCTGCCGCGGGACCGTCGGTGGCTCGCTGGTCCACGCCGACCCGACGGCCGAGCTACCGGTGTGCGCGCTCGCCCTCGGCGCGGAGCTCGTGACGAACAGGCGCACGATCCCGGCCGAGGACTTCTTCGTCTCGGTGTTCACGACCGCGCTCGAGCCGGGCGAGCTGCTGATCGAGGTCCGCTTCCCGGCGTCCACCGGGCCGACGGCCTTCGAGGAGGTCGCCCACCGTGACGGCGACTTCGCGGTCGTCTGCGTCGCGCGCGCGGGCGACCGGATCGCGGTCGGCGGCGTCGGCGCGGCGCCGGTGCTCTGGGACGGGGGCGAGCTCGACCCGCTCGGGGACCTGTTCGCGCCCGCGGGGTACAAGCGGGAGGTCGCCGCGGCGCTGATCGAGAAGGTGCGAGCGTGATCCCGATCGTCGTCACGGTGAACGGCACCCGTTACGAGCGACTGGTCGAGCCGCGGCTCCTGCTCTCGGACTTCATCCGCCACGAGCTGAAGCTCTACGGGACCCACGTCGGCTGCGAGCACGGGGTCTGCGGCGCGTGCACGGTGCTGCTCGACGGCCGGCCCGCTCGGTCGTGCCTGACCCTCGCTGCCCAGGCCGACGGCGCCTCGATCGAGACCGTCGAGTCGCTCGCGCGAGGCTCGGAGCTGCACCCGCTCCAACAGGCGTTCCACGAGCACTTCGGCCTCCAGTGCGGGTTCTGCACGCCGGGGATCCTGATCACCGCGAAGTTCTTCCTCGAGCAGAACCCGACCCCGACCGAAGAGGAGGTCAGGGCCGAGCTCGCCGGCAACCTCTGCCGCTGCACCGGCTACGCGCCGATCGTCGACTCGATCCTGGCCGCGGCCGAGTCGCTTCGGCGCTAGGACGCGCTTGAGCTCACCCGCGTCGCCGTGTATCGTCGCCGATGTGACCGGTCACAGGACGTCCCTGGAGCGGCTGGGCGAGCTCGCGCTCGCCCGCGGCGAGGTCGCGCTCGGCTGGCTCGGTCAGGCCGGCTTCGTGCTCGGGTTCCGGGGCGCGACCGTGCTCGTCGACCCGTTTCTGGCGCCGCACCCGGATCGGCGGGTGCCGCCGCCGTTCGCCCCACAGGAGGTCACCGGCGTCAATCTGCTGGCCGTCACGCACGACCATCTCGACCACCTCGACCGTGAGAGCATCCCCGGAATCGCAGCCGCGTCGCCGGCGGCGCGCGTGCTCGTGCCCCGGCCACTTGCCGACGGGCTCGGCGTCCCTGCCGACCGGGTGATCGGGCTCGGTCCGCGCGAGAGCGCGAACGTCGCGGGGCTTCGCGTTCACGCCGTGGCGGCGCTCCACGGCGACACGCCCGCAGACGCTTACAGCTTCGACGGAGCAGCCGGCGACGGTGCGTGCCGGTTCCTCGGCTACATCTTCGAGGCCGACGCGATCCGCGTCTACCACGCGGGCGACACGATTCCCTACGACGGCCTCGCCGACGAGGTCCGCGCGCTCGCTCCCCACGTCGCGCTGCTGCCGATCAACGGCCGGGACGCCGCGCGTGAAGCCCGCGGGATCGTCGGCAACCTGGACGAGCGCGAAGCCGTCGAGCTGGCCGCCGCCGCCGGCGTCGACCTCCTCGTCCCGATGCACTGGGACATGTTCGCCGCCAACCCCGGCTCCCCCGCCGTGGTTGTCGACGCTGCGCGTCGGCATCCTGCGCTCGCCGTGCTCGTGCCGGCCCACGACCGCCTGTTCGTCTACCGAAGAGCCGCATGAGACGGACGCGAGCGCTGCTCGCGCTCCCGCTGGTGCTTGCGGCGTGCGGCGGAGGCTCGAAGGGCATCGTCCCCGTTGCCTCGGCGACTGTGCCTCTCTCCGGCCCGTGGCGCTTCGCTGTCGACCCGCATCACGAGGGCGTGCGCCACGGCTGGTTCGACCCCGGCTTCGAGGACGCCGGCTGGGCGCGCGTCGTCGTTCCGCATACCTGGAACGTGATGCGAGGCCACCGCGATTACTCCGGGCTCGCCTGGTACCGCCGCACTTTCGTGCTGCCCGAGCGGGTTCGGGAAGCTCACCTCCGGCTCCACTTCGACGCGGTCTTCTACGCGGCACGGGTCTGGCTGAACGGGCGAGAGCTCGGCCGCCACGAGGGCGGCTACACGCCCTTCGAGCTCGACGCGACCACGCTCGCCCGCCCAGGCCGGAACGTGCTCGCCGTGCTCGTCGACAACCGCCGCGCCGCCGACCGCATTCCCGCCGACCTCGGAGCGGGCTGGTCGTACGACTGGTGGAACTACGGCGGCATCGTCCGCGACGTCTCACTCGCGGTGACGAGCAGGGCCTACCTGGCGGCGGAGCGCATCGTCGCCGTCCCGCACCTGACCGGCGCCGACCGGGCCGACTCGGCGACAGTGACCGTGACGATCGCCGTCGCGAATGCCTCGCCGGACAAGCTGCGCGGGACGGTGGCGGCCTCGACCGCCGGCGCGCGCGCATCGGCCCCGATCACCGTCGCAGCGGGAACAACGGGACGTGTCCGGCTCCTGCTCGGGCTGGCGACGCCGCGCCTCTGGCACTTCGACCACCCGGCCCTCTACCGGCTGCGGACGACGCTGCGCCGGAGGTCCGCGCTCCTCGACGAGCGCGACGAGACGTTCGGCGTCCGCTCGGTCGAGCTCGCGCACGGGAAGCTGCTCCTGAACGGCGAGTCGGTCCGTCTCGTCGGCCTGAGCCGCCACGAGGACTCGCCTGCGCACGGGCTCGCCGAGACGGAGGCGGTCGTCGCGGCGGACTATCGCGACCTGAAGACGCTGAACGAGGTGCTCGCCCGGCCCGTTCACTACCCGCAGTCGCCGCTCGTGCTCGACTACGCCGACCGGCACGGCATCTTGCTGATTCCGGAGGTCCCGGCCTGGCAGCTGACCCAGAACCAGATGGCCAGCGCGCACATGCAGGCGCTCGAACGGAGGCAGCTGCGCGAGCTCGTGACGAGCCAGGCGAACCACCCGTCCGTGATCGCATGGAGCGTCGGCAACGAGCTCGACTCGCAGACGATCGAGGGCTGGACCTTCGTGAAGCAGATGGTTCGCTACGTCAAGTCGCTCGACCCGACCCGGCCGGTCGGCTTCGCATCGAACCACCTGTACGAAACGCCCCAGCTCGACGCGACGCGTTTCTCCGACTTCGTCCTGATGAACGAGTACTTCGGCTCGTGGGGCGGGCCGGAGGGTGGGCTCGCGGCGGGGCTGGACCGCGTCCATGCCGCCTTTCCGGACAAGCCCGTGATCGTCTCCGAGTACGGGCTGGAGCCGCACTGGTACGCGCTCGCGGGCGAGAGCCCCAGCGACTACTCGCGCGACCGCGGGTACTACTACGTGGCGGAGAGCGTCTCGGACGCGTCGCCGCTCGCCGACTCGGAGCGGCGCCGCCTGATCGCCGACCAGCTCGCCGTCTTCCGCCTGCGCCCCTGGATCGTCGGCGTCAGCTACTGGACCTACCAGGACTACCGCACCCCCAGCGGCTTCGTCATGGGCGTCGTCGACAAGGACCGGCGGCGGCGCCGATCGTGGACGACTCTGCGGCGGGAATACTCGCCGGTCCAGATCGAGTCGCTGTTGGCGCGTCCCGACGGGGCGACGGTCCGGCTGCACACCCGCCCCGACCTGCCTTCGTACACGCTGCGCGGCTACCTCTTGCGCTGGACCGTGCGCGGCGGCAAGCACGGCTCGATCCGGCTGCCGGACCTGCGACCGGGCAGCGACTGGTCCGGCCTGTTGCGGTGGCCGCGCCGCTCCGGCCCCCAGGTCGTCACCGCCGAGATCGTCCGGCCGACGGGCTACTCGGTCACGAGCGCGACCACACGAGCGGGTTGACGGCATCGTCGTCGAGGAGGTCGCCGACCGTCAGCCCGGCGAAGTAGTCGTCCGGCAAGACGTTCTGCACGCCGTTGAACGTGCTGCCGTCAGGCATGTACGCACACGTCATCGCACGCCGCGGCCGCGGCGTGACGTTCGCGCCGGCCGCGTGCGCGATCAGACCGTTGTGGAAGACCGCTCCCCCGGCAGCGCACGGCGTCGCGACCGGCTCGAGCTCGAGCCACTCCGGGTACTGGTCGAAGAGACCGCCGAAACTCGGCCCGAGCTCGACCAGCTCGAAGCGGGCTGAGCGGTGCGTCCCGGGCAGGTACCAGAGGCAGCCGTTCTGGACCGTCGCGTCGTCGAGCGCGATCCAGATCGAGATCGCGTCACGTGAGCTGAACGACCAGAAGGGGTTGTCGAGGTGCCAGGGGGTCGGATTTCCGTACGGCGGCTTGATCAGGGCCTGGTCGTGCCAGATGCGGATG
This sequence comes from Actinomycetota bacterium, assembly GCA_046723895.1. Classification (GTDB taxonomy): domain Bacteria; phylum Actinomycetota; class Thermoleophilia; order Gaiellales; family Gaiellaceae; genus DATBLE01. The sequence continues at coordinate 255 of JBKOVL010000128.1, read as the reverse complement.
GCGTCGACCCCCGCGAGCGTGGCCGCGACCTCGCCGAGACGCTCGTCGAGGATCAGCTCGGCCATCGGCTCGTGCGTGTCCGCAAGCCTTTGCAGCTGCGCGAAGGTTCGCTGGTAGTAGTCGTCGCCGATCGGCGCCGCCACCGCCTGACGCCGGGCGACCGCATCCGCTGTCACCGTGCGCCACCGTTCGAGCTCGGCCTCGTCGAGAAAGCCCTCGACCAGCACGAACCCATCGCGCCGGTACGCGTCGACC
>JBKOVL010000065.1:0-13385 GCA_046723895.1 Actinomycetota bacterium | reverse complement strand
TAGGTGTGCCGGAGGTCATGGCATGAGAGAGGGAACGCCTTCGCGGTTGAGGCCCCGCATTGTCCGCGGCGTTCTTTAGGCCGCGTAGCCCGACGTTGCGGCGATAGAGCGGCGTGCCCTCGGAAGTGGTCAAGACGTAGCCGTGCGGCTTCGAACGAGCCCGAACTCCTCTGCTTTGTGCTTCTTGAGTGGCGAGGCGAGGTCCGGCTCCAAGCGGATCTCGCGACGGCTGCCCTTTGTCTTCAGTGGCACGCGGCGCGCTGCTCTTTCCGCGTGGCGCGAGTGAGCTGGTACTGGACACGAATCAGCTCCGCCTCGAAGCCGATGTCTCTCCAAACAAGACACTCCTTGATCCGCAGGCCGGTGTAGGCACGCGTCGCGATCCGATATGGCGACGGGCGCAGCGGCGAGCGCTGCGGCGAACACCGCCTCCCTTAAGCTCGACTTAAGCCGGCGGCTGGGACGATCCGGTCAGTGACCCCGCGCGGCGGACACGGTCGAGGGCGAAGACGTTCGTCGTCCGCGTGTGGGAGCCCCCCGCGAGTGTCACGGCGTCGAAACACTTGTCCTAAGGCTGCTGTTCATCGGGTCCTTGGCTGTCCGCCAGCCGGCGGGTTGGTCGGCAAGGCGCGCCTGCGCTCGAACCGCGATCCGTTGATCAGCCGGGGCCCCATCAGGCGAGCTCTCGATCGGTCAGCCTCGTACCGGACCCGCGAATCGTGCTCAGGTCCTTGATGGTCTCGACCTCCGGGAAATCAAGTATGCGGCGGAGACGCTTACTGCGTTCGCCCTAGTGCAGCGATTACGGCATTGACGGACTAGTAGGCGCGCAGGCGTGGGAGTACGGTTGGCCGCAGTAGACGGAGCCTGAGGCTCCTGTCCTCGAGGAGAGGACGCCGGGAGAAGGGAGGTGAGGCAGGCAAGGCTTGGAACCGGTTGGGTTGTCGCTGGTTCACGTGGGCGTCTTCTCGGTCTTGATTCCCGAACTGAAGGGGGGACAGAACGGTGCTTCGCAGAACGATCACAGTCATGCTTGCGCTCACGGCGGTTGGCGTTCTCGCCACTGTGGCGTGGGGCGCAAGCGTCCATCTCAAGGGCGGCGCGCACGCCGAGCCCACGTTCACCGACAACGGCTTGACGCTGTCCGCGTCGGGCGAGCTAGCCGGGCTCGGAAATGAGGACGTACTCGTTACGCTCAGCGCGATGGGCCAGCCGACAGCGACCTGCGGCAATCCTGGCGCGAAGACGTTCGAAGCGCCGGGTCAGAATCCGGCGGAGGTCACACTCACGGGAACACAAGCAATTCCCGCCAGCGAGATCAAGAACGGCACCACGCCGTTCAGCGTCACGACCGAGTCACTGGCGACTCCGATCGAGGATGCTCCGGACTGCCCGAACTCGAACTGGACCGAGACCATCACCGATGTGGCGTTCACGAGCGCCACGATCACGGTCGAGCAGCCGGCGGGAACGGTCGTGCTGACCGTCATCTGCAGCTTCAGCTCGCCGACCTCGGATGGCGAGGTGCCGAGCGGCGAGGTGACCTGCACGTCGAGCTAGACCGTAAGGTTCGCGCTTCAACTAGCGGATCCCGCTCTCTGAGCGGGGATCCGCGCCTTTTCGCAGGATTGGCCCTGCGGATCAGACTCGTCCAGGCAAGCTGATGGTGACGAGGGCGCGCGGCGGGTCTGGCGCGTCAGCCGGCGGCGGGGGCTGGAGGAGGCGATGAAGCGCGAGGAGCGCGGAGAGCGCGAGTACCAAGGTCTGATCGGGGGTGCGGCTGCCGAGTCGCTGGCCGACATCCACGAGATGGCGCCGGACATGTACGAGGCGCTGGTTGCGGGTGCGTTCGGGGGGACGCTCGCGAACGCCGCGCTCGAGCGCGCGGCGCGCGAGCTGGGAACGGTGGCGATGCTTGCCGCCGCCGGTGGTCTCGAGCCTCAGCTGGCGACCCACTTCAGGGCTGCGCTGCGCCTGAGTGTTGCACCTTCGGAGCTCCGTGCCCTGTGCGAGCATGTCTCCGTCTACGCCGGCTTTCCGCGTGCGCTCAATGCGCTACGCCTGCTCGACCAAGTCCTGGGGGACGCCGGCATCGCGCGACCGGCCCCCAACACCCATTCCCTCCCCATCCATTCATACGCGCGCGCGTATGAATGGATGGGGAGGGAATACGGTGGGGTCGCGCGACTACTCACGGCGCGCGGCCTCGCGCGTTCGGGGTGGGTACCCGCCTCAGCCACCGGCCGCAGCCCGATCGAGTTCCCGCCAAATGGGCTCACGCGCAAGTCCCTGATCGGCGAGGGCAAGCTCAGCGAGACGCGAAATGCGCGCCCGATGCCTTACGAGGAGGTGGAGTCGGATTCCTGGCCAGCTTCTTCGTGCTCGCGCTCGATCCGCTCGTCATCCTTCGCCAGGCTCTCCTGCCGCAACTCTTCGGCCTTGGTCGCCTCCGCGGTGGTCAGGGGGCCTATCGGCGGTCGATGTCCGCCCGGCAAACGTTCGAGAAAGGCCCGGAAGCGCTTCATGAAACGCGATCAGCCGCCGGTTAATGGGCTGCTCGCGAGCTGGTTATGCCACCCGCGGGCGCATCCAATCGAGCAGAACGGGTCGCCATTCTTGACGGCGACGTCAGGGCGCTCACTGCCACAGTACGAACAGCGTCCATCCCGAGGTGGGGAAGGATCATCGAATCGACGGCTGGTTGTCCAACGCGGGAAGAAGGCTGTCGCTCGCCATCGCCGATGGAACAATCATGCCCCGCCTCTCTGGGTGATTCGTTGAGCGGAACGAAGTGCCTGGCCCTGCAAGTCGAATCCTGTTCGCCTTAGCCACATCGTCTCGCGCGCATGAAGCGCGTCGGCAGCGTTCGGGCCTCGGCCGGGGTTCTGGCCGCAGGGCCAGTTAATACGAGTCTACTCCTCCAGCGGCCGCTCCGCGGCGGGCGATGCTGATCGCGGTTTCCGGGCGGACTGGGTGTCGTCCTTGTCTCCCTGCTCAAACAGGTCTCGAGGCGATCGCTCGCAACGACACGACGTCGCTCTCGTTCAACCCTGGCGCAATGATCGCGATCGCAATCGCGACCGGCGCTCGGTGTGATTCAGACGCTGCTCTCGGATCAGATCGGCGGTTGGGTGAAAGTCCCCACCGGCTCTAGCCCCTCCCGTCTCGCGCTGCTCGGCTCCTCGGCAAGCAGGCGCGCGAGCAGCGCCGCGCCTCCCCGCGCAGCCAGCCTCGGCCGCGTGACCCACCCCGCTTCCGCTCGGTCTCCCTCGCGGTGCAAGAATGGGTTGCCGGATGCGGCCTGACGGGAGGCGGAGACGAGCGCGGCGCTCGTCGACTCGCAGGGCCAGTACGTACAAGCACTCACAGGAGAAGCGCAATGGCTGGAGCGATCGATCCGACGGGGGGAAGGAAGCAGGCTCTCGACGAGTTCCTGGAGGCCAAGCTCCGGGAGGGCTTCGAGATCGAGACGCATACGGATACGCATGCAATCGTCGTCGAGGGCGATCAGGAGAAATCCTTCTTGAGTCTGTTTCGAGGGCCCGGCGCCGCCAAGCGATACGTCGTCTCGGTGGACGAGCACGGCGAGGTGACGATGATCCCAGCAGAACCGAGGCGAAGCTGACGACGCGGTGAGATGGCGCCGATCTCGACGGACTGATCCAGCCCTCTCCTGGCTGACGCGCTCAGGCTCGTCTTCTTCTACTACGCGCGAGGGCTCTGGCGCCGAGACGCAAAATGTACCCGATGCCTGGGCCCACCGGGCCGAGCGCGACCGCACTGACTTGGGGTGAGTGCGAACCCACCACCACCACGTCGTCAGCCGGATTGCTCGCCAGCCGCCTTGGTTACGCGGAGCCCCTGATCCGCGAGGGCAAGCTCACCGACACGCGAATGCGCGCCGATGTCTCAAATCTTGTTTCTGCTCTGGTGGCTCTTGTGGTAGGGGGCCGGCATAAGGCCTCCGAGCGGGTACTCGCCTGGCTTTGCGGTGGGCAGCGCGCGGCGCTGTTCGCGCAATGCCGCGTCGCTCAGTTCTCTGGCTTGCTTTCCGGGTTCTCTGGCTTGCTTTCCGGGTGGACAACAAGCACGTCGCAGTGCGCCTTGCGCGCGACGCCCTGGCTGACGCTGCCACGATAGAGGCGCTCGAAGAGGCCGGGTTCGTGCGTGCCGACAACGATCAGGTCGGCATCGTGCGCTTCGGCGGCATCGACGATCTCTGCCACTGGTGGGCCGATCGGTGACGCAGTTTCAACAGTGATGCCGTGGCGCGCCAAATAGGCGCGCGCCTCAGCGAGCAGGCGCTCCGCCTGCTCCTGCTCAGCTGGCTGATCGGCAGGAACAGCAATCACCGGGACGGCGTATCCGCGGGCGGCGATCGCTGCCTCAGCAGCCAGCGGCTCTTTGACCGTCGCCACCACGACCTTCGAATCAAATGCCTGCGCCAGCCGGGCCGCCCGCTCGAGCGCGAGACGTGCCGGCGGGCTTCCGTCATAGCCGACGACGATCGTCTTCACCCTAATCTCCCTGTCGCGGTCGCCCGAGATTGTCTCCGCTCCCTTCGCCCAAAAACGCCTGCGGATACGGCGACGCGTTCGAACCCCGAAAGCGGCTACTGGACGACGAGATACACCCGCCCTGCGCATTGATCACGCCAGTTGTCGTTTGACGAACTCGGGTGACGGGCAGCGCTTGACAGAGAAGGTCCGCCCGCTGGGCGGCCGCCGACACGGAGGTGGGTCAGGTGGCAAAGCTCGTTGCCGATGCGATGACAGCGGAAGTCAGTTCGGTGGACGCGTCGGCGCCGGTGATCGAAGCGGCGCGGCTGATGCGCTCGGAGGATGTCGGCTCGGTGCCCATCGTCGACGCCGGCGGGCACGTCACCGGGATCGTCACTGACCGCGATATCGCGGTGCGCCTCGTCGCCGAAGGCAAGGAGCCGACCGCGACCGGGGTGAGCGAAGTCGCCTCAGGCTTGCTGGTCACAGTGACGCCCGAACAGGAACTCGACGAGGCACTGAACCTGATGGCCGGTGTTGAGGCCCAGCGAGTGCGGCAATCAGCACCGGAGGGGAGGGTGCCTCTCCGACTGCCCTCGGCCGCTAGTGGGAGAGTGGTTGTCGCTGGCTTTCTGTAAGACGCGAATCTCTGGACGGCGGGACCGCCACCTCGGAGGTGCCATCGAGTTCGGCGCCTTCCGCGGCGGTCGAGCCAGCGTGCGCTTCGCAGCGGGCCCTCTTGGTCAAAGCGATGGACGGTGGCGCTCGACGATCGCGCTGCAGTCGAGCCCGCGCGGCAGCGTGCCGTATGTGCGTCCCCCCTCGCCTCCGAGACGTGTGGCGCAGAACGCGTCCGCGACCTTGGGCGCGCCGTGCCGCAGCAGCAGCGAGCCCTGGAGGCAGAGCGCGAGCCGCTCGACGAGCTGGCGCGCCCGAAGCTCGGCGTCGTCCGGATCTGCGAGCTCGGCCCGCAAGACAGTGACCACCCCGTCGAAGCGCGGGTCCAGCCCGGCCGCCGCATCGACCTCACGCAGCACTGCCTCGGCGCTCTCCGGCTGACGCCGCAGCGCGCGCAGGACGTCGAGCGCCTGCACGTTCGCGGGCCCCTCCCAGATGGAGTTGACCGGGCTCTCCCGGTAGAGACGCGGCAGCACGTTCTCCTCGACGTAGCCGTTGCCGCCGATGCACTCGAGCGCCTCGGCGACGAGCGGCGGGGTCGTCTTGCAGACCCAGTACTTCGCAACCGTCGTCGCCAGCCGCCGGAATGCCGCGTCGTCCTCGTCGTACGCGCGTGCAAGGCGAAGCGCGAGCAACGTCGCCGCTTCGGACTCCACGCACAGATCCGCGAGCACGTTCTCCATCAACGGCTGCTCGGAGAGGAGGCGACCGAACGCAACGCGATGGGCCGCGTGATGAGTCGCCTCCGCGACCGCGCGCCGCATGAGGCCGGTCGACCCGAGCACGCAGTCGAGACGTGTGTGCACGACCATCTCAATGATCGTCGCCACGCCGCGCCCTTCGTCGCCCACGCGCTGCGCCCACGCGCCGTCGAGCTGGATCTCCGCGGACGCGTTCGAGCGGTTGCCGAGCTTGTCCTTCAGGCGGTCGATGTGGAACGCGTTTCGCCCGCCGTCCGGCAGCACGCGCGGCAGGAGGTAGCAGGTCAGCCCGCCCGGCGCCTGGGCGAGGACGAGGAACGCGTCGCACATCGGCGCGGAGCAGAACCACTTGTTCCCGCGTAACGTCGCTTCGCCGTCGGCGACTGCATGCGCGACCGTCTCGTTGGCACGCACGTCCGAGCCGCCCTGCCGCTCTGTCATCGCCATCCCGCACAACGCGCCCGCCTTCTCGACCGCGGGGCGCAGCGCCGGGTCGTACACGGTGGACGTGAGCAGCGGCGACCATTCCTCGAGCAGAGCCGGCTCCGCGCGCAGCGCGGGCAGCGCCGCGAATGTCATCGACAGCGGGCAGCCGACACCGGCCTCGACCTGAGCGAGCGTGCCGAAGGCTGCGGCTCGGGCGACGTGCGCGCCCCGACGCGGCTCGCGCCACGGCGATGCGTGCAGTCCGTGCTCGACGCCGAGCCGCATCAGGTCGTGCCACGCGGGATGGAACTCGACCTCGTCGATCCTGTTGCCGAAGCGGTCGTGGGTGCGCAGCTCGGGCGGATGCTCGTTCGCGAGCCGGCCCCACTCGAGCGGCTCGCCGCCGAGCCTTCGACCGAAGGCTCGCAGCGACTCGTCGGCCCACGCCGCGCCTTCGCGCGGCACCGCTTCGGCGAGCGGCCGGTTCTCTCCGTAGAGGTCGTAGCCCTCGAGTGGCGGCGGCTGGTTCGTCGTGCGCGGGACGATCGTCGTCACGCCGCGATTCTCCACGCTGTGTGAGAAGCTAGCCACCTTGTGGCGTTGCTCGAGGTCGACAACGTCAGTCGGCGCTTCGGCGGCATCCTCGCCCTCGACGAGCTCTCGCTCACGGTGGAGGAGGGTGAGATCGCGGGCCTGATCGGCCCAAACGGGGCCGGGAAGACGACCGCCTTCAACGTGATCACGCGCCTCTACAAGCCGAGCGCGGGGGCCGTGCGCTACGAGGGAAGGGACCTCCTGTGCGAGCCCGCGCACCGAGTCGTCCGCCTCGGCATCGCCCGCACGTTCCAGAACCTCCAGCTCTGCGCGCACATGACGGTGCTCGAGAACGTGCTCGTCGGCGCGCATCCGCGCATCCGCGTGTGGCGCGAGCGCAAGGCGCGCACGGCCGCGCTCGAGATCCTCGACTCGCTCGAGCTCGGCGCGCTGGCGCCGATGCCGGCGGCCGGGATGTCGTACGGAACTCTCAAGCGGATCGAGCTCGCGCGCGCGCTCGCGTCGCGGCCGAGGCTCCTCCTGCTGGACGAGCCGGCGGGCGGGCTCAGCCACGAGGAGGTCGGGCGGCTGTCCGAGCTGATCCGGCGGCTGCGCGCCGACTACGAGCTCACGATCCTGCTCGTCGAGCACCACATGAACCTCGTCATGACCGTCTCCGACCGCGTCACCGTCCTCGACTTCGGACGGACAATCGCTGCGGGGACGCCGAAGGAGATCCAGTCCGACCCGGCGGTGATCGAGGCGTATCTCGGCCCCGGCGCGATCGGCCATGCCGATGCCCCTGCTCGAGCTGACTGACGTCCACGCGCACTACGGGCAGGTGCGCGCGGTGCACGGTGTGTCGCTCACCGTCGACGAGGGCGAGGTCGTCGCGCTGCTCGGCGCAAACGGCGCCGGCAAGACGACGATCCTGCGCGCGATCTCTGGCGTCGTTGCGCGCGAGGGGAACGTCGCGTTCGCGGGCAAGCCGCTGCCGCGCAACGCGTACGCGACCGCGCGCCGCGGGATCACGCACGTGCCCGAGGGACGGGGAATCCTCGGCGAGCTGACGGTGTGGGAGAACCTGCGGATGGGCGCGTACCTGCGGCGCGACCGCAAGGCCGTCGCGCGCGACTTCGACGAGATCACGGACGAGCTGCCGTGGCTGCGCGAGCGGCGCGACCAGCAGGCGGCGACGCTCTCCGGAGGCGAGCAGCAGATGCTCGCGCTGACCCGGGCGCGCCTGTCGAAACCGCGTCTGCTCCTCCTCGACGAGCCGTCGCTCGGCCTCGCTCCGATCATCGTCGAGCACTTCTTCGAGGTCGTGCGGCGGCTGAACGAGGAGCAGGGACTCACCGTCCTCATCGTCGAGCAGAACGCGAACGCGGCTCTCGACGTGTCGAAGCGCGCGTACCTGCTCGAGGTCGGCCGCGTCGTGCTCGAGGGCCCGACCGACGAGCTGCGCGAGCACGAGGGCGTCCGCCGGAGCTACCTGGGGTACTGATGACCGAGTTCGTGCAAGTCGTGGTCGCGGGACTCGGGGACGGAGCGATCTACGCGAGCCTCGCGCTGGCGCTGGTCCTCATCTACCGCTCGACGCACGTCATCAACTTCGCGCAGGGCGAGATGGGGATGTTCTCGACCTACATCGCCTGGTCGCTGATCGCGAACCACGGCTGGTCGTTCTGGCCGGCGTTCGTGTTCACGCTCGGCGTGTCGTTCCTCGGCGGCGTCGGCATCCACCAGACGGTGATCCGGCCGCTGCAGCGGGCGGGCGAGCTAACCGTCGTGATGGCGACGATCGCGCTACTCGTGATCCTCAACGGGCTCGCGAGCTGGATCTGGCAGCCGGACGAGAAGGTGCTCACCTCGCCGCTCGCCGGCGGGACGTGGTCGGTCGGGAGGGTCGCGATCCCGCAGCAGTCGGTCTACGACCTGCTCGTCGTGCTGGCGTGCGTCGTCGTGCTCTGGGCGCTCTTCAACTACACCAAGCTCGGGCTCGCGCTGCGCGCGTCGGCGGTAGACCCGGCAGCGAGCCGGCTGCTCGGCGTGCGCGTGCCGTGGATGCTCTCGATCGGCTGGGGCTTCGCAGCGATCCTTTCGGCGGTCGCGGGGATGCTCGCGGCGCCCGCGTTCTTCGTGTTCACGCCGAGCTTCATGCAGGTGACGATCATCTACGCGTTCGCCGCGGCGGTGCTCGGCGGCATCGAGAGCCCGGTGGGCGCGGTGCTCGGCGGGCTCGCGCTCGGCGTGGCGATCAACCTGCTCGGCAACTACTTTCCGGGCCAGATCTCGCCCGATCTGCGCCTCCCGGTCGCGCTGATGATCCTGCTGCTCGTGCTCGTCGTGCGCCCGTCGGGCCTGCTCGGGCGCCAGATCGTGAGACGCGTGTGACGGTCCCAGGGTTCCTGCCCGGCTTCCTCGGCGCGCTGCTCGGAGGCGCCGTGATCGCCCTGCTCCCGTTCGTCCTCACCGACACGCACCAGTACCGCTTCGCGTTCGTCGCGACGTACTTCATCGCCGCGCTCGGGCTGCAGATCCTCACCGGCTACGCGGGCCAGATCTCGCTCGGGCAGGGCGGCTTCATGCTCGTCGGCGCCTACGTCACGACGATCCTCAGCGTCGACCACGGCTGGAACGACGTCTCGACGATCCCGCTCGCGGGCCTGATCACCGGCGTGTTCGGCTTCCTTTTCGGCTTCCCAGCGCTGCGCCTGCGGGGCGCCTACCTCGCGCTCGCAACCTTCGCGATCCCGATCGCGCTCATCGCGCTGGCGAAGAAGTACTCCGGCTTCACCGGCGGGGCGGGGGGCGAGCCGCTGACGCGCGTGCTCACGGGCCACCAGGCCTACGTCATCGCCTGGCCGATCGCCGGCGTGATGTTCGTGCTCGCGTGGCTCCTCCTGTACGGGAAGCTCGGGCGCGCCTTCCGGACGATCCGCGAGTCGGAGATCGCCGCCGTCTCGTCGGGGATCAACCTCACGCTGACGAAGACGCTCGCCTTCGGCATCTCCGCCTTCTTCGCCGGCGTCGCGGGATCGCTGTACGCGATGACGATCGGCTTCATCAACCCCGACACGTTCCAGATCGGCCTCTCGCTCTTGCTCCTCATCGGCATCGTCGTCGGCGGGCTCGGCTCGCTCGTCGGCGTCATCGCCGGCGCGCTGTTCATCGAATACGTGCCGCTCTACGCGCCCGACATCCTTCGCTGGTCCGAGTCACCGTTCGGCTCGCCGCTCGACCCGAGCCGCGCCGGAGCATCGGCGACCGTCTACGGGCTGATTCTGCTGCTCGTCCTCTACGCCTTCCCGGGCGGAGTGGCCGGCCTGCTGCGTGCGCTCTACAAGCGCGTTGTTCGACGTCCCTATACTGCGCCGGTGGCCGTACTTCCGCGGCTAGCAAAAAGGAGAAGGCCATGAGGAAGAGGTTCGGTCTCCTGGTCGCCGCGATCGTGGCGGCGGCGACGGTGTGCGTCACAGCGCTCGCCGGCTCGTCTGCGGCGCCGCCGGGAGTCACCGCCCACCACTTCACGATCGGTGGGACGTTCCCGCTGAGCGGACCGGCGTCGTTCTACTCGCCGATCCCGGTGGGGATGAAGGTCTACTTCACGTACCGAAACACGACACGCGGCGCCGACGGGAAGCGGGGCATCGCCGGTCGGCAGATCGTCTGGAAGTACTACGACGACGGGTACAACCCGGCCAACACCGCGCAGATGACGCGGAAGCTGGTCGAGGAGGACAAGGTCTTCGCCCTGTTCGGCGGCCTCGGGACCGAGCCGCAGCAGGCGGTGGTGGACTACCTCAACCAGCGCAAGGTGCCGCAGCTGCTCGTATCGACCGGCGCGACGGAGTTCGACGCGAACTACAAGTCGAAGCCGTACACGATCGGCTGGCAGCCAGACTACTACGCCGAGGGGGCGATCTATGGCATTTACGCGGCGCAGAACTGGCCCGGCAAGAAGATCGGCGTCATCTACCAGAACGACGACTACGGCAAGAACTACCTCGACGGCCTGAAGAAGGGCCTCGGGTCGAAGCAGTCGACCATCGTCACGACGCAGGGCTTCGCCGTGACCGACACGAGCGTCGCGCAGCAGGTTGCGGCGATCCGGCAGTCGGGCGCCGACGTGATCGCCATCTTCGGCACCCCGTCGCCGACGGTGCGCGTCTTCGCGACGATGAAGGCGCTCAAGTACCGGCCCGAGGAGGTCATCATGAACTCCGTCTCGGCGACGGACACGATCATGGGCCTCGCGCTCCAGAACGCCGACGCGGCCACGCTGGACGGCACGATCAGCACGGCCTATCTCATGGACACGCAGAACCCGAAGTACGCGAGCACGGCCGGGATGAAGCTCTATCGCGCGCAGATGGCGAAGTGGGCGCCGAACGCTGACGCGAACAACGGGCAGTACTTCTACGGCTTCGCGAAGGCGTACGACGTCGCCAAGCTGCTCGCGGCGACGGGGGCGAACCCGACGCGGGCGAAGCTGATTGCGGCCGTGCGGCACATGAACTGGGTCAACCCGTTCACGATCCCGGGCATCAGGGTGAAAACGAGTCCGAGCGATCCCTTCCCGATCCAGCAGCTGAAGCTGATCCGCTACAGCGCGGCGGACCGGCGCTGGACGGAAATCAGCGGCCTGATCAACGGCCGGGCCGGCACGTAGGCCGCGCCTCCATTCGCTTCGCGAGGAGGGCCGGGTAACCCCCGGCCCTCCTCGTTTCAGGTGAATGCGCTCTCGCCGGTGAGCGCGCGGCCGATGATCAACTTCTGGATCTGGCTCGTGCCCTCGTAGAGCGTCGCGACACGCGCGTCGCGGAGGTACTTGCCGACCGGAAACTCGTCGATGTAGCCGTAGCCGCCGAAGACCTGGACGGCGTTGTTCGCCGCGCGCACCGCGACCTCGCTCGCGTACAGCTTCGCGGCCGAGGACTCCAGCGTGTGCGGAACATGCGCATCGGCGAGAGACGCGGCGCGCCAGGTGAGCAGCCGCGCCGCATCCGTCTCGACGGCAGCCTCGGCGATCAGCTCCTGCACGAGCTGGAAGCCAGCGATCGGCCGGCCGAAGGCGCTCCGCTCGCGCGCGTACCGGATGGAGGCTTCGAGGCAGCCCTGCGCGATGCCGACGCAGCCGGCCGCGAGCGAGATCCGGCCGACGTCGAGCGCCGACATGGCGACGCGGAAGCCGCCGTCGAGCCCGCCGAGACGGCTCTCGTCCGGGACGCGCACGCCGTCGAGCGAGAGCTCCGCGGTGTCCTGCGCGCGGAGCCCGAGCTTTCCCTTGATCGGCTGCGACTCGAAGCCCTCGACGCCGGCGGGCACGAGGAAGCACGTGATGCCGCGCGGGCCCGCGCCGCCCGTGCGCGCGAAGACGAGCGCGAGCGACGCCCACGTGCCCAGCGTGATGAAGGTCTTCAAGCCCGTCAGCACCCAGTCGCGGCCGTCGCGCTCGGCGCGCGTGACGAGCGCGGCCGCATCGGAGCCGCAGCCCGGCTCGGTCAGGGCGTAGCAGCCGAGCGCCTCGCCGGACGCGAGCTTCGGCAGCCAGTCGCGCTTCTGCGCCTCGGTGCCGAAACGCGCAATCGTCTTGCCGACGAGCCCGACGTTGACGGACACGATGCCGCGCACGGAGGAGTCGGCCTTGCCGAGCTCCTCGACGACGAGCGCGTACGACAGCGTGTCGAGGCCGCTGCCGCCATACTCCTCGTCCCAGCCCGCGCCGAGGTAGCCGGCGTCCGCGAGCTTCGCGACGAGGCCGCGGTCGAGCTCCTCGGCGCGATCCCAGTCGCGCGCGTGCGGGGCGATCTCGCGGTCGGCGAACTCGCGCGCGGACGCGCGGATGAGCTCCTGCTCCGGTGTGAGCCCGAGATCCACGCCGCCGTAATCTCACACACCGATGCCGGATCTGAGCGGCAAGGTTGCGATCGTCACCGGCGCCGGCCGGAGGATCGGGCGCGAGCACGCGCTCGCTCTCGCGCGCGCCGGCGCGCGGGTGGACCACTGATCGGGGTCAACTACGGCACGGAGAAGATCCGGTTCACGAGCCCGGTGCCCGTCGACTCGAGGGTGCGCCTGCACGCGAAGCTCCTGAAGGCGCAGCGCCGCGGGCCGAGCGTGATCTGGCACGCGGGCGTCGAGGTTGAGATCGGGGGCAAGGAGAAGCCGGCCCTCGTCGGAGGTCGTCTGGATGGTCGCGGGGGCCTCTGACGGCTGAGGCAGTCATCGTCGCGGCGACGTGCACGCCGATCGGTCGCGCGCGCAAGGGCTCGCTCGTCGACGCGCGTCCCGACGACCTGGTCGCGTTCGCGATCGACGTCGCGCTGAAGCAGGTGCCCGAGCTCGACCGCGGTGACATCGTCGAGGAGCTCCACCCAAAGCTGCTCGGCGACGAGGCGTCGATTGCGAACGTCTACAAGCCGAGTGGGTGGGTGACGGGGGGCAACTCGTGTCCATTGAACGACGGCGCTGCCGCGGTCGTCGTACGTCAGACACACGCGCGCGCGAGCTCGGGATCGCGCCGCGTGCGCGGATCGTCGCGTCC
>JBKOVL010000061.1:0-16193 GCA_046723895.1 Actinomycetota bacterium | reverse complement strand
GCCCATGGCTGGTCGACATCGAGTCGTTCGAGCAGGTCTCGCAGGATGCAACCTCTCGCCGGCTCGTGCTGCGGATGGCGCAGCTCTCGCGTGAGGGCCGTCTCGCGCCGTTCGTGACCGAGGTGGCCGCCGACCCCGAGTTCGACGAGGACACACGCGCGGCGATCGCGGAGCTCGCCGGCGACCAGGCCTTCCTGCTCGCGATCGAGGACTACCTGGGCCGCACGAGCGTCGCCCACTGAGGCGTACACCTCGTCGGTACAATCCGCCCTCGCGGGCGATTAGCTCAGTCGGTTAGAGCGCCGCTCTGATAAGGCGGAGGTCCGTGGTTCGAATCCACGATCGCCCATGCTTACTGGGCTCGCTACAAACAACGCTTCGCCGCTGTGGGGGGCTGCGCCCCCCACGCCCCCCGGTTCGCACCCCTCGGAATCGCTGGGGGCCGCGTCCGCCCATGTCGGGCTCGGCGACGGTTTGGTTCTCAGCAGTACGCGCGTTAGGATCGGCGGGTGGAGAGGGGTCTCCGCACGAGCCTGGCAGCGGTCGCCGCCGTCGGCCTCTTCGGCCTCACCGGGCACGTTCTTGCAGCCACGACCAACGACAAGCCGACTTCCGGCTCACGCGACGACACCAGGTCGCTCCAGAAGCAGCTCGACAAGGGCGGCACGATCGTCCTCAGGAAGCTGAAGAACGGCCAGTGCTACCGGACCCGCGGCCTGTGGGTCTCGAAGAACAACACGACAGTGGACACACCCGACGGCGCGTGCATCCAGTATCTCGGAGCCGGTCCGGTGCGGTTGACCTCGGACGACGGCGACCCGATCCCGGCCGACGCGATCTTCTACGTCAACCGCAGTTCGAGGACGAGCTCGCCGCCGCAGCACATCTCGATCTCCAACCTCAAGCTGATCGTCCCCACGAGCACGACAGGCTTCGGGATCGTCGTCGCGGGCAGTGACGTCACGCTGAACACGCTGAAGATCCAGGGAGCGCCGGTCGACGGGATCCAGGTGACGGGCCGTGCCAACGGACGCGGCTATGCGGGCCCGGTCTCGATCCTGAACAGCAACATCTCGGCGGCCCGGCGAAACGGAATCTCGGTTGTCGGCGCGATCGGCGTCACGATCGACTCGAACGTGATCAGCGGCGCCGGCAACCCGCGGGCGCTCGGCCCGCTCGGCCCCGAGCTCGTGTCCTACACGGGCCCCTGGGCCGGCATCGACGTCGAGCCGAACGTCAGGACGTACCCCATCAGGACGCTCGCGATCAGCCGCAACACGGTCGCCGACAACGGCGGTGCGGGGATCCTGCTCGCGCTCTCGACGAACGCCGGGCTGCCGATCGTCGCCGACCAGATCACGGTGACGCAGAACCTGATCAGCGCAAACGCCAGGAGCTACGGGCCCTTCCTGCGCGGCGGCGTGTGCCTCCAGGGCGGGCAGGCGGACGGCCTGGGCCAGCTGACCGTGACCGCGAACCAGATCGTCGACAACGGCGGCTGGGGCCTCTGCAAGCACCCTTTCGACGGCTACACGATGCAGACGACCGTCTTCGGGAACGTCTTCGCCCGAAACGAGCTCGGCGACAGCGAATGGTGACCCAATCGCTACTTTCGCCGACGCTAGAGACTAGTCGGTAAGCAACACACGACACAAGTGATACCCGCTCGTTCGGCCCGGCGGGGTACGCTGCAGCGCTCACCCGGCTTCGGTCTTCGCTCGAGAGGCCTCGGCTAAGATGGGTCGGGAGGCACCGGTCGGATGCACGAGATGGTCATCTACGGCGTCAGCTTCGACATCGTCGGCAAGCAGCCGATCGTCTTGTTGAAGACCGCGGACGGGAACAAGTTCCTGCCGATCTGGATCGGGCACCCCGAGGCGGCGGCGATCCTGATGAAGCTTCAGGGCGCCTCGACACCTCGGCCGATGACGCACGATCTGGTCACGGAGATGCTCTCGCAGCTCGAGGCGCGAGTGACGCGAATCACGGTCACCGAACTGCGCGACAACACCTTCTACGCGAGCATCACGATCCAGATGGACAGCACCGAGATCGAGGTTGATTCGCGACCGTCCGATGCGATCGCGCTCGCGGTGCGGGCGGAGGCCCCGATCTACGCCGACGAGCGCGTGATCGAGGAGTCGGCGATCGAGTTCGAGGGCGAAGAGGTGAACGAGGAGGAGATCGTCGACGAGTTCCGCAAGTTCCTCGACCAGGTCTCGCCCGACGAGTTCGCCGTCGAGGGCGAGGAGGAGAGTTAGGACCCCCGTGTGACCTCTCGCTTCGAGAGGTCGAGGATCTTCTCGAACAGCTCGCGCAGCCCTTCGCTCGAGAGCGGGCCACGGTTCGCGCGCGTCAGGTACTGGAGCATCCACTCCTCGCGCTCGGGATCGACGAAGCCGAGCCCCCGCGACTCCTTGTAGGCCTTCACCTGCGCGACCAGCGTCAGGCGCTTGTTCATCGCCTCGACGATCGCCCGGTCAGTGTCCGAGATCTGCTCGCGGAACTGCTTGATCACCGGATCGGGCGTATCCATCGGAGCCTCTCGGGACAGGATTCATGCTGGCCCGAGACGATTTCTCACGGGCGTCCTTGCCACTGTACGTACACCCGCTTGCCGGTGGCTGGGATCGTGATCAGCCGGAAAGGCGAGGTCAGGCGCGGTTCGACCCGCTGCCCGAGCGAGGGTGTGATCTCGCGGGCGAGGATCCGAATGTCGCCGCGGCGTTCGGTGGCGCGCAGGACCTCGACCCGGTAGCCGGTGCTCGAGCGCGGGCCGGCGGCGATCAGGACGAGCCGGTCATGCGCGTAGTCGATGCGCGGGAAAAGTGGCGCCCCGCGCGGGAAGGTCCGGGCGAGGTAGCGGTCGACCTGGCGCTGCCGCCAGAACGAGCGGGTGACCGACTTGGGCCAGATCGCCGGGCCGCGCACCTCGCCGGTGACGTCGTGCCACGCGAGCCGTTTCGTCCCACCCCGCTCGATCACCTGGGTCCAGACGACGCCGCCCGCGATCGCGAGCACGACCGCGGCGAAAGCCGCGTTCGCGAGCCACTGGTGCGCACGTCTAGCCGGTTTATGCGTTGTGTGAGGACTTCCCGCACGCGCGCGGACGCGAGACCGCGCTCTCGGTGGAGGACACGAGGGAGTCGTCAGTCGCGGCCAAGAAAGGAGGTAGCTCGTGGGGGAACCATGGTTCCCCCAGGCTAATAGACGTAGACCGTCTCGCCGTACGGCTCGGACGAGAAGAGGCGGTAGATGACGAAGTTCGGGACGCGGACACAGCCGTGCGATGCAGGGTAGGGCGGCACGGACGGGTTGCCGTGGATCGCGTAGCCGCCGTAGAAGTACATGGGGTTGAGCAGGACGCCGAGTGGGCTCGGGTCGTAGCCGACGACCTTGCGGTAGATCGCGAATCGGCCTTCGGGCGTGTAGTAGCCGGCAATCCCGGCCGTCGAGACGGGCGAGATCAGGGCGATCTCCCCGCCGCGCACCACGTAGAGGACCTGGTGGGTCTTGTCGATCTCGATGTGGTCGGCCGGCTGCCGGTAGCGTGGCTGCGGGACTCGCGGGGCGCCGAGACGCCCCCAGAAGGCCGCGTCGACGGCGCCGCTCCGCTCCAGCCCTTGCACCTTCTGGAAGGCGTAGACGCTCTGCTGGAAGTCGTCGTCGAAGGTCGATCCGAACGACGGCACCGCGTAGTGCAGGGCGGCGAGCTGGTGCGCCAGGTCGGAGACCGTCGCGCTCATCGTGCCGAGCGCGAGGTTCGGGGCGCGCAGAGTTGCAGTCAGCTCGTGCCGGAGCGCGTCGTAGCCGGAGGGCGGCTCGGTGGTCACCTGGATCCGCAACGCACCCGCGTGCCTCGTCGCCAGGTCGACTCTCGCGTTGCCGCCGAAGCGCCGATCGAGCCCGACCGCTCCGCCGTGGATGACGCGCACGCGGATGGGGCCGGCTGCCGCCGGCATGATCGCGGCCTCGAGCCGCAGCGGCGCCCCGGCAACGCGGGCGCCGACGAGCCGCGTGTCGAGACGCGGCCGGATCCGGATGCTGACCTCCTCCGAGGTGGCCCTGAGCCAGGCGACGCGGAACGGGCCGGGTCTCCCGAGCTTGACCGGAATGCGAAAGGTGCCGTCGGGGCGCACGTGCCCGTAGGCGACCAGCCGGTCCCCACGGAGCAACCGCACGCGCGCGCCCTTCGTGGGCGGCGAGAGACGACCGACGAACTCGATCCGGTGCAGGTACATCGTCGCCTTCGGCGCCTTCAGCGTCAACGTGATGCCGTAGGTCGGCCCGGGTAGGGCCGATGCGGCCACGGGCGACGCGGCGAGCGAGACGAGCACGAGCACCGCGCGACGCACGCGAAAGAGCATAGAACCGCGTCAGGTCGTCACGGACACGATCAGGGCGACCGCGTTGAACAGCCCGTGCACGACCATGCCCGGGTAGACGCTGTCGGTTCGCGCCCGGATCAGTGCCAGCCCCGCTCCGAACGCGATCAGGATCGGCAGCGCCTCGAGCAGCCCGTGCGCGAGCCCGAACGCAACGCCGACCCAGAGGACCGCAGCTGTGCGGCCGAGCGGCTCGAGCAGCGAGTACCCGAGCCCGCGGAAGGTGAGCTCCTCGACGACAGGCGCAACGACGACGAAGACGACGAAGTTGACCGCGTAGGGCGTCGCCCGGTGCGAGTCCCAGTGCTCCGGGGTCAGGCCCTGCTCGCGATCGGGGTGGCTGAAGGTCGAGACGACCCCGCTGATCACGTACACCACCGCGAGCACGCCGACCGCAGTCGTCAGCGCGCGGCGGTAGGAGCTGGGCTTGCGTAGGGCGAGCAGCCGGCGCCACTCCGGCCGCGCGATCACGAGGACGATCGCAAGGATGATTCCGTACTGGACAACGCCGCCGACGGCGGTCGAGTAGTGGTAGGCGGCGTTCTTCGGGGGCTTTCCGCCCGAGGCCCTGCTCGCGTAGCCGAGCAGCGCGAGCCCCGAGACGAGCGCCGACCAGGCGATCAGCCGCCCGCGGTCGAGCGCTGCGGTCACGTCCAACCCGCGAATGCGGTTGCCAGCGGCGCCGGTGCGAAGCGCATCCCCGCCGCCCGCGCTCCTTCCTCGTCGCCGGGCTCGTCGCCGACATGGAGGACCCGCCCAGCCTCGACGCCGAGCCGCGCGAGCGCGAGCCGAAAGACCGCGGGCTCGGGCTTCGGCGCCCCCGCCTCGGCCGTCGTTACGATCGCGCCGAAGAGGGCGGCGGAGCCGAGGCGCTCGAGCTGCTCGGCCAGGCTGATGTCCCAGTTCGAGACCACGGCGACCTCCAGGCCGCGGGCGCGCAGAGCCCGAACTGTCTCGAACGCCCCCTCGATCGGCTCGAGCGCGATCGCTGCCATGAACGCGGCCACGAACGAGTTCGCGGGAAGCTCGGCGCCGGCGCCCTCGAGGAAGATCCGCGCGCACTCCAGTCGCAGGCCGGCGAGGCTCTCGGGATCGCGGCCCCGGAGGGCGTTCGGCCGGTAGTAGGCGACCTCGGCTTCGAACCCGGCCCGCGCCGCCTCGGCGGCACAGTCGATCCCGCGCTCGCTCAGCGCCTGCCGGAGCGCAGGCACCGGGTCGACGAGCCGGACGAGCGTGCCGTAGCCGTCGACGGTGACGGCGTCGAGCTCAGCGAAACGCATCCGGATGGAGCAGACGGGCGACCTGCATCAGTCCGTCGCCGATGCGCGGCCCGGGCTGGAGGAGGCCCGCGTCGGCGACGACGAAGCGTCCGTCGCGAACTGCACGGAGCCTACGCGTGCGACCGGTACGCAGGTCCCTCAGCGTCACGTCCGAGTCCGAGGTCGCGAGGTAGACCTGCGGATTGCGCTGCAGCAGGTCGGGAAGGTCGACGGGCCCTGCCTCGGAAGTGGCGCCAAACACGTTTGTCCCGTGTGCCTCGCGGAGCACGTCGCCGATCAGCGACTGGTCGGGGATCGTGTTCAGGTAGCCCGTGTCGACGAAGACGCTGACGTCCGCAACACGCGCGAGGCGGTCGACGACCTCGTGCTGGCGATTCTCGATCCGGCGGACGAGCCGGCGGGCTGCAACGGGTGCGCCGGTCAGGAGCCCGAGCTGGGTGATCGCCCGCTCGACCTGGCGGATCGAGTCGCCGGGAGCGGTGTAGACTCTCGCTCCGGTCGCGGACGCAGCGCGCGAGAGATCTCGCTCGCTCGCGTCCGGCGCGGCGATGATCAGATCGGGTCGCGCCCGCCGGACCGCCTGGACGTCCAAGGCGCCCTCCGTCTGCTTCAGGACGACGTGGCGCGTCACACCGAGCCCCGCCAGGATCGACTCCGCCGCCGGATCGAGAACTGCGATCCGGCTTGCGGGCCGGTCGACGACGATCGGCCGCTCCGTCGTCACCGTGACCGGATAGAGGCCGGCGTCGGCTCCGGTCGGCTCGGAACGCTCGCCGCAGGCGGTTCCGCCCAGGACGAGCATGAGCGCGAGCAGCGCCGCTACGCGACCCATTGCCAGAGCGCCCATTGGGTGACTGCGACACCGAGCATGATCGAGCTCGCGACCAGGATCGCGGTGTGCACTCGTGGCCGCCCGCCGAGGGTTGCGAGCGCGAGGAAGCACGGGAAGAGGACAACCCCGAACCGCGGTAGCGAGAGCAGCGGCCAGCGCTCGCTCGGCACGCTGAGCGGAAGCGCGAGGCTGACGGCTGCGAAGAGGCCGTAGGGAGCCCCGAAGCGCCGCCACGCGATCAAGGTGAGCGCGACGAGCAGGGCGAGGAACGCGAAGGCCTCGAGGTTGACGGCCGCCACGCGCATCGGGTCTGCGTCCCTGACCGGCGCCCAGTAGTAGTGCGTGTGCGACCCGGAGACCAGCTGGCGGACGCCTGCCCAGGCGGCGCGGGCGCCGTCCCAGATCCCGCCGAGCGGCCCGGCTGCGGAGAGGTGCCGATTCCAGAACCCCTGAGAGCGCGCGAAGGCGAACGCATCGCCGCGCTCGAGGCCGAGGTACAGCGGGTAGGCGGCGAAGATCGCCGGCGCGAGGCAGAGGCTCGCGAGCGCACGCCGCCGCTCCGCAGCCGGGCGCCGCCAGGCCAGGACCGCGAGCGCGGGAAGGAGCGCGACGCCGGAGATCCGAGTCAGCACGGCGAGCCCGGTGGCTGCGCCGGCGCCGAGCCAGTGTCCCCGCTCGGCGAGCAGGAACGCGGCGAGAACGAGCACGAGGAAGAGCGACTCGCTGTAGACGGCCTGCAGGAAGAGCGCAGTCGGGAAGACGGCGAGGTAGAGCACCGCACGACGCGCCCCATCCGCGCCGAGCCGCGGCTCTGCGAGCCGGTAGAGGAGCGCGAACGAGCCCAGTGCGGCCGCGAGCGACACGACGATGCCCGCGAGGACGTAGTGGCCGCCGAAGGCGCGGCCGACCCCGGCGAGCGTCAGGGGGTAGAGCGGATAGAACGCCGCGGCGACGCCGTGCGCTTCGCCGTAGCCGTGCTCGGCGATGCGCAGGAACCACACGCTGTCCCAGCGCGCCCAGACATCGGTCACCCAGCCGAGGTCGCGTGTCAGCGACGGGTCGTCCCAGCGGTCTGCCCGCGGGTGCCGGTTCGGCTCGAAGACGAGCCAGGCGAAGAGCGCGGCTGCCCAGATCGCGGTACGACTCCAGACGAAGATCTCGAGCGCGGGCGCCCTGGCACGGCCGATTCGCACGTCCGCCCAGCGCGCCTTCGTGCGCGGCTCCCGAACCCGTTGACCCGTGCTCACGAGCACTCGATCATAGTTCGATGGCCTCGCGTATCTTCACACCGCAGGAGGCGAACGCGGCGCTCCCAGAACTGCGCCCGCTCGTCGAGGCTATGGTCGGCGCCAAACGCGTCCTCGACGAGGCGCAGGAGCGGCGCGACGTGGTCGGGCGGCGGATCGCCGGGAACGGAGGCGGCATCCCGCCTGCAGAGCTCGCGACCCTCGAGCACGACGTCAACGAGGCGGCGACTGCACTCGCCGCCGCGATCGGCGAGGTCCAGGCCTTGGGAGTGCTTGTCAAGGACCTCGACTCGGGTCTGGTCGACTTCCCCGCGAAGCGCGACGGGGAGGACATCCTCCTCTGCTGGCAGCTCGGCGAGGACGAGGTTGCCTTCTGGCACGGCCTGGAAGACGGCTACGCCGGCCGCCGCCCGCTGTGAGGAATCGGCGGCGCGGGCGTCGAACATAGGGGGTTGCGATGCCCTACTGGGAGCGACTCACGATCCTGGGCGCAGTCGTCTTGGCGAGCCTCGTGGTGGCGAGGTTCGTCGACAAGCGCATTCAGCGCCACGACCTCTCGGCCGGTTCGGCGACGCGCTACCGGATCCTGCGGCGCAGCGTCGTCGCGGCGATCGTCACCATCGCTCTCCTCTCGGGCCTGCTCGTCATCCCGCAGGTGCGAACGGTGGCCGGAACGCTGCTCGCGAGCGGGGCGATCCTCGGCATCGTCATCGGCTTCGCCGCGCAGCGGACGCTCTCGAACTTCGTCGCCGGCGTCCTGATCGCGTTCACGCAGCCTCTCCGTATCGGCGACTGGATCGTGGTCGACGGCACCGAAGGCATCGTCGAGGAGATTCGACTCACGTACACGTTCGTCCGCTCCGATGACGACACCAGACTCGTGATTCCGAACGACAAACTGGTCTCGGATACCATCCGCAACTCCACGATCGTCGACCGGGCGCAGAGAGCAGAGATCACAGTGCAGGTTCCACTGAGCGCCGACCTCGAGAACGCCATCGATCTGCTGCGGACGGCGAGCAAGGGCGAACGGGAGCTCGAGGTCTTCGTCTCCAACATCGAGGCCGATGCGACCATCACGATGCGCGCTCTTGCCGCCGACCCCGCCGATGCGGAGCGGCTCGAGCACGAGCTCCGCCTGCGTGCCCACGAGCGGTTGCGCGCGGGCGGCATCTACGCATGAGCCCTTCGCCGACGCAGCGTCTGCGTCCCGATGACCTCCCGAACGGCGGTCGCCGCCGGAGGATGCGTGCGCGCGGCCGTCGGCACGGGCGCCGCAACGCCGCCGCGGTCGTCCTCGTCGTCCTCATCGGGATTCCGCTCATCCTCGTCCTCTCCGGCCTCGGGGCGACCGCGGCCTTCAAGACGAGCTGCAACCTCGCCTCGCTGCGACCCGTGACGATCGGCGAGAACTCGTTCGTCTATGCCGCGGACGGAACGCTGCTCGGCTCGATCCCCGCCGAGCACAACCGGCAGCCGGTTCCACTCAAGCAGATCAGCCCATGGATGACGAAGGCGACGATCGCAGTCGAGGATCGGCGCTTCTACCAGCACGGCGGCGTCGACTACGAGGGCATCATCCGCGCCGCCTGGCGCGACCTGAACAAGGGCAAGGTGGTCGAGGGCGGGTCGACGATCACGCAGCAGCTCGTCCGCAACCTCTACATCTCCCGCGAGCGAACACTGCAACGGAAGATCAAAGAGGCCTGCCTCGCGATCAAGCTCAGCCGGCACTGGTCGAAGGACCGGATCCTCGCGGCGTGGATGAACCAGGTGTACTTCGGCAACCACGCCTACGGGGTCGAGGCAGCTGCGCAGACGTACTTCTCGAAGCCGGCGAAGAAGCTGACGATGATGCAGTCCGCGCTGCTCGCGGGCCTGCCGCAGGCGCCGTCGCTGTACGACCCGGTGCTGCATCCCGACGACGCGCTCGAGCGGCGCGGGGAGGTCCTCCAGGCGCTCTACGCGAACCACGACATCTCCTTCGAGCAGTTCCAGGTGGGCCTTGCCGACCGCAGGCTGCACCTGAAGCCCGGCCGCCTGTACACGAAGATCCGCGAGCCCTACTTCTTCAGCTTCGTCCGTGACCAGCTGATTGCGAAGTACGGGGTCCAGACGGTCCAGTCGGGCGGCTTGCGGGTCTACACGACGATCAACCCGGCGTTCCAGCGTGCGGCGAGAGATGCGATCACCGAGACGCTCTACCTGAAGGACGACCCGGCGGCGGCGCTCGTCTCGATCAATCCCGCCAACGGCGCGATCCGCGCGATGACGGCCGTCTATCCCGGCCGCAAGAAGAACCAGTTCAACCTGGTCGCCCAGGCACGCCGGCAGGCGGGCTCGACCTTCAAGACCTTCACCCTCACGGCTGCGGTCAACCAGGGGATCAACCCGGCGACCTCGACGTACATCTCTGCCCCGTTCCACTACCAGCCCGACCCCGCGATCCCTGCCTGGGACGTCTCGACCTACAGCCACACCTACTCGGGCACGATCACGGTCCAGCAGGCGACGCTCCAGTCGGACAACACGGTCTACGCGCAGCTGACGCTCGACGTCGGCCCCAAGAACGTCGCCGCGATGGCACACCGTCTCGGCGTGGAGAGCCCGCTCAAGCCGGTGCCCTCGATCGGCCTCGGCTCGAACGCGGTGTCGCCGCTCGACATGGCATCCGCATACGCGACGCTCGCCGCCGGCGGGGTCTATTCGCAGCCGATGGCGATCCGCAAGGTCGTCCTCGCCAGCGGGAAGGCCGACGACCACGCGGGGTGGGGTAAGCCGGTGCGCCGGCGCGTCATTCCCGACGGCGTTGCCTACACGGTGACGAAGATCCTCGAGCAGAACATCCTCTACGGCACGGGCACACGTGCCAACTTCGGCCGGCCGGCAGCAGGCAAGACCGGGACGACGGACGTTCACGCGGACGCTTGGTTCTGCGGCTACCTGCCGAACCTCGAGGCGACTGTCTGGGTCGGCTATCCGCAGGCCGAGATCCCGATGGAGAACGTGCACGGGATCGCCGTCGTCGGCGGGAGCTTCCCGGCGGAGATCTGGCGCCTGTTCATGGAGCGCGCGGTCCGGTATACGCACCCGCAGGACTTCACCCTGCCGAAGGCCTACCCCGTCTGGAAGCCGTTCGAGCGCGGGGACTACGCGATCCAGTACGTCCCCAACTACACGCCGAGCCCGAGGACGCCCTACACGAGGCCGACGACGGAGGCGGCGACGACGGCTGCGCAGGCGACGACGGCTGCGCAGACGACGACGGAGCAGACCGTCAGCGTGCCCGTCGAGCCTGCGACGACCGAGGCGGTCACCACCGCCCCGCCTCCTCAACCGGTCGCGCCGACGGTGCCCCCGCCCCCGGGGGCGACGACGCCTGCGCCTCCCCCGCCGACCGAGCCTCCGCCGGCGACGACGGTCGGCCAACTGCAGCCGTAAGCCGCGAAGTGCGCACCCCGTCCGGGCTCGCCGTGCGGGTGACGGCGCTGGCGACCCCGCTCCTGCTGGGCGCGCTCGCGGTTCCGAGCGGCGGCCTCTTCCGCGGTGCGAAGTTCCGCGACCTCCACCTGTACCGGGAGTACGGGGACGCGCTCCTGGACGGCCGCCTTCCCTACCGGGATGTCTTCGTCGAGTACCCACCAGGGGCGATCCCGCTCTTCGCCGCCCCCTCGCTCGCGCCCGGCGGGGCCTACGACGCGCTCTTCAAGGCGCTGATGACGCTCTGCGCGGTCGCGACGATCTACCTTGTCGTGCTGGTGCTGGCGCGCCGCGGGGCGGGTGTCCCCGAACTCGCGGCCGCGGCCGCGTTCCTCGCGCTCGTCCCGATCGCGCTCGGCCCGGTCTCGCTGAACACCTACGACGCCTGGCCCGCTGTGCTCACGGTCGGGGCGCTCGCGGCGCTCGTGTACGGGCGCGGGATGCTCGCGCTCGGCCTGCTCGGGTCGGCCTTCGCCGCGAAGCTCTACGCGATCGTGCTCGTCCCGCTGGCACTTATCCAGCTGGGGCGGGCCGCCGCCGGCCGGGCGTTCGCCGTCTTCGTGGCCGTCGCTGCGGCCCTCGTCGTACCCTGGCTCGCGCTCTCGCCGCACGGTGTGTGGGAGAGCGTCCGCGCGCAGCTGGGGCGCGGTCTCCACGCGGAAAGCCTTGGCGCGAGCCTGCTGCTCGCCGGCGACCGGCTCGGCGTCTACCGCGCGCACGTCGTCAAGACGACCCACGCCGCCGTCTCCCGCGATCTCGCCGGCGACCTCCCCGATGCGTTCGGCTACGCGACGTCGGTCCTGGCCGCCGCCGCGGTCGTCGTCGTCTGGCTCGTCTTCTACCGGCGGCGCGACCGCCTCGAGGTCGCCTTCGCGGCTGCGATCGCCGCTGTGCTCGCGTTCGCAAAGGTGCTCTCGCCGCAGTACCTCGTCTGGCTGATCCCGTTCGTCCCGTTCGGCGGTCTCGCGGCCGGTGCGCTGTTCGTCGCGGCGCTCGCCCTCGCGCAGAGCTGGTACTTCCACTACCGCGACCTCTGGGCCGTCGGCCCGCAGGTCTGGACGTTGCTCGCCCGCAACCTCGTGCTCGTCGGTCTTTACGCGCTTCTCTTGTGGAAGACCAGCACGCCGTCCCGCTCGAAGACGAGCCTCCAGTCGGGGCTCCGCCGGAGGCGGACGAGGGCGGCGGCTGCCGGGAGCGGCGCGACGCGGTCGGCATAGCTCGAGCGCGTCTCGTCGGCGACGACCCAGGTCGCGTCGGAGAGCTTCGGCAGGCTGAGCACGCGGCGGCGCGCGGACAGGTGCGCGCCGAGGACGTTCGTCGAGCTGACGACCGCACCCGCCGGTACGAGCGAGAGGGCGCGTGACGCGATCCGGTCGTGGGCGGTCACGTGCCAGTCGTTGCGCTGGTAGTCCTCTCCGCCGGGCACGGCTCCCCAGAAAGGAACCGCGCCGATCTTCCAGCTCGCGAGCAGCGCGACGGCGACGGCGCCGCTCGCGACGGCCGTTGCGGAAGACCGCCGTGCGAGCACGGCTGCGCCGAGCACGGAGGCGACGACGAGCGGGGCGATCGCCCCGGCCGTGTAGTGGAAATGGATCGAGGTCTGCGTCGAGGTGGCGGAGAGCAAGTTGATGGCGAGCTCCGGCAGGGCGGCGATCAGCACCACGGGCGAGAGCAGGAAGAGGAGCCCGAACGGCAGGAGCAGGTGGAGGAGGTAGTGGACGTCGTTGACGTGGAAAGCCTCTTCGAGGATCCGCCAGGGACGGGTGACGGCGGTCTTCGCAATCCCGCCGGCAGAACCGCCGATCGCGTCGTAGCGCCCGTAGAAGGACGACTCGGCGCCGGCGTTGTAGTGCGGGATCACGACGGCGATCGCGAGGGCGGAGACGAGGGTCCCCGCAGCGGCGATCACGGCACCCACACGCCCTCGCCGCCGGATCGCGTACCAGACGCCCATGCCGGCGACGACGAAGCCGATCTCCTCCTTCGTCGCCATCGCGAGTACGGCGAAGACCACGAACGGGGCGAGCCGGTCCTCGTCGAGGTACCAGAACGCGAACAGCAGGAAGGGGCACGCGAGCGCGACCGGGTGGAACTCGTTCAGCGTCAGCCACTGGGTCGCGGGGTAGAGCAGGTAGACGATCGCGAACCCGAGCGCCGCACGCTCGCTGCCCAGGTGCTTGCGGGCGAGCCAGAAGACGGGTAGCGCACCGAGCGCGACGACGACCGCCTGGACGACGAGCAGCATCTCGGGACTCGACCAGATCAGCCAGAGCGGCGCGAAGAGCGCGAGGATCGGATCGAAGTGCGCGGCCAGCCGCGAGATCTGTCGCCCGTCGCCGCTCGTCATCTGCAGGAAGTGGCCATGGGCGGTGTTCCACACGGTCTGGACCATGTTCCCGAGGTCGTAGCGGCCGGTATTGAACGCACGGTGGCGCAGGATCGAGAGAGACGCGAAACCGGCGGCATAGGCGGCGATCGCCGACCAGAGCAGGATGCGCACCCTCACAGCAGCGACTCGATCAGGCCGCGCCAGCGTGCGCCGAGGACTTCCTCGCTTGCGCGCGCCCGGTAGGCGGTGAGCCCGCCGGCGGAGAGGCGCTCGGCGAGCCCGCGGTCGCCAGCAAGGCGTCGCAGCACTGCCGCGAGGGCTTCAGCGTCCCCCGGCGGCACGAGCAGCGCGCTCTCGTCGTCGCGGAGCAGCTCTCGGGCCGCCGGCGTATCGGCGGTGACGAGCGGGGTGCCACATGCGAGCGCCTGGAACGCCTTGTTCGGGATCACGCGCGCCGCCTTCGCAGAGGTGCCGAAGACCCCGAGTGCGCACGTCGCGCGGTGGAGCTCGTCCGGGAGCCGCTCGTAGTCGACCCAGGGGACGTGCTCGACGTTCGGCGGGTGGTCGCGCACGAGGGCGTCGAGTTGGCCGCTGCCGACGACGCGGACGCGAAGCTCGGGTGCGAGCCGCGCGGCGGCGAGGATGGTCTCGACTCCGTGCAGCGGAATGAGCTTCCCGACGAAGAGCGCCGTGAACGCTCGGGGCGGCGACCACCCCGGGACGAAAACGCGCTCCTCGGCACCGACCAGGCAGACCTCGATCCGGGGCGCGCCGAGCGAGCGGAAGAGCGCCGCGTTCGCCTCGGTGTCGGACACCACGAGATCCGCAGCGCGGAAGGCTCGGCGGTCGATTGCACGAAGTACCTGCTCGGCCACGCCTCCGGCCCGAAAGCGGCCGCGGTCTCCGACGAGGGTGTCTGACAACGAGACGAGCGGGTTGAAGACGACGGGCCGACCGCGGGCGGCGCGCCGCGCCGCGGGCAGGTCGAGGTGGCCCGGGTAACCGACGAGCAAGGCGTCGAATGCCTCCCGCGGGCGCGCCAGCAGCCGCAGCTCCGCGGCCCCGAGTCGCGCGGCTGCGACCGGCCCGGCGCCCCACTTGTGCTCCTCCGTGTCCCAGACGGAGACGTGCCGCTCGGCGACCTCGACGCCGGCGCGGCCCAGGCACGAGATCACCTGCGCGTTTCTCGGATAGCCCCGCTCGTACGTTCCGAAGTAGAGAACTTTCAGGTCAGGATCTCTTCGATGAGCGCCTCGGCCCGCTCGCGCTCCGACGCGCGCTCCTCGTGGTGGCTCGTGATCAGCTCCGTGATCAGGCCGAGCGAGAACACCTGGAGGCCGACGACGACGAGCAGCACGCCCAGGATCAGCAAGGGACGCTGGCCGATCGCATGGCCGATCAACTTGACGACGGTCAGGTAGACGAGGATCCCGACCCCGGCGAGGGCGAGCGTCAGGCCGAGACCGCCGAAGAGATGCAGGGGACGATGCCGGTAGCGGCCG
This sequence comes from Actinomycetota bacterium, assembly GCA_046723895.1. Taxonomy (GTDB): domain Bacteria; phylum Actinomycetota; class Thermoleophilia; order Gaiellales; family Gaiellaceae; genus DATBLE01. Next base: position 1,138 of record JBKOVL010000061.1, on the reverse strand, counting down.
AGGAACGAGACGGTGAGCAGGTCGAGGAAGCCGCGCAGGTAGCGCTCGAGCCCGTACCGGGACCGGCCGTGCTCACGCGGCCGATGGTTGACCGGAAGCTCCGCGATCCGGTAGCCGCGGTGGTGGGCGAGCACGGGGATGAAGCGGTGCAGCTCTCCGTAGAGCGGCAGGCCGCGAATCACCTCGGCGCGGTAGGCCTTCAGGCCGCAGTTCATGTCGTGAAGGCGTACGCCCGAGATCCACCGCGTGACCGCGTTGAAGACGCGCGAGAGGATCCGGCGGCGAAGCGGGTCCCTGCGGTCGGTCTTCCAGCCGGAGACGAGGTCGAAGCCCTCGTCGAGCTTGACGAGGAGCCGAGGGATCTCGGCAGGGTCGTCCTGGAGGTCGCCGTCGATGGTGACGATCACATCGCCGCGTGCCCGCGCGAACCCGGCCGCGAGCGCGGCCGCCTTGCCGAAGTTCCGTCGGAGGCGGACGACGACGACGTCGTCTCGGGCGGCGTGCAGGCGGGTGAGCGCCGCGAACGTCCCGTCGGTCGAGCCGTCGTCGACGAATACCGTCTCCCAGGCGGCTCCGAGCGGCTGGAGAGCCGAGTCGAGCTCGTCGACAAGCAGCGCGACGCTCCGCTCCTCGTTGTGCACCGGGACGACGACGGAGATCACGGGCGCGAGCCTACCCGGGCCGTCGACGCGGCGCGGGGCCCAACTCGGAGACGAGCGCGCGGCCGTCCGGAGGCCGGTCGGACGGGCTCTTCGCGAGCGCCGCGAACGTCACGCTCTCCAAGCGCGCCGGCGGGTCGGTGCGGAACGCCGTCACCGAGGGCGGCGGTCGGTCGCGGTGCATCGCGGCGAGCTCGAAAGCGTCCCGGGACTCGAAGGGGAGTCGCCCCGTCAGCATCCGGAACAGGATCAGGCCGAATGCGTAGACGTCGCTCGCCGGCGTCGCAGGCTCGCCGGCCGCCTGCTCTGGAGCCAGGTAAGCGGCGGTTCCGAGCACCGTGCCGGGCGAGGTGAGCCCCACTTCGTCGCCGAAGCGTGCGATCCCGAAGTCGGCCAGCTTCGCCCGCCCTGAGCCGTCGAAGAGCACGTTGGCCGGTTTCAGGTCGCGATGGACGACACCGCGCGTGTGTGCGTGCGCG
>JBKOVL010000110.1:0-2632 GCA_046723895.1 Actinomycetota bacterium | reverse complement strand
GCGAGCCGGTCGGAGACGAGGTAGTAGCTCTCGGGCGAATCGGGCTCGACCGCGGTCGGGCAGATCACGACCTCGGCCCCGAACGCGCGCAGCAGGGCGATCTTCTCCGGGGCCACCTTGTCGGGGACGACGAAGATCATCTTGTAGCCCTTGATCGCCGCCGCCAGCGCGAGCCCCACGCCGGTGTTTCCCGAGGTCGGCTCGACGATCGTCCCGCCGGGCCTGAGGGTCCCCATCTGCTCCGCCCCCGCGATCATCGACAGTGCGATCCGGTCCTTGTTCGACCCGCCGGGATTGAGGTACTCGAGCTTCGCGAGTAAGGTGGGGCCGAGCTCGGCGCCGACGTGCTGCAGGCGGACAACAGGCGTTTGGCCGATCAGGTCGAGCAGCATCGGGTAGTCGCGGATCACGACGCGCGCAAGCCTACCGCGGTTTGTATCCATCTTCGTCTCGGACGCTCGGAACGATCTGCATCTAGCTGACGCCGGCGACGAGCCCCTGTCCGTAGGCGGGCCGGTGGGGAGCGCCGCGGCGGCGCTCCCCGCCTACGGCTCTAGCCGGGCCCGAGCAGGGCGCGGAGCTGGTCGAGGCTGACGTTCCCGCCGCTCGCGATCAGGCCGACCTTCGCTCCGTCAAGCTCCAGCTTCAGGGCGGCGGCGAGCGGGGCGGCGCCGGCCGGCTCGATCAGGTTCCGCGTCCGCTCGAGCATGTGCACCGTCGCGGCGCGGAGGTCCTCCTCGGAGACGAGCAGGAAGTCGGCGAGCTGCTCGCGCAGGATCTGCTGCGGGAGCTCGAAGCCCACCCGCGTGGCGAGGCCCTCGGCGGCGGTGCCCATCGCATCCTCGGCGATCACGCCCTCCTTCCACGAGCGGTAGGCGGCCGGCGCGGCCTCGGACTGAACGCCGATCACCCGCAGCTCAGGCCGCATCGCCGCCGCGGCGATGCACGCTCCTGCCGCGCCGCTCCCGCCGCCGACCGGGACGATCAGGACGTCGAGGTCGGGCTGCCGCTGAAGCGTCTCCAGCGTGTGGGTGCCGACGCCGGCGATCAGGTGCGGCTCGTTCCCCGAGTGGACGTAGCGGTAGCCGTGCTCCGCGGCGACGGCCGCGCAGCGCTCGCGCGCCTCGTCGAAGTCGCGGCCGTGCTCGACGATCTCGGCGCCGAGGCCCCGAATCGACGCGAGCTTCACCGGGTTCGCGCCCTCGGGCACGAAGATGGTCGCCCGGACGCCGAAGAGCCGCGAGGCATACGCGATCGACTGGCCGTGGTTGCCCGTCGACGCAGTCACCAGGCCGCGGTCCTTCTCCTCGTCCGAGAGCTGCGACACGAGGTTCACCCCGCCGCGGACCTTGAAGTTGCAGACCGGGAGGTGGTTCTCGTGCTTGACCCAGACCTCGGCGCCGACGAGCTCGTCGAGCGCGGGGTAGCGGTTGAGCGCCGTCTCGCGGAGGTGGGGCGAGATCCGCTCGCGCGCAGCGAGGACGTCGTCGAACGTCGGCGCCTGCATACGCAGACGCTACTCCGACAGCGAGCGGTGGAGCTTCTCGAGCCGGCCCCTAGTCCGTTCGTCCGCGGGTGTGAACGCCGTGATCCGTGTGCCCAGCCGCTGGCCGAGCCAGAGATGCGTGTAGACGAGCGTCAACAGGCCTGCAGTGGGGTGGAGCGCACGCTTCATCCGGGTCTCGACCAGCTGGACGTCGTGCCGCTCCCAGAACGCCGTGAACTCGGGCGACGCATGGTGGAGGCGCGCGACGAGCGTCTTCCAGGCAGGCTCGTCGAGATGCTCGGCCATCGCCGCGCGGTACTCGGCGACCATGTACCCGACGGACTCGTCCCAGTCGACCATCGTGCGCTGCCAGCTCGGGTGCGTGAACGCGAGCCAAAGGGCGTTCCGGTCCTCGATCGGGATCCGCTCGAGCGCGTCGCCGAAGAAGCTCGCGTAGACCCGGTTGTAGGCGAGCAGGTCGAGGCGGTCGTTGATCAGGGCGGCCGGGAAGGGCTCGAGCCGGTCGAGCAGCATCTGCGAAGTGGGGCAGAGCCCGAGGCACTGTGCCGCGATCGTCGTCGTCGGGACGCCGGCGAGCGTGAAGAGGTGGGAGTACTCGTGCGAGTCGAACTGGAGCGTCCGCGCGATCGCGTCGAGGACCTGCGCCGACGGATTGATGTCGCGCCCCTGCTCGAGCCAGGTGTACCACGTGACGCCGACACCGGCGAGCTGCGCGACCTCCTCCCGGCGGAGCCCCGGCGTCCGCCGGCGCCGCGAGCTGCGCATGCCCACCTGGTCGGGCTGGAGGCGCTCGCGGCGGTTGCGCAGGAATGCGCCGAGCTCGCGGCGGCGCAGGTCATTGCCGTTGCGGGAGACAGTTGCGCCGAGCTCGGGTGCCGCAGTGGCCACTTACGCCCAGTATGCCCGGGGGGCGGGGGCCGAGCCGGGTAGCGCTGATACCAGGATGGACACGCTCTGGTACCAGGCTGATCGCGGCAGCCACGATCGATGCATGACACATCAAGCGGCTTCTTCTTCAGCTCGAGAACCGGCCGAGCGGCTGGGCGCGCGCGCCGTCGGCATGCTGCTCGTCCTCTGCGGCGCCCTGTTCCTCGACGCGATGGACGTCTCGATGATCGGCGTCGC
>JBKOVL010000099.1:0-3090 GCA_046723895.1 Actinomycetota bacterium | reverse complement strand
TGACATACTCGCCACGGACGGGAGGAAGCTCTCGCTTGACAACCTCCGCGAACCGCTCGACCAGTGCCACGGCCTCTTCGTCGCCATGTGCCTCGGTGAGCGCGGTGAATCCAGCGATGTCGGCGAAAAGGAACGTTGCGGAGGTGTCGCTAGTCACTGTTCAGAACCTAGTCTCGGATGAGGTCGAGTGCCATCGCCACGGGGGTAGTTTCGCGCCTCGGGGCCGGCTGCGCTAGGCGTCGTCTCCAGCCGAGGCAAAATTCTGACGCCATCTCAACGCCACATCGATCCGTTCTCGTTCGGAATCCGGATTGGCTTTAGCCAAGCCCCTGTGGCGGCAGAACACTTGGAGGAATGCGGGTTTGTGGGGCCGTCCGTTCTGGGCCGTTTTCGACCGTCTCCCCGCTCTCGCGGCTTTACAAGTCGGAGGGCGCGGGTTCGAGTCCTGCACGCTCCATCTCTCATTTGCAGGGGCTTTTCGCCGCTCGGTGTCCACATCGGCAACGGCCGTGCGAGCGCGGTGCGAGCGGACTTCTACCGAGGTCAGCGCGGCCGGTACGCCCAGGCACTGATGGCGGCGGCACTGGCCGCCAAGGCGGGGAATCGCGGCCTTTGGAGAGCCTGCCCGGGCACGAGGCTCGACCTCGACCACGCCGTCGAGACGGGCACGCATGGGCCACCGACCTCGACCCCGGCGCCGAGCAGGAAGTGCGACCCGAACTGGGCAGCGACCTCGGGCGGGCTCCTGCGGTGCCGGGCTGCAACCCTAGGCGCCGACCGCGATCTCGGCCGCGCGTGGCGCTTCCCACGGCGTGCGGGGATCGCGGAGACGACTATCTGGAGGTGGCATGAGTCTCACCAAGGAAGCGAAGCAGGAGATCGTCGGCAAGCACGGCCGGCACGGGGGCGACACCCGCTCCCCGGAGGTGCAGATCGCCCTCCTCACAACCCGTGCATCAGTGCGCATTCGCGTATCGGTGAGGCTAAGCCCGCTCGACGAACGCGAACAGCTCGTCCTTCGCGCCGTGGACGATCGGGTTGCCGTGGGCGAGCAGGAGACGGTCGAAGTCGAGCTCGAGCAGGCGCCGGTAGGCGTCGCGCAGGCCGGCCTTCGTCCGCTCCGGGTCGTCCATCAGCTCGTCGGGGACGAACCGCAGCGGCCCGTCGTCGGGCCAGCGGACGACGCCGTCCGCGCTGGCGAGCGCGCGGTGCGCCGGCGCGTACAGGGCGCACTCGTCCGGGCAGATCGCGTCCACCTCGTACGCGACGACGCCGCCCGGCAGCTCGTCCTCGAACTCGAACGGCTCGACCGGCCCACGACCCTCGAGCTCGTGCAGCCCGTTTCGGACGCAGTGCACCGTGCAGCCGAAAGCCTCGCGCAGCTTCCACCCCTCGCGGTCGTGGTGGCGATTCGTGAGCAGCAGATGCTCCGGCCGGCCGTGCTCCTCGAACCAGCCGGTACCCTCCGGCGGGATCATCGGGTCGATCAGCACTCGCTCGGCAGCAAGATAGTACGAGCTGACCTCGCTGCCAATCCTCTCCCAAAGCGCCTTCCAATGCCACAGGCCAGGGGCGATCTCCTCCACCGCCGCAGCCTAACGCCACTCGCAGCACATGCAGAGTCCCGCCGCACCACGGCCGCGTCTGTGCGTCGCACTCTCTCACGCTGCCTCTTCGCGCAGCGATTCCTGGCCGAGGCGGAGGCCGCCCGGACCGCCACCCCCTTCCGACGTCACCTTCACGCTGCTCTTCGCGCAGCGCGAGCCCGGGTCCTCCCGGCGGGCAGGAAAGGCCGCTCGAGCTCGCCTCGGATGACGCGAAGCTCGAGCTGCGTCAGATGCGGGCAGGCGAGGTGATTCGAGAGGTCGCTCGGCGAGAGCCGGAGGGTGTCGTCAAAGGCAAGGCGCACTATCCGATTATCAGCCGATTTCTGCTCGACGCTTACGCGGACAGGGACGAGTTGTGTTCGTCAGCACCCGCGTCGAAGATGAGCGGAATGGCGCGGATCATCCCTGACGAGCCGGTTGAGACCGAAAGCAAGGCGGAGCAGCGCCTGTTCGAGCGTCTCCGCGCGGAGACGCCGGACGAGATCGCCGGTACCTTCGAGCAGTTCTTATCGGGCGCTCTTGGCTGCTCCGACAAATCAGAGCGGGTGCCGTTGCCCGCGGCGCCGCTGCTCGTATTCCGCGCGCGCCGCCTGCACCTCCGCGACGTCCGAGACCTGGGCGACGGGAACATCCCACCACGACTCGTAGCTCGACACTCCGGCGTAGCGATCGACCTCGACGCAGACGACAACCGTACCTCGGGCCACTCGTACGCCTCGGCCTGGACGTCCTGCGACAGTGCGAGGGTCACGGCGCCAGTCTCGGCTGGTGACGTGAGGACGCGCATCGCAGCGAGCACAGCCGGAACAAGTTGCTCCGGCCGCCTGATCCGATCGAAGTAGCGCGACACCGGAATGAAGCAGTTGACGGAGACCTCGCCGCGTGAAGGCGTCTCGAGTTGCTGGAGCACAGGCTCGGCGGGTCGCGACGCGAAAATGTCGCCGGGCAGCAGGAGGACTGGCAGGCGATTGAGGTAGTAGGTCAGCAGCTCGGGGTGCTGGTGCAGCGCCTGGCCGAACCCTGCGACATTGCCGTGCCCGAAGATCCCGAAGCAGCCACCGAGGAAGCGCTGTTCGTAGCCGTCACGCTCGATGTACTGAGCGGCGGGGAAGCGGAGAAGGGCCTGGCCGGTCGTGAGGCGGATCGTTGGCGAGGCGCGGCGGATGTCGCGGCTACTCGCCATTTCCTCGCCGAGCGCCATCTAGTGCGCGAACGCTTCGTCGTACGCCGCGGTCGACCCCGTCCTGCGGAACTTCGGGACGCGCGCATCATGCTACGTTCGCCCAGGCCCGTGCAACCGCGAACTCCTGACACCGTTTCCAGCACTCGGAACGAGGTGCTGCGAATCGGGGTGGTCGGTGGGGGGATGATCGCCCAGGCGATGCACCTGCCTCATCTGAACGAGCTCCAAGAGCGGTTCTCGATCGCCGCTCTCGCCGAGCCTTCGCAGGCAGTGAGGGAGGCGCTGTGCGTCCGCTTCGGC
>JBKOVL010000288.1:0-3363 GCA_046723895.1 Actinomycetota bacterium | reverse complement strand
TGCAGTCGCTCGATCACTGCGAAGCCGCCGTTGTCGCAGACGACCGCGATCAGCTTCTGGCCGGTGATCACCGAGCTGTAGAGGTCGGAGTTGAGCATCAGATAGGAGCCGTCGCCGACGAATGCGATGACCTCTCCCTCGGGGCGCGCCATCTTCGCCCCCCAGGCACCCGAGAGCTCGTAGCCCATGCACGAGTACCCGTACTCGCAGTCGAACGTGCCGACGCCCTTGGCCAGCCAGTTCACGTTGAGCTCGCCCGGGAACCCGCCGGCCGCCGTCAGCGCATAGTCGCTCTCGCTTGCAAGCCGGTTCACGGCGCCGATCACCTGCGCGTAGGTCGGCGGCTCCCCGTCGACGGGAGCGGTCGTCTCGGCGACGAAGCGCCTGAAAGCCTCCGCCTCGGCCCGTGCCTGCGCGACCCAGGCGGCGTCTCCTCGCCAGCCCGCCAGCGCGGCTCCGAGCTCCTCGAGCCCGGTGAAGGCGTCGGCGACAAGCGGCAGCGCGCGATGCTTCGTCGCGTCGAAGCGTGCGGCGTTCAGCCCGATGAGCGTCAGGTCGTCGTTCCAGAACACCGTCCACGAGCCGGTCGTGAAGTCCTGGAGTCGCGTGCCCACGCACAGGACGACGTCGGCCTCTGCAGCGAGCCGGTTGGCGTGGTCGCAGCCGGTGACGCCGATCGGGCCGACGTAGCAGCGGTGGTCGGCCGTGAGCGACGACTTGCCGGCGACGGTTTCGACCACCGGGAGGTCGTGCGCCTCCACGAAGCTCCGCAATGCGTCCTCGGCCAGCGAGTAGTGAACGCCGCCTCCCGCGATCACGAGCGGATGCTCGGCGCGCCGCAACGCCTCGGCGGCCGCGGCGAGCTCCTTCGCGTCCGGCCGTGGGCGGCTGAGCTCGTGCACGCGCGGCTCGAACAGCCGCTCCGGGTAGTCGTACGCCTGGGCCTGGACGTCCTGCGGCAACCCGACGAACGCGGGACCGCAGTCGGCGGGATCGAGCATCGTCTCGATCGCCAGCGGCAGCGACTGCGCGACCTGGGCCGGATGCGTGATGCGGTCCCAGTAGCGGGTGACCGCGCGGAAGGCGTCGTTCACGGTCGTTGAAGGGACCGCGAAATGCTCGACCTGCTGCAGGACCGGGTCCGGGATGCGGCTCTGGAAGGTGTCTCCGGAGAGAAGAAGCAGCGGCAGCCGATTGGCCATCGCGACGCCGGCCGCAGTGACCATGTTCGTCGCGCCCGGGCCGATCGACGAGGTGGCGATCATGATCTGGCGGCGGCGCATCGCCTTCGCGTAGGCGACCGCCGCAAGCGCCATGCCCTGCTCGTTCTGACCACGGATCGTCGGCAGCTCCTCGCGCACCTCGTCCAGCGCGAAGCCGAGCCCCGTCACGTTGCCGTGCCCGAAGATCGCGAAGACGCCGGGAAAGAGCGGCGCCTCCCGCCCGTCGATCACCGTCCGCTGCGCGATCAGATAGCGAACGATCGCCTGCGCGGCGGTCAGCCTCACGATTCTCATGTCACTGCCTCCAGGACGGGAACGACGGTCTCCCAGGTTCCGGACTCCCAGGAGCGGACGAGCGCGGCCTGCACCGCGACGTAGTCGAGCGCGGCGTCGAAGCCGGGCTCGTACGGCTCCTCGCGCGCGATCGCGTTCAGGAACTCGTAGTCCTCGATCGCGATCAGATCCTCGAAGCCGATGCCGTTCGCGTTGCCGGGGGCGAAGTTCCCGTGGTACGGAAAGCGGTCGCCGCCGAGGAGGGTGGTGTAGCCCGTGTGCGCCTCGTCGCTCGCGAGGTAGACGCGGAGCTCGTTCAGGCGCTCGAGGCTCCAGGAGAGCGCTCCCTCCGTGCCGTAGACGTCGAACGCCATCTGGCTCTCGGGTCCCACAAGCGTGCGGGAAGCCTCGAAGGCGCCGTGGGCGCCGCTCTCGAAGCGCGCGAGGAGCGCGGCGTAGTCCTCGTTCGTGACGGCACCGGTCGGGTCGCCGGGGCGGCCGCGGCCGTAGTGGCTCGCGCCGGGCTGAGGGACCGGCCGCTCGCCGATCCCGGTGGCACGGGTGCCGACGACCTGGGTGATCGGCCCGACGAGCAGGTGTGCGAGGTCGATGACGTGGCTGAGCAGGTCGCTCGAGACGCCGTAGCCTCCGAGCTCTTGCTCGAAGCGCCAGCTGAGCACGCCGAGCGGGTCGCTGCCGTACATGGAGAAGAAGCGGCCGCGGTAGTTCGTGATCTGCCCGAGGCGCCTGCTCGCGATCAGCTGCGCCGCGTACCGAACGAGCGGCGCGAAGCGGTAGTTGTAGCCCACGCCGGTGATCACGCCTGCCGAGCGGGCTACGGCCGCGGCCCGGGCGGTCTGCTCGGGCGTCCCACCGACGGGCTTCTCGCAGAAGACGTGCTTCTCGGCGGCGGCTGCAGCCTCCACGACCTCGACGTGCAGCATGTTGGGTGCGGTCACGACGACGGCATCGACATCCGAGTGCTCGCAGACTCGGCGCCAGTCGTCGGACACCTCGCGGAAGCCGAAGGCAGCGCCGGCCTCCTCGCGGCGCGCGTCGACCGTCTCACTGCAGATCACCAGGTCGGGCTCTCCCGCGCGCTCGGGGAAGAGCGTGGGGATGCGTCGGTACGAGCGGCTGTGCGCCTGCCCCATCCAGCCGAAGCCGACGACGCCGATGCCGACGCGCCTCCTCATCCTGGCCCGCTCGCCGTCGTCATCGGGCAGCGCGGGTCGATCGGCATCCCGTCCCACGAGCCGCGGATCCACGCGTACGGAGGGTCGTCGACGATCGCCATCGTCCGCTCCGGGTTCGGCCCCGCCATGACGTTGAGGTAGTAGAGAGGGTAGCCGGGAGCAGCGACGCAGGGGCCGTGGTAGCCGCGTGGCACGAGGAAGACGTCCCGGTCCCGCACGATCACGGTCTCGTCGATCGAGCCGTCGGCGGTGTACGTGCGGTGCACCGCGAAGCCTTCGTCGCTCGTCTCCACGGAGCCGACCTTCCCGAGCCGGAAGTAGTAGATCTCCTCATTCCATGCGAGCGAGCCGGGCGTGTCGTCGTGCTTGTGGGGCGGGTACGAGGACCAGTTGCCGTCCGGGGTGAGCACCTCGACGGCGATCAACCGGTCGACCGCGTCGAATGCACCCGGGGCGAGGAAGTTCGTCACCTGCCGCGTCGCGGGGCCGGCGCCTCTGATCTCGACCGGCACCGCCGCCGCAGGAACGTACTCCGGCTCGAAGCGGCGGTCGGCGCGAGCTGTCGCGAGCGCGAGCTCGGCTCCGCCGGCGCTCGCGAGCAGCACCTCGGCGTCCAGCGGCACGTACGCCCAGTCGCTCACACGAGCGAAGACGCTCTCGCGGCCCTCGAG
>JBKOVL010000293.1:0-4161 GCA_046723895.1 Actinomycetota bacterium | reverse complement strand
CGGCAGGAACCGCAGCGGCTCGAAGCCGCCCGAGCGCTCGTCGTCCCACTCCAGGAAGAAGCCGTCCACCTCGAGCTCGTTGAAGAGCGCCTCGGCGACGAAGTCGTAGCCGCCCGAGGCGACCCAGGACGACTTGTAGTTCCCGCGGCACAGGTGCGTGGTCACCGACATCCCCTCCGGGCGCCGGGCGAGCGCCTCGTTCATGTGGCGGATGTAGTCGATGTGCTGGCGGTCGGGGTCGCCCCCGATCGAGGCGACGTACTCGCGCTGCTGCGGGTCGTTCAGGTAGGCGAGGCTCGTGTCGTCGAGCTGGAGATAGGTGCAGCCGAGCGCGCCGAGCCGCTCGACCTCGTCCCGGTACGCACCGGTCAGGTCGGCCCAGAACTCGTCGAGCATCGGATAGACCGCGGGGTCGATCGATGCCCGCCCGCCGCGGTAGTGAACCATGCTCGGCGACGGGATCGTCAGCTTCGGAACGGCGGTCGTTACCGTGTCGCGGAGGAACGCGAAATCGTCGCCGAAGATGGTCTTCTTCAGGCCGAGCCTGTGCTCGACGTGCATTCCGGAGAACACGGCCTCGAGGTCGCCCGAGTCGTTGTGGAACTGGATCGTCAGCTTCTCCTCCGGCACGCGGGTCACCCCGCCGAGCTGGTAGATGAAGTCCATATGCCAGGAGGCGCGGCGAAACTCGCCGTCGGTCGCCGCGCGCAGGCCCAGTTCCTCCTGCATGCGGACGGCGGCGCGGATCGCCTCGTCCTCGATCTCGCGCAGGTCCGGCGACCCCTCGTCTCGCGCGCGCAGGAGCTCCGGCGGGCGCAGCAGGCTGCCGACGTGGTCGGCGCGGAACGGCGGCTTCTCTCGCCGGGCCATGGCCGTGTATACCACGGCGCGTGGCGAATCCGGCCGATCTCGGAGTCGGAGAGGCGGTGGCTGCTCTCCGCTCGCGTGAGCTTTCGTCGCGCGAGCTGACCGAGGCCTGCCTTGCGCGAATCCGCGAGCGCGACGGGACGCATAGCTATGACGGCGACCTTCAGTCGATCAATGCCTGGGTTCGTGTCTACGAGGAGGACGCTCTCGAGGCGGCCGCCCGTGCCGACGAGCGCCTGGCGGCCGGCGATGCGCCGGAGCTGTGCGGGATCCCGATCGGTCTCAAGGATCTCTACGCGGTCGCCGGCAAGCCCCTGACCGCGTCCAGCCGCGCGCTGAACGACGTGCCCGAGCGCGACTGCGACGTGTGGGCGCGACTGCGGGGCGAGGGGATGGTGCTGCTCGGCCACGTGCACACGCACGAGTTCGCCGCCGGTGGGACCACGGACCAGGTTGGCAACCCGTGGTCGCTGGAGCTGTCCGCCGGCGGTTCGAGCGCGGGCTCGTCCGCCGCGCTCGCGGCCCGCATGGTGCCGACGGCGACGGGCACCGACACGGCCGGGTCCGTTCGCATCCCGTCGGCGATGGCCGGGACGTCCGCGCTCAAACCGACGCGCGGCCGGCTGCCGCTACGCGGCATCGTGCCGCTCAGCCCCTCGCTCGACCACCCCGGGCCGATGGCGCGCACCGTCCGCGACTGCGAGCCGCTGTTCGCTGCGATGGCGGGAGCGAATGCCCCGTCCGAACGGCGGTCTCTCCGCCGGATCGCCGTGTCGCCGCGAATCGGCGATCTCGATCCGGACGTAGCTCTCAACTTCGACGCGGCGCTGGCGGCGCTCGACGCCGAGCGCATTGACCCTGCACCCCCGGCGGCGCCGCTCGATCTCGGGTACGAGTTCGCAGACCTCGTCTGCACGGACATGCTTCCCTACCATCGCCAGACCGACCTCGCCCTCTGCCGTCCCTTCCTCCGCGACTTCATCGACTACGGTGAGCAGCGTGCGATGACCGGCGAGGAGTACGTCGCGCTCCAGTCGCGCCGCGCCGGGCACACCGCCTCCTGGTGCGACTGGTTCGCCGAGCATCGCATCGACGCGATCGTCGAGCCGACCGTCCCGATCGTGGCGCGTGTGCGCGGGAACGGATATGAGAAGGCCTTCACCGACTACAAGGAGATCTCGCTGACGCACTACTGGGACTGGACCGGCCTGCCCGCCGTCGTGATGCCCTCGGGCGTCGGGGCGCGTAGCGGCCTGCCGACGAGCGTCTCGCTGATCGGCGCGCCCGACTCGGAGTGGGAGCTGCTCGCCTGGGGCATTGCGCTCCAAGACGAGCTCGGGGAGGTGTCGCCGCCGTGATCGACCTCGCCGCCGTCCGCGCGATCGACGTCCACGTCCACACCGAGCGCACGCGCGACGGTCACGACCCGCTGCCGCCCGAGCTGCGCAACGCGGCCGCGCGGTACTTCAAGAGCGACGAGCCGCTCCCGACCGTGGACGACGTCGCCGTCTACTACCGTGCGCGCAGCCTCGCCGCCGTCCTCTTCACGGTCGACTGGGAGTCGCAAAGCGGGATCGCGCCGATCCCCAACGAGGAGATCCTCGACGCCGCCGCGCAGAACCCGGACGTGATCGTCCCGTTCGTGAGCGTCGATCCGGCGCGGCCGGACGCGGTCGAGCGGATAGGCCGCCTCGCCGCCGCCGGCGCGAAGGGGTTCAAGTTCCACCCGAACCTGCAGGCCTTCTTCCCGAACGACTCCGACGTCTACCCGCTGTACGAGGCGATCGCCGAGGCGGGGGTGCCGGCGCTCTTCCATTCGGGGCACAGCGGCATCGGCACGGGCGTGCCGGGCGGCGGCGGCTTGCGGCTCAAGTACTCGAACCCGATGTGCCTCGACGACGTCGCCGCCGACTTCCCGGAGCTCCAGATCGTGCTCGCGCACCCGTCCTTCCCCTGGCAGGACGAGGCGATCTCGATCTGCCTGCACAAGGAAAACGTGTGGATCGACCTGTCCGGCTGGTCGCCCAGGTATTTCCCGCCGCAGCTCGTCCAGTACGCGAACACGCAGCTCCGGACGAAGGTGCTGTTCGGGTCGGACTTCCCGCTGATCACGCCCGACCGCTGGCTGGCGGACTTCGCGGAGGCGCCGTTCAAGGACGAGGTCCGACCGCTGGTCCTGAAGGAGAACGCCTCGCGCCTGCTCGGCCTCGGCTGAGCGTTCTCCGGCTCAGCCGTCGTAGCTGTCGTGCCGCCGCACCCAGTACTGCGGCCGGCGGCCTTCCTCGTCCCGGCCGGCGGGCACGAGGTCGAGGTAGTTGTAGGCCGTGTTCACCAGGTCGATGCCCCGCGCGTAGGCCGAGTAGGTGTGGAAGACGGCCCCGGTATCGTCCTTGAAGAAGACGCTGAGGCCCTCGCGGTCGGCGAGTCCCGGCGCGATCGTGCCGTAGTTGTAGACGCGCTCGTCTCGCAGCTCGGGCTCGAAGTAGACACCGAAGTCGGCGTTGAAGTCGTTCCCCCCGGACGAGAGCCACTTGAAGCTCCAGCCCATCCGTCCACGGTAGGCGGCCAGGTTTGCGTACGGCGCGCGGGAGACGGCGACCATCGTCGTGTTGCGGGCGTTCAGGTGAACGATCACGGGATCGAAGTTGTCCGCCCAGAACGAGCAGTGCGGGCAGCCTTCGTCCACTTCGGGCTCGAACATGAAGTGGTAGACGATCAGCTGGCTGCGTCCGGCGAAGAGGTCGGCCAGCGACTCTGCTCCCTCGGCCCGTCGAAGACGTACTCCTTCTCCACCGCCTCCCAGGGCAGCTCGCGCCGGCGCCGGCTCAGCTCGTCGCGGCGGCGCGTAAATTCCTTCTCCTCGGCGAGCAGCGCCGTGCGCGCCTCGATCCAGGATTCGTGGGGTACGACCTCGTGGTTCATCTCGCTCCTCTCGTTCGTCCGGCGACGTTCGCGAGCAGCTCGAGCCTGCCGGGCCACCCGTCGACGAGCACGCCGCCGATCTCCGGGTCGATCTCGCCCTCGTGGATCAGCCGCAGGCGCGTGCCTCCACCTTCCGGCTCGAGCTCGAACGTGACCCTGCTCGGGGCGCTGCCGTCGTTCGACGACCAGGCCCACGCCATCCGGCGCGGCGGCTCCAGCTCGAGCACCTCCGCCGTCCAGTCGTGCACGACTCGGAGGGGCGCCGCGTCCAGCCGGTAGATTCGCCGCCTGCCGTCTTGCCGGCGCGTGACCACGGCCGCGCCGAGCAGCACCTGAGTGCCGCTGTGCCGACCTCCGCGCCGCTGATCGGCG
>JBKOVL010000005.1:0-4302 GCA_046723895.1 Actinomycetota bacterium | reverse complement strand
AGCCCGCTCGGCGCCAGGTCGGGCGGGCAGAGGACGTCGTGCGTGCCGTTGGTCATCAGGAGCGGCCGCGCGATCTGCGGGACGAGCGGCGAGAGGTCCATGTTCTCCATCGCCAGGCAGGCCTGGCGCACCGTGTTCGGGTCGTTGAGGCCGACGATCTCGCGGACGAGCTGGAAGATGTTCTCGCCCTCGGGGCTCTCCATGAAGGCGGCGCCAACCGCCTGCGTCGTCACGTGGTCGGAGAACTCGTCCCACGGCATCGTCTCCGCCATCCGCCGCCAGACGCGGAACAGCGTGCGCCGGTAGAGATCGGGCTTCGCGAACGCGACGTCGGCGCAGGCGGCGATCGTCTTCTCGGGGTACAGCGCGGTGAAGGCGATCGCGATCATCCCGCCCATCGACGTCCCGTGGACGAGCGCGCGCTCGAGGCCGACCGCGTCGAGCAGCGCAGCCGCGTCCGCCGCCCAGCCCTCGATCGTGTACTGCCCGCGCGGCGACGACGACGCGCCGTACCCGCGCGCGTCGAACGAGAGCAGCCGGAACTTCTCCCGGAAGCCGTCGTTGACGAGCCCGAAGTTGTGCCGCCCGAAGAGCCCGCCGCCGAGCTGCAGGATCACCGGCGCGTCCTCCGGGCCGGTCAGCTCGTAGTAGAGGCGGACTCCTTCGTCGATCTGCGCGAAGGGCAATCTAGTCCCAGCTTCTGCCGACACGATCCCAGGCGACGTCGCTCGGGAGCCACTCGGTGTTGATGCTCGACCAGAGGCGCTCGACCTTCTTCGCTCCGCACTTCGGGCACGGCGGAGCCGGTTTCGTCGAGGTTGAGAGATACTCCTCGAAGCGCTCCTCGCACTTCTGGCACCGGTACTCGTAGATCGGCATGGGCACTGAGTCTAACCTCGTCTCCGCGCTGCGGGAAACCGCCCAACAGCAGGGCGTTCACCCCACCGACGAGGATCTCGAGGGCGTTCTCGGCTTCCTGATGCGGATCCTGCCCGCGCTGGCGGAGATCGAGGAGCGGCTGTCGCCGGAGACGGCGCCGTGACGCTCGACCCGTTCAACGCCTTCCTGTACCGGGTCGAGGACGACGGCGACTGGCGGGTCGCCGTCAAGGACGTGATCGACGTCGCCGGCATGCCGACCACGGCGGCGTCGAAGATCCTCCACCGCGTCCCCGACCGCGACGCAGAGTGCGTCGCCAAGCTGCGAGCGGCCGGTGCGACGATCGTCGGAAAGCTGAACACGCACGAGTTCGCGTTCGGCGCCCTGACGAACAGCCCGCACTTCGGCCCTGCTCTGAACCCGTGGGACTCGGAACGAACGACCGGGGGATCCAGCGGCGGCAGCGGCGCGGCCGTCGCGGCCGGACTCGTCGACCTCGCGCTCGGCACCGACACGGCCGGCTCCATCCGGATTCCGGCGGCGCTTTGCGGGGTCACCGGCCACAAACCGTCGGCGGGGCTCGTACCGCGGGACGGTGTGTTCCCCACCGCGTGGACCCTCGACACGGTCGGCCCGCTCGCCCGCAGCGCGGAGCAGTGCCGGAGCGCACTGGAGATCATGGCGGGGCGGCCGCTCGAGCCGAGGGCCGAGGTCCGGCGGATCGGCCTCGCGACCAGGCTCTTCGAAGAGGCGAACCCGGAGATCGCGGCACTCTGCGAGGAGGCGGCCCGCGCGCTACCGGGCTCCCCGGAGCCGGTCGAGCTTCCCTTGCACGAGGAGATCGCGACGATCACGCAGCTCGTGATGCTTCCGGAAGCCGCGGCGGTCCACCTCGGCTGGCTCCGGACCCGCCTGGCCGACTACGGGCCGGACGTCCGCGCGCGCCTCCTTGCCGGGCTCCTCCTGCCGTCGACGGCGTACCTCACCGGCCTCCGCGCCCGGAACTGGGTGCGGTCGCTGTGGGAACGCGAATTGGCCGACTTCGACCTGCTCGTCGCGCCGGCGATGCCAATCGTCGCGCCGCGCCTCGACGCGATCCCAGCCGACTACCGGCTGCTGATCATGCCGTACAATTCGCCGGGCTCCCTCCTCGGACTCCCAGTCACGGTCGTGCCTTGCGGCTTCGCCGACAGCCTTCCGGTCGGCCTGGCGCTGATGGGCCGCTTCGGCGACGACGACCTCACCCTCAGGGCCGGCGAGGAGTTCCAGCAGGCGACGGACTGGCACGAGCGGCGCCCGGCCGGTGTGCCTGCGCCGATTTGAATCTCGCGCGCAGTGGTTGGTATACAAACCTTGTTTTCTCCGACGAGAGGAGTTGACCCATGTCCGTTCTGATCAAGGGCGGGCGGATCGTGACGGCGTCCGACGACTACGTCGGCGACGTCTACGTCGACAACGGCACGATCAGCCTGATCGGCGAGTCGCTCGACCAGCCCGCGGACAAGGTGATCGACGCGGCGGGCAAGTACGTCTTCCCGGGCGCGATCGATCCGCACACGCACATCGAGATGTTCTTCGGCGGCACGACGACCTGCGACGACTTCACGTCCGGGACCGTCTCCGCCGCGTTCGGCGGGACGACCACGCTGATCGACTTCTGCATGCAGGCGGCGGGGACGTCGTTCGCGCAGGCGCTCGAGAACTACCACGAGAAGATCGACCGCTGCAAGCCGGTGATCGACGTCGGCTTCCACATCGGCGTCACCGACCTGCGCGAGGGCGGAACCCTCGAGGACCTGGCGAAGCTGCCGGACCAGGGCGTCACGTCGTACAAGCTGTTCATGGCCTACAAGGGCGCCGTGATGGTCGACGACGAGACGCTCTTCAAGACGATGCAGACGGCCGCGGAGACCGGCGCGCTCGTGATGGTGCACGCGGAGAACGGCGACGCGATCGATGTCATCGTCAACGAGGCCGTCGCCGAGGGCAAGAAGGAACCGATCTGGCACGCGCGGACGAGGCCGATGGAGACGGAGGCGGAGGCGACGAACCGCGCGATCCAGCTCGCGCGCGTAGCGGGCTCGCCGCTGTACGTCGTCCACGTCTCCTGCCGGCCGTCGGTCGAGCCGATCGCCCTCGCGCGGGAGAAGGGCTGGAACGCGTGGGGCGAGACGTGCACCCAGTACCTGTTCGTCGACGAGACCGCGCTGGACAAGCCGGGCTTCGAGGGCGCGAAGTACATCTACACGCCGCCGCCGCGGCCGAAGGAGCATCAGGAGCACCTCTGGAAGGCGCTCGCCGCGGACGTGCTCTCGGTCGTCTCGACCGACCACTGCCCGTTCAACTGGCCGGAGCAGAAGGGCATCAACGGCGAGGAGTTCCAGGTCGTGCCGAACGGCGGGCCGGGGATCGAGAACCGGCTGCACATGCTGCACGAGTTCGGCGTACGCACCGGGCGGATCACGCTCAACCGCCTCGTCGAGCTGACCTCGACCAACGTCGCGAAGCTGTTCGGCCTCTACCCGCGCAAGGGGACGATCGCAGTCGGGAGCGACGCGGACGTCGTCGTCTGGGATCCCGAGAAGGAGCTGACGATCTCGGCCGAGTCGCACCACTCGAACGTCAACTACAACCTGTTCGAGGGAACGAAGGTGACCGGCGCGCCGGAGGTCGTGATGGTGCGCGGCCAGGTGATCGTCGAGAACGACGAGCTCGTCGGCAAGCCGGGCGACGGGCAGTTCGTGAAGCGCGCGCGGTTCGGCGAGAAGCTGGCGGCGGCGCAGAAGGTGCGGGTGCCGGCGTGAGCGATAAGGAAGCTCAGGAGGTCTACACGAAGGCCCGGCTCGGTGAGAGCGTCACGCTCGGCTCCCGGCCGGCCGTCCTCGTCGTCGACTTCAGCTGCGGCTTCACCGACCCGGAATGCACGCTCGGCTCGGAAATGACGGACGCGGTCGAGGCGACGAGGCGGGTGCTCGACGCCGCCCGGGCAAAGGGGCTACCGGTCGTCTTCACCACGATCGGCTACCAGCCGAGCCTGAAGGACGGCGGGCTCTGGCTCCAGAAGATTCCGAGTCTCGGTGACCTGCAGATCGGGGGGAAGTGGGTCGAGATCGACTCGCGGCTCGAGCCGCGGGACGACGAGACGATCGTGCTGAAGAAGGGCGCCTCCGCCTTCTTCGGGACGAACCTCGCCTCGATCCTGATCAGCCAGGGCGTGGACTCGATCGTGCTCTGCGGGGCGACGACGAGCGGCTGCATCCGGGCTACGGCGATCGACCTGCTGCAGTACGGCTACCCGACGATCGTCCCGCGCGAGTGCGTCGCCGACCGCGCGCAGGCGCCGCACGAGGCGAACCTGTTCGACATCAACGCGAAGTACGCGGACGTGGTCTCGGTCGAGGACGCGATCGCGTACCTGGAAGG
>JBKOVL010000040.1:0-7839 GCA_046723895.1 Actinomycetota bacterium | reverse complement strand
ATCGGGCGGTCGCGGACGACCTCGCCCGACGGCGTACGGACGTCGATCATCATCGGCAGGCCGAGCATCCCCCAGAACTGCTTCGCCCAGGGGCCGGGGGCGATCACGAGCTGCTCCCCCACCTCGATCCGGCCCTTGCTCGTCGAGACCGCGCTGACCGAGTCGTCGGCGGCGAACTCGAGCTCCTGCACCTCGACGCCGGAAAGGATCGAGACGCCCTCCGACTCGCACTTCCCCACCAATCCGATCACGGACGCCATGTTGAACGCGAAGCCGCCCTGGCGCTCGTGCAGGCAGATCGTCACCCCCTTGGCGCGCCAGTCGGGGAAGAGCGTCTTCATGTGCGCGTCCGCCTCTGCCGCGCCGACGATCAGCTCCGAGCGGTAACCGATCCGCTCCTGGCGCTCGTACGTCGCGATCAGATCCTGCTCCTGGACGCCCGCGCCGAGCGCGACGTAGCCGACCGGGTTGTAGTGGTACGCGACGGGATCGGACTCCCAGACCTCGACGCAGGCCTGCATCAGCTCGCTCATCGCCGGCTGGAAGTAGTTGTTGCGGACGACGCCGCAGGCGATGCCGGAGGCGCCGGACCCGGCCGAGCGCTTGTCGAGCACGACGACGTCGGCGCCGGAGCCGAGGCTGCGGCTGCGCAGCTCCTGCGCGAGGTGGTACGCCGTCGACAGGCCGTGAATGCCGGCCCCGACGACGACGTAGCGAGAGCGAGCTGGAAGACCGATCTTATTGCCTCCTCGGCAACGGCGTGTCAAAATCATCGTACCATGGCGCGCACGCGGACGCCGGCCCCGCGACGGACCGCAGCCGTCGAGCGGGCGGTCGCGCTCCTCTTCGCCCTCGCCGAGAGCGGCGAGCTAGGGACGAACGAGCTCGCGCGCCGGCTCGGGACCAACGCGAGCACGGCGTCGCGGCTGCTCGCGACGCTGGCGGCAGCGCAGCTCGTCGAGCAGCTGCCGGACAGCGGCCGCTACCGGCTCGGCGCCGGCGTCCTCCGCCTCGGCAACGCGGTGCTCGCGCGGCTCGACCTGCGCGAGCTGGCGCGGCCGCACCTGATCGCGCTTGCCGCCAAGACGGGCGAGACTGCGACGCTCTCGGCGCCCGGCGAGCAGGAGGCGTTCACCGTCGACTTCGTGCAGAGCCCGTCGTCTGTCCAGAGTGTGGCCCGCCTCGGCCGTCCGAGCATCGGGCACGCGACGGCGGTGGGCAAGATCTTGCTCGCCTTCGGCGGCCGGGAGCCTCCTGCTCTGCCGCTCGCCGCGTTCACGCCACGGACGATCACCGATCCCGAGGCGCTCGGCGCAGAGGTCGAGCGCGTCCGCGAGCGGGGCTTCGCCGAGGCATCCGGCGAGCGCGAGCCCGACCTGAACGCGATCGCCGCTCCGGTCTTCGGCGGCCGGGGTGAGCTGGCGGCGATCGTCGGCCTGCAAGGCCCGGCCTCGCGCTTCGATGCGGAAGCGATGCGCGGGGCGCTGCCGAAGCTCCGCGAGCGCGCGGCGGCGATCTCGGCGGCTGTCGGCGGCGCGCCTACCGCCTAGGCGATCCAGACGAGACAGGCGGCGCGCTCGCGGATCTTCTTCGCCGCCCGGCGGTACGTTCGCGGCCTGAGCCGCGAGGGCTCGGGCCCGAAGACGAGCAGGCCCGGATTGCGCTCGACCACGAGCTCCAGCAGCGCATCGATCGGGTGCGGGCTGCACACGCGCAGGCGCTCGACCCGCACGGCCAGCGACCGGGCGAGCTCCGCGGGCTTCCGCAGCTCGTCCTGGAGCTCCTCCCGCTCGATGTAGCCCCATCCGGCCAACGTCGTAGGGGTGAGCGCGACCTCGGCGACGTTGACGACCACGAGCGGCTGCCCGGTCTCGACGGCCGAGTCGACCGCGAACGCGGCCGCGTCCTCGGCGAACGGAACGTCGAGCGTGGCGAGAAGAACGGGCCGACCGCCGGCGCTGAGACGCGTCACGTCCTCGCGCGGACCGCTGCGCTTGAGGGTCAGCATGCTATTCGGGATGCAACTTCCAGTGAGGAGCAGTGCGCGCGGTGCGGTGATACCTGCGCCGCCAGGCTGGCAACACCAGGAAGAGCCACGCCGCCATCACCATTGGAAGCAGCAGGATGAAACGGACGCTGACGACGACGATCAGCGGGATCATCACCGCCGCTGCGAGCGCCGCCATGCCCACGGCCTCGAGCTTGTGTCGCCTCACGCGGCGCAGGAGACCCTCGTACTCCTCCGCCGGGATCTGCTGCGTGTTCCACGAGCGCCCGCAGCGCTCGCAGCGCCACCGCTCTCCGTACGCCACGTCTCTCGTCTCCCCGCACTCGCACCTGATCGTGATCGGCGGCTTGCTCATCTCGGACCGATTGTAGGCGCGCCGCGAATCTGATCGATGAGAACCTCGCGATTGAAACTCGGCGGAGCAAGTGGTACGTTCGCCCGCGCGGCCATACAGAGACCCGGCCCGAACCCACGAGACATGGAGGTAGACCGTGGCTGAGGCAGTCGTCGAGGAACGCCAGCTTCTGAAGACGCTCCGCTGGTACGACGGGTTCGTGATTTGCCTGGCGAATCCGGGCTTCCTGCTGGGATCGCTGGGCTGGTCGGTTCTCGACCTCGGCGGCTGGGGAGCGATGCTGATCTGGGGCATCACGGCGGCCCTCGTCTTACCCGTCACCGTCATCTACTCCGAGCTCGCGGCGATGTTCCCGCACAAATCGGGCGGCTTGTCCGTCTACGCGAACGAGGGCTGGCGGAAGTACACGACGCTCATCGGCCCCGTAGCGACCTTCGGTTACTGGATCGGCTGGTCGGTCGTGCTGTCGTTCCTCGGGCTGTTCACGGGGTACTTCGTACGAACCGAGTGGTTCCCGGGAGAGCCGGGCGGAACATACGCGTTCGGGGGGACGTGCGCCGCCCCGTGCAGGCAGTACTTCTCGACCGGCCCGGTACACATCGGGCTCGATCACGTGGTCGCCATCGGACTCATCGTCGGCGTCTGGCTCTTCAACATCTTCGGGACGCGGATCGCGGTGTCGTTCAACTACCTCGCCGGCATCCTGCTCATGATTCCCCTCTTCTGCTTCACGTTGCTGCCGTTCCTGAACGGCGACTTCGACTCCGCGAACCTCACCTACAAGCTCAACGACCCCGGCCTCGCCTGGGGCGGCCTGCAGCTCGCGCTGGTCTGGATCTGGATCATGATCTGGTCAACCGCTCCTGAAGCGGCCGCGACCTTCGCACCTGAATACAAGGACACCATCCGCGACACGAGAAAAGCCCTGCTGTCGTCCGCCGTCTTCATCCTCATCGTCAACACGCTGGTGCCGGTGGCCCTCACCGGCGGAGTCGGTGAAAAGACGGTGACGGCGTTCGACTACGTCGGTGCCCTCGAGCAGCTGGTGGGCAAGGGTGCGACAAACTTCTTCGTCCTCGTCATCTGCGCCAGCTTCGTCCTCTCCATGAACACGGCCACCGCCGACGGCAGCCGCGCCCTCTACGGCATCTCGAGGGACGGTTTGACGATCAAGGAGCTCGGGCGGCTGAACCGCTTCAGGGTGCCCGGAAACGCGATGACCCTCGACATGGGCATCAACATCCTCTTCGTCCTCTTCGTCGGCAACCTGTTCGGCATCCTCGTCGCGAGCAATATCGGGTACGTCCTCGCGAACATGTTCGCCATCGGCGCGTTCATCTTGCTGCGCAAGGATCGTCCGAACTGGCCTCGGCCGATCAAGCTCCCCTCGTACTGGGTGCCGATTGCAGTCGTCCTCTTTGCCGCGTTCGCTCTCTTCAGCGTCGTCGGCATCGGCTGGTTCCAGATCGCCGGCGGCGGGTTTGTCTACGGCGGCACGAAGAACAAGATCATCGGCTTCTCCGTCCTCGCCGCCTCGCTGCTCCTCTTCCTGTTCCGCCGAGTCGTTCAGGACAAGGAGAAGCCGCACTGGCGCGAGGAGACGCCGACGATGCCGGACGAGGAACCCGCTCTGGAGGTACCGGCGGTCACGGCGACCTAGACTCGAGTGCACAAGAGGGGGCGGGAATACCGCCCCCTTTGTTTGCGCCCGCAGAGCGCCGTTGGGAGAATCGAGTCACCTCGTCTGCAAAGGAGGCTCACCGCTATGGCGCGCGACCCGAAGTACGACCCTCTCTTCGAGCCGATCCAGATCGGTCCGAAGACGATGAAGAACCGCTTCTACCAGATCCCCCACTGCAACGGATTCGGCTCCGAGAAGCCGCTGAGCCAGGCGTACTTCCGGGCGATGAAGGCGGAGGGAGGCTACGGAGCGTGCTGCACGGAGTACTGCTCGATCTCACCCGAGTCGGACGACACTCACCGCGTCTCGGCCCGCCTCTGGGACGACGAGGACATCAAGAACCTGTCGGTGATGTGCGAGATGCTCCATGAGCACGACGCCCTCGCCGCGGCCGAGCTCTGGTACGGCGGCCCGCACGCTCCGTGCATGGAGTCGCGGTGCGTCCCTCGCGGGCCGTCGCAGATCCCGAGCGACTTCGAGCACCTCACCTATCCGAAGGAGATGGACAAGGACGACATCCGCGAGGTGCAACAGATGTACGTCGATGCCGCGATCCGCGCCCGCAGCGCGGGCTTCGACATCGTCTACGTCTACGGGTCGCATTCGTACCTGCCGCAGCAGTTCCTGACCCCGTACTACAACAAGCGCACCGACGAGTACGGAGGCTCGCTGGAGAACCGGGCCCGGTTCTGGCGCGAGACGATCGAGAGCGTGAAGGAGGCGGTCGGCGACGACACCGCGATCGCCGTCCGCATGTCGACCGACATGTTCATGGGCGAGGCAGGCACGCAGCTGGAGCGCGACTGCTTGCCGTTCGTCGAGCTCGTCGACCATCTCGTCGATGTCTGGGACATCAACGTGTCAGGCATCTCGGAGTGGGGCGAGGATGCGACGCCGTCGCGCTTCTACCCCTCCGGCCGGATGCTGCCCTGGCAGGAGGCCGTCAAGAGGGTGTCGGAGAAGCCGGTGCTGGGCGTCGGCCGCTTCACGAGCCCCGACCTGATGGTCGAGGCGATCAACTCCGGCCAGCTCGACATCATCGCCACGTGCCGGCCCTCGATCTCCGACCCGTTCCTGCCCAACAAGATCGACGAGGGGCGGCTCGACGACATCCGCGAGTGCATCGGCTGCAACGTGTGCATCTCGCGCTGGGAGATCGGCGGCCCGCCGGTCATCTGCACGCAGAACGCGACCGCCGGGGAGGAGTACCGCCGCGGCTGGCATCCCGAGCGCTTCGACCGCGCCGAGAACGCCGACAATGACGTGCTGGTCGTCGGCGCCGGGCCGGCCGGGATGGAGTGCGCGATGATCCTCGGCAAGCGCGAGATGCGCCGCGTCCACCTGGTCGAGGCCGAGGAGGACATGGGCGGAATCATGCGCTGGATCCCCCAGCTGCCGGGTCTCGGCGAGTGGGCTCGCGTCGTCAACTACCGCAAGATCCAGATCGACAAGCTGAAGAACGTCGAGTTCATCCCGGCGACGCGGCTCGACGCCGAGGGCGTCGCCGCGTACGGGGCCGAGATCGTTGTCGTCGCCACCGGTGCCCACTGGGCGACCGACGGCCTCAACGGCTGCACGCACGACCTGATCCCCGGTGCGGACGCAGGCCAGCCGTACTGCCTCACGCCCGAGCAGATCATGGTCGAGGGCAAGGAGGTGCCGGGCGAGCGCGTCGTGATCGTCGACAACGACGGCTACTTCATGGGCGTCTCGCTGGCCGAGAAGCTCGCCGACGAGGGCAAGCGGGTGACGATCATGACGCACCTCGGCAACATCGCGCCGTACATGCACTTCACGCTCGAGGCGCCGAACCAGCACCGGAAGCTGCACAAGCTGGGCGTCGAGATCGTGACCTACCACATCCCGTCGCGAATCGAGCCGGGCGCGGTCGTCGCCACGCACGTCTACGACGAGGACGGCCACGAGCAAACGTGGGAGACGGACGCCGTTGTCCTCGTCACGCAGCGCCGGTCGAACGAGGCGCTCTACCGCGAGCTCAAGGACGTCATCGGCTTCGACGCCCTGCGCGCCGAGGGCGTGATCGGCTGCTACCGGGTCGGCGACTGCGTCGCGCCGCGGCTGATCGCCGACTGCGTCTTCGACGGCCACCGGCTGGCACGGGAGATCGACTCGGAGAACCCGGAGGTGCCGAAGCCGTTCATCCGCGAGCGGAGGGTGATCGAGCGGGAGCCGGTGGCGGTCTAGTGCCCCGAGTCGTCGTCTGCGTCAAGCAGGTCGGCGTCCTCGGGGACGAGGTGGAGTTCGCCGCCGACGGCCGCGACGTCGACCCGGACTACCTCGAGCCTGCCACCAACGAGTGGGACCTGTGCGCGACGGAGGAGGCGCTGCAGATCCGGGAGCGGCTCGGTGAGGGTGAGGTCGTCGCTTTCTCCGTCGCCGACGAGGAGGGCGAGGCGGCGCTGCGGCGCTGCCTTGCCATGGGGGTAGACCGGGCGGTCAGGATCGAGTCGGACGCCGCCGACCCGATCGGTGTCGCACGGGCGCTGGCCGGCGCGGTCGCTGTGGAGGAGGCGGACCTCGTCCTCTGCGGCGTCCAGTCGAGCGACTCCGTGCAGGCGGCGACGGGCACCGCGCTCGCCGAGCTCCTCGGCCTGCCGCGTGTGGCGGTGGTGACGAGCGTCGAGTACGACCACGCGGGCCGGCGGGCGACCGTCCACCGCGAGCTCGAGGGCGGCCTCGTCGACGTCGTCGAGGTCGAGACGCCCGCGCTGCTGACGATCCAGACGGGGATAAACCAACCCCGCTACGCGACGCTGCGCGCGATCAAGCAGGCGGAGCGGGTCGAGATCGCGGTGCAGCGCACGGATGGTGGGGAGCCCGGCTACCGGGTCCGGCGGATGTTCACGCCGCCGAGGGGCGAGGGCGCCGAGATGCTGGACGGGAGCCCCGCGGCTGTGGCGGCGCGGATCGCGGAGCTCGTGCGGGAGCGCCTGTCGTGATCGCCTCGAAGAGTGGTGCGCGCTCCTCCGCGGCCCCCGGATGAGCGTCCTCGTCGTCGCCGAGCATCTGCGCGGGCAGCTCCGCGAGGTCAGCCTCGAGCTGATCAGCGCGGCGAGAGAGCTCGAGGGGCCGGTCACGGTCGCGGTCGTCGCCGAGGACCCGTCGACGTTGACCGACGAGCTTGCACTCGACGGCGTCGACGAGATCGTCACCGTGAGAGTGGATCAGCAGGAGTTCGAGAACGACGTCTACCGGCAGGCGATCGAGGCCCTGATCGCGGAGCGCAGGCCGCAGGTGACGCTCCTCGGCTTCACGGTGAACAGCATGGGCTACGGCCCCGCGGTGGCGGCGAAGCTCGGGCTCGGATTTGCGAGCGACGTCTTCGGCCTCCGCGACGAGGGCGGCGCCCTCGTCGCGATCAGGGCGTTCTACGGGGCCAAGGTGCACGGCGAGGTCGAGTTCCCGGGGAAGGAGCAGGTCTTGCTCCTGCTCCGGCCGACGATCTGGCCGCCCGCCGAGGGAGCCGGGTCGCCCCCCGTCACGGACTTCCCGGTCGCGATCTCCGAGTCGCGCGCTCGCCACCTCGACTTCGTCGAGCCTCCGGCGGCCGAGGTCGACATCGCCACCTCCGACTTCCTGCTCTCGATCGGTCGCGGAGTCGGCGATAAGGAGGCGATTCCGGACTTCGAGCGCTTGGCGGAGAAGATGGGCGCCGTCCTCTCGGTCTCGAGGCCGCTCGTCGACGCGGGCTGGATGCCGAACGAGCGCCAGGTCGGCCAGTCGGGCAAGACCGTGAAGCCGAAGGTCTACCTCGCCTTCGGGATCTCGGGCGCC
>JBKOVL010000243.1:0-2197 GCA_046723895.1 Actinomycetota bacterium | reverse complement strand
GCCGCTCGAGCGGAGGATCGCCTTGCGAAGCCACTGCATCCCGAACGCGAGCAGGAGCGCGCCGACAATGAGGCGAAGCGTCGAGATCGGCACGTACGTCAGCGCCGGGCCGAGCGCGGCCACGAGGGCCGCGAGCACGATGGTCGCGGCGCCGACCCCGATCAGCGTCGACCGCCAGCCACGCACAACCCCGACGCCCAGGACGATCGTCAGCGCCTCGACCATCTCGACCGCGGATGCCGAGAAGGCGCCGAGCAGGATGAGGACCTCGCTTGTGTTCACCCGCTCACTCCTCGGGTGGCGAGAGAGCGCGGATCGACTCCGTCGACGGCACGAAGTAGTACGCGCCCGTGACTGCTTGGGTGTAACGCGTCAGGGCGTCGCGGGTTCCGTCGTCGAGGCCGGCCATGCTCTCGAGCATCTTCTGGAGCGGCCCTTGCCGGGCGCAGAAGCCGACGAACATGGTGCCATGGTCGGTGACCGTTCCGTACGGCATGTTTCGCCGGAAGATCTTCCCGAACGTGTCCTGGTCCGTGCTCGCGACGTGGGAGTCGGACGGCTTGTCGTCGAGCTCGACGCTATCGGACTTCCGGCGGCCGATCACCCTCTCCTGGTCGCCGTCAGCGAGCGCCTCCCAGGCGGCTGCGTCGTGCGTCCACTTCTGGAGCAGCAAGATCGTCCCGCCGCCGCCGGGCGCGCCTTCAGGTACGAGCACGAACTCGGGCGCCTCGATCAGCGTCGGATTCTCCGTGCCGTCGATGAACCCGGTCAGGTCGAGATCGTGCTGGTACGGCCAGCTCGAAGTCTCCTCGGCGATGGTGGCGACCTCGGCTACCGACCGGATCGCCATCCGGGCGACGTCGAAGATCACGTCGTACGCGGTGCCCGACAGCCAGAGGACGGCGTCGTGCTGAGTTCCAGGCATCGTGAACTCCTCGACGCCTGCAATCGGATCGTTGAACCCGTGGAGGTCATCCGGCGCGTCGTCAGGGACGGCGTCGCGCCAGAGCTCCGGCCGAAACCCGGCGACGACGTTGACGCCGCCCATCGTCGTCCGGGGCTCGCGGAGTGACGAGACAGCGGCCACCAGCTCCGTCCCGCTCCGGCCCGAAACCGCGTCGAACTCGAGGTAGGCGTGCGAGGCCGTCCCCAAGGCGAAGATCCCGCTCTGCGGGGTGTTCACTGCGGGCATCCTCGCACGTTACGCGCTTACTCTTTTCTCGATGAGACGCGGTCGCCGCCTGAGGGTCTGCTCGCTCCTGCCTAGCGCGACGGAGATCGTCGCCGCGGTCGGTTGCGCCGACCAACTCGTCGGACGCTCGGCCGAGTGCGACTTCCCTCCGTCGGTGGCACGCCTTCCGGTCGTCACCTCGGCGCGGATCGATACCGCCGATCTCGACAGCGCAGCGATCGACGGCGCCGTCCGCGCAGCCCTTGCCGACGGACGCTCCCTCTATGCGGTCGACGGCGACCTGATCGCCCGGCTGGCGCCGGACCTGATCCTCACCCAAGACCTGTGCGAGGTTTGCGCCGTCTCGAGGAGTGACGAATCCCTCTGCGCGATCGGCATCGAAACGCTTGCGCTCGACGCGCACTCGATCGCCGGAATCGAGAAGACCGCGCTAGAGGTGGGTGCGCGGCTCGGGGTGCAGGCCGACGCACGGGCCGTCGTCGACGCGATGGAGCTCGAGATCCGCGAGACCGCCGCTCGCGTCGGCGACCTTCCCCGTCGACGCGTCTTCGTCTGCGAATGGCTCGACCCGCCGTTCGCGGCCGGGCACTGGGTGCCGGAGATGGTCACGGCTGCCGGGGGCGTCGACGTGCTCGGACAGGCAGGGCGGCCGTCATTCCGGACGAGCTGGGACACCGTGCGCCGGCTCGAGCCCGAGTTGGTCGTGCTCGCCCCCTGCGGATTCGACGCAGAGCGCACGGCCTCGGAGGTTTCACGCACGGCGATTCCCGATCTCGGCTGCCCTGTGGTCGCCGTCGACGCCAACGCGTACTACTCGCGACCGGCGCCTCG
Source organism: Actinomycetota bacterium (assembly GCA_046723895.1). GTDB lineage: Bacteria > Actinomycetota > Thermoleophilia > Gaiellales > Gaiellaceae > DATBLE01. The sequence goes on along the minus strand of JBKOVL010000243.1, from coordinate 174 downwards.
GGTCGCAGACGGCGTGCGCCAGCTGGCGCACCTGGTCCATCCTGACGACGTTCCCGACCCGGGGCTCCCTTACCTCGAGCTCCGCAAGACGGATCCTGCGCGCGATCTCGTCCCTCAGGGCCGCAATCGGTAGCGAAGGTAGGTGGTGCCGCCGGCGAAACGGCGCTCGTCGAG
>JBKOVL010000253.1:0-9957 GCA_046723895.1 Actinomycetota bacterium | reverse complement strand
GTTCCGCGCTCGAGGCCCAGCCGACGTACCGGCACTGAGGGCACTCGTCCAGCGCCGCTGGGCGCGCGCAGGCACGCACCGCGCGCCTGTACCCGCAGCTCAGGCACTCGACCTGGCGGAGCGGGACCTCCATGCGACGAGCATCGGCCTTTCCCCGAGCCGCTGATGACCCTCGAACGGGTGATGTGCTCTACCGGCGCGCAGCGACGGTCTTCGCGGCCGCGAGCAGCTCGTCCCACGTGCAGAACTTGATCCTCGGCCGGCCGTACGGCTCGCCCCGCGCACGTTCCTCCAGGTCGATCGCCTCCCAGCCGCCGTACGCGACGACCCCGACGCCTCGCTCTGCCAGCAGGCTCTCGAGCCGCTCGTCGGACTCGCGCCGAAGCAGACCGGAGCGTGCATCCCCGAGCAAGAGCTCCACCGTCTCCGTCGCGTCCTTCTTGTTGGTGCCGATCACGCCGGTCGGGCCCCGCTTGATCCAGCCCGCGCAGTAGAGGCCGGCCTCGACCCGGCCGCAATCGTTCGGAATCACACCGAGCTCCGCGTCGAAGGGGACGCCCGGGAGCGCGACGCCGCGATAGCCGACGCTCCGGAAGACGAGACCACACGGGATCGTCTCGTGTCGCTCGGTCGGAACCGCGCGAACGCCGCCGCTCCCGTCCGCGACGAGCTCGTTGTGGACGACCTCGACCTCCTCGACGCGGCCTTGACCGCGGATCTCGACCGGCGAGACGCAAAACCGGAACACGACGGCGCGACGCTTTCCCGCGGGCTCACGGGCAGCGTATTCACGCAGCACTTCCAGGTTGCGCTTCGAGCTCGTGTCCGTGCCGGCGGCGCCTTCGAGGTCGGCCGGATCGACGCTCACGTCCGCTTCGGCGAGCTCCCCCATCTCCTTCAGCTCCGGGGTCGTGAACGCCGCCTGGGCGGGGCCTCGTCGGGCCAGCAGCACGATCTCGCGCAGAGGCGAATCGTTGATCGCTGCGATCGCTGCGTCGGTCGTGTCGGTCGGGGCCAGCTCCTCGCGCGAGAGCGCGAGCATGCGCGCGACGTCGAGCGCGACGTTCCCCGCCCCGACGACGACTGCGCGCTCGGTCTCCAGGTCGAAGGGAATGGCCTGGTAATCCGGGTGAGCGTTGTACCAGGCGACCAACTCCGTCGCGGCCCACGAGCCGGGAAGATCTTCTCCGGGGATGCCGAGTCGGCGGTCCGTCTGTGCCCCGACCGCATACACGACTGCGTCATACAGCTGCACGAGCTCCTCGTGCGTCACGTCACGCCCGAGCTCCACGTTTCCGAAGAACCGGAACCCCGGCTGCGCAGCGATCTTCTCGAACGCGCGCGAGACGGCCTTGATGTTCGGGTGGTCCGGCGCCACCCCGAGCCGCACGAGGCCCCACGGCGTCGGCAGCCGCTCGATCATGTCCACCTCGACCGAAAGGTCAGAGGCGAGCAGGTGGCCGGCGGCGTAGAACCCTGCCGGACCGGAGCCGACCACGGCGACGCGCAGCGGAGCGCTCATCGCAACGATCCTAGAGACAGGAGAAAAAGGCTACGCGGGCGCCTCGCGGACCGCACCCCATTCGCGCGCCGCGATCTGACCGGCAAGACCGAGGATGATGAACGCGTTCAGCGGATGCAGGATCCCCACCCACGGGTGGTCCTCGCCGGCGAGGGCGAAGACGATCTGGAGGACGCCCGCGACCGCGAGACCGAGCTGGAACCAGATCCGAGGTCGACCGACGCGCGCCAGCAGGGCGAGCACCAGGGCGATCAGGATCGCGTAGACGATCAGCCAGCCGAGGCCGCCGTGGAAATCCCAACCGTCCTCGAAGCCCTTGTGGGTGAAGACGTCGCCCTCGTCCTTCAGGTGGTTCGAGTCGTGAAAGGCGCCGTACCCCGCAGCGCCGATCTGCACGACGACGGCGACCGCGATCAGCGACATCCAGAGCTTGTAGACGAGCCGCAGCCACCTCACGCGGGCGACTCTACGAAGCGCGACGGACGGTGTCTAGCGACTGCAGCCACCACTGACGCGCTTGCGCGTCAGTGCGAGCAACCGGAGCCGCACCCGGCGGCGCCCTCCGGCGCTTCCCCGTCCTCCACCTGGAAGGAGTGCCCACAACCACACGACGACGCCACGTTCGGGTTGTCGATCTTGAACCCCGACTCCTGGAGGCCGTCGAGGAAGTCGATCTGAGCGCCCTGCAGGTACGGGGCGCTGAACGGATCGACGACAACGTGCACACCGTAGGCCTCGAGCTCGTGGTCGCCCTCCTGGACGCCGCGATCGAAGCCGAGCGCGTACTCGAAGCCGGAGCAGCCGCCGCCCTGTACCGCGACGCGCAGCACCGTCGCGTCGCCTTCAGGTTCGTCCGCCTGCAGCTCTCTGATCTTCGCGGCCGCGCGCTCAGTAAGACCGATGAGGGCGGTGGTGGACTCTTCGATCGTCGCCACGAAGCCATCGTAGCAACGTGGCCGGTGGCCGTGGAAGCCCCGAAAAGAGGCGACTTTGTGACAGCGCGACGTACCATCGTTGAGCGGTTTCTCGCTCTCTTCGTGCGCACTCTGTGGTGCTTGCTAAGGTCCGCGCCCGAAGGGCTGACGGAGGAGGAAGCGGGGCGTGCTGCACAGCTGGTTGCCGTTCCTGATCTACGGGCTGCTCGCGCTCGCGATCCCGCTCTCGATGGTGCTGTTCTCGTTTTGGTTCTCGACGCGTCCGCGACGCCGAACGCGGGCGCGGGCGATCCCGTTCGAGTCCGGCGTCTCCACGGGTCCGCCGAAGCAGCAGCGCTTCACGATCAGCTTCTACCTGACGGCGATGCTCTTCATCGTCTTCGACATCGAGATCGTCTTCCTCTATCCGCTCGCGGTCGCGCTCAACGAGCTCGGCTGGTTCGCGTTCTTCGAGTTCCTGTTCTTCGTCGCGATCCTCGCGGTCGCCTACGTCTACATCTGGCGCAAGGGGGCGTTGGAGTGGAGGTAGCAGCGTGGCGGTGAAGCGGCTCCGGGACTACGGGCTCAGGACGGAAAGACTGCTCTGGCCGACGAAGGGGCCGAGCGTCTTCGAGCAGGAGGTCGGGCTCGAGGACCTCGAGCAGAAGGTGATGCTGACGACGCTCGAGAAGGCGGTGGCGTGGTCGCAGACGAAGTCGATGTGGCCGGACCAGTTCGGCCTCTCCTGCTGCGCGATGGAGATGATCGCGATCGTGGACTCGCGCTACGACATCGCGCGCTTCGGGATGGAGGCGTTCCGCGGCTCGCCGCGCCAGGCCGACCTGCTGATCGTCTCCGGGCGCGTCGCGCACAAGATGGCCGCGCCGCTCCGCCAGATCTACGACCAGATGCTGGAGCCGAAGTGGGTGATCGCGATGGGCGCCTGCGCGAGCTCGGGCGGGATGTTCAACAACTACACGGTCCTCCAGGGCGTCGACAAGATCGTCCCTGTCGACATCCACGTGCCCGGCTGCCCGCCCCGGCCGGAGGCGCTGCTCGAGGGGATCGTCCGCCTGCACGAGAAGGTGCTGGCCGGCGTCCCGCCGGCGTACGAGATCCGGGGCGTGGCCCAATAGAGACCACGAGACCGAGTCGGTACGACGGCGTGCCGGGCCTCGCCGAGACGAAGGAGGCGCACGGCGAGACGACGCTCGTCGTCGGCCCCGCACACCTCGTCGAAGCCTGCCTGTTCCTGCGCGACGAGCTCGGGTTCCGCTTCCTCTCCGACATCGCGGCAACCGATTACCTGGGCTGGAACGACCGTGAGGTCGCCGGTTACATCGGCGACGTGTGGGGCCGCGACATCAACGCGCCCGGGTCGCAGGGCTTCGCCCGGAAGCCCGCCCGGAAGCCGGCCCGTTTTGCGATGAATTACCACCTGCTCCGGCTCGAGCGCCCGATGGGTCGCGCCGAGGGCGCGCCTGGGCCTGGCGCCGACGGCTTTGCCGGCGGCGCATCCAGCCTCCGCGTCAGGGTGCAGGTCTGGCTCGACGAAGGCGAGGCCGTGCCGAGCGTCGTGTCGGTCTGGCCGACCGCCGACTGGTTCGAGCGGGAGGCCTGGGACATGATGGGCATCGCGGTCGAGGGGCACCCGAACCTCCGGCGGATACTGATGGAGGACGACTGGGAAGGGCACCCGCTCCGCAAGGACTACCCGATCGGCGGGGAGCCGGTCCGCTTCTCGGGGGAGGAGTGAGTGACCCGCTAATGGCCATCGCCCCCGGACGAGGGACGCGGGACGTGGTCAGGCCTGGCCCTGAAGCGCCGATCTACGAGGGCACGCGGATCCCGTCACCGGTGCCGACGACGCTCGAGCCGCGGCCCGAGCTCGAGGACGTCCTCACAGTCAACTTCGGCCCCAACCACCCGTCCACGCACGGCGTCCTGCGGCTGATCGTCGACCTCCACGGTGAGAACGTCGTCGGCCTGGAGGCGGTGATCGGCTATCTGCACACGGGCTTCGAGAAGAACATGGAGCAGAAGACCTACTGGAAGGGCGTCACGTACGCGCCGCGGATCGACTACCTCGCCTTCCAGGCGAACGAGTATGCGTTCGTGGCCGCGATCGAGAAGCTGCTCGCGATCGAGGTACCGCCGAAAGCGACCTGGATGCGCACGCTCCTGCTCGAGCTGAACCGGATCCACTCGCACCTGATCTGGCTCGGCACCAGTGCGCTCGAGATCGGCGCGATCGGCCTGCTCTGGTACTGCTTCAACGCGCGCGACCAGGTCCTCGACCTCTTCGAGCTGATCGGCGGCGCGCGGATGCACACGCGCTACTTCCAGGCCGGCGGCCTCGCCGAGGACATCCCCCGCGGCTTCTTCACCGAGTGCAAGAAGTTCTGCGACGAGTTCCCGCAGACGGTCGACATGTACGAGACGCTGCTGACGAACCAGAAGATCTGGCTCGAGCGCACGCGCGGCGTCGGGCTGCTCTCGGCCGACGACGCGATCGCGCTCGGGCAGTCCGGCCCGGTGCTGCGCGCCTCGGGCGTCGACTGGGACCTGCGCCGCGACGAGCCGTACCTCGCGTACCCCGAGCTCGACTTCGACGTGCCCGTCTACCACCACGGCGACGTCTACGACCGCTACCGGATCCGCGTCGACGAGCTGCGCGAGTCCGTCCGGATGATCGCGCAGTGCCTCGAGGGAATGCCGGGGGGAGCGTGGATCGCCGACGACCGCAAGGTCGTCCTGCCGCCGCGGCACGAGCTGCACACCTCGATGGAGTCGCTGATCCACCACTTCAAGATCGTCACCGAGGGCTACCGCGTCCCCGAGGGCGAGGTCTACGTCGCGGTCGAGTCGGCGCGGGGCGAGTTCGGCTGCTACCTCGTCTCCGACGGCGGGCCGAAGCCGTGGCGGGTGAAGTTCCGGGCGCCGTCCTTCGCCGCGCTCGAGGCGACCGCAACCCTCGTCTCGCAGGCCCTCGTCGCGGACATGATCGCGATCGTCGGCTCGATCGACACCGTCATGGGCGAGGTCGACCGATGAGCCGTAGGCTCGACGGAGGCTCACAGAGAGCGGAGGTGCCGGCTTGGCCGGCGCCGGAGCGGGAGCACTAGTGCCCGCCGCGCCCCGCGACCTGGCGACGAAGGTAGAGGCGATCGCCCACCGCTACCCCGACCGGCGCTCGCTGACGCTGCCCGCGCTCCGGTTCGCCCAGGAGGAGCACGGCTGGCTGCCGCCCGAGGCGTTGCGCGAGGTGGCGGAGGTGCTCGACCTGACGCCTGCGTACTGCCAGGCAGTCGCCTCCTTCTACGACATGTTCCACCTCGAGCCCGTCGGGCGGCACATGCTCGAGATCTGCACGAATCTCTCGTGCGCGCTCGTCGGCGCCCAGCGGGTCGTCGAGGCGTTCGAGGAGGCGCTCGGCGTGGGGCTCGGCGAGACCACCGCGGACGACGGGGTCACCCTCCGGGCGGTCGAGTGCCTCGGCGGCTGCGGCTACGCACCGATCGTCGCGATCGACAACCGCCACCGCCGGTCTGTCAAGCCCGAGGACGCCGCCGGGATCGTGGAGGAGCTCCGTGGGTCTGCTTAGCGCACTGCTCGCGGGCGCCGACGAGCGCGACCTGACGAAGCTGGAGGAGTACACGGCGATCGGCGGCTATGCGGCGCTCGGGAAGGCCCGGGCGATGACGGCGGACGCGCTGATCGAGGAGATGCAGAAGGCGAACCTGCGGGGCCGCGGGGGCGCCGGCTTCCCGATCGGTCGGAAGGCGTCGCTGATCCCGCGCGACTCGCCGAAGCCCAAGTACGTCGTCGTCAACGCCGACGAGTCCGAGCCGGGCGCGTTCAAGGACCGACAGGTGATGGACCAGGTGCCTCACCGGCTGATCGAGGGCTGCCTGATCGCGGCGCATGCAATCGAGTCGAAGGACGTCTTCATCTACATCCGCGGCGAGTATCTGGCCGAGTACGAGACACTGCAGGCGGCCGCCGACGAGGCCGAGGCGGCCGGGATCTTCGAGGACGTCCGCGTTGTCGTCCACCGGGGGGCCGGGGCGTACATCTGCGGCGAGGAGACGGCGCTCCTGGACTCCCTCGAGGGACGGCGGGGCCAGCCGCGCCCGCGCCCGCCGTTCCCGCCCGTGCAGGGCCTCTACGGCGCTCCGACGCAGGTCAACAACGTCTGCACGATCGCGACGCTGCCGATCGTGATCTCGATCGGCGCAGAGGAGTTCGCGAAGACGGGCACGCCTACCTCGCCGGGTACCGCGATCTTCTCGATCTCCGGCAACGTCGTCCGCCCCGGCAACTATGAGCTCGAGCTCGGCACGCCCATGCGCGAGCTGATCTACGAGTGCGCCGGGGGGATCCCGGAGGGCAGCGTGCTGAAGGCGGTGATCCCGGGCGGCTCGTCCGTCCCCGCGCTCTCGCCCGACCAGATCGACGTGCCGCTCGACTACGACTCGCTCGCCGAGCTGAAGACGTTCTTCGGCGCCGCGTCGCTGATCGTCGTCGACGACCGCTGCTGCATGGTGCAGCTCGCCCTCCGCTCCACGCAGTTCTACATGCACGAGTCGTGCGGCAAGTGCACGCCGTGCCGCGAGGGCACGCGCTGGATGGTGCAGATCCTCGAGAAGATCGAGCGAGGCGACGGCGACATGTCCGACCTCGAGCTGCTCGAGTCGATCAACGGGCGGATCCTCGGCAAGGTGCTCTGTGCGCTCGGCGAGTTCGCCGTGTACCCCGTGTCGAGCTACATCGCCAAGTGGCGCGACGAGTTCGTCGCGCACATCGAGCAGGGCCGCTGTCCCTTCGGCGGCAGGTCTTCGCTGGAGGGGATCCTTGCGCCGAGCGAGCAGCACAGCCGTTCGCGCACGCCCGAATGGCTAGAGGAGGCCCATGTCTAGCGGAGGCGGCCCCGAGCTCGTCACCGTCACCATCGACGATGTCGAGATCAAGGTGGCGGCGGGAACAGGCCTCGTCGAAGCCGCCGCCTCTGCTGGGATCGAGATCCCTGTCTTCTGTTACGAGCCGCGGCTGGGGCCGCCGGTCGGCGCGTGCCGCATGTGCCTCTGCGAAGTCGCGCCCGGCCCGCCGAAGCCACAGGCCGCCTGCACGTTGACCGTTGCCGACGGGATGGTCGTGAAGACGGCCGCGACCTCGGCCATGGCCGCCGAGGCCCAGGAGGCGACGCTCGAGTTCATCCTCGTAAATCACCCGCTCGACTGCCCCGTCTGCGACAAGGGCGGCGAGTGCCCGCTGCAGGACCTGACGTTCCGCTACGGCCCCGGCAACACTCGGATGCGCTTCCCGAAACGGACGTTCGAGAAGCCGATCCCGATCTCGCCGACGATCGCCCTCGATCGCGAGCGCTGCATCCTCTGCTACCGCTGCACCCGCTTCTCGGAGGACGTCGCCGAGGACAGGCAGCTCGTCGCGCGGGGGCGCGGCGCCGGCTCGATCATCGCCACCTTCGAGGACGAGCCCTACCGCGCGCCGTTCTCCGGCAACGTGATCGAGCTCTGCCCGGTGGGCGCGCTGACCTCGACGCAGTTCCGCTTCGAGGCGCGGCCGTGGGAAATCCAGAACGTTCCGTCCGTCTGCGGCCTCTGCCCGGTCGGCTGCAACATCACCGCGACAACGCGCGAGGGGAAGGTCAAGCGAATCCTCTCGCGCAACCATCCCGAGATCGACCAGGGCTGGCTCTGCGACAAGGGGCGGTTCGCGTTCACGCACCTCTACGCGGCCGACCGCGTCCGCGATCCGCTGCGCAAGGTCGGCAAGCGCCGGTTCGAAGAGCTCTCCTGGGACGACGCGCTCGACGATGCGGAGCGGATCCTCCGCAGCGGCCCCGTCCTGCTCGCGCTCTCCGGGTCGGAGACGGTCGAGCAGGCCGAGGCGCTCGCGAGACTCGTCCGGCAGGGCCTCGGTTCGGACGCGGTCGTGCTTCCCGAGCAGACGGCGCCGGCGCTGGACGCGTTCCGCGTGCCCCTCTCCTACATCCGCGACGCCGACCTCGTCGTCGTGATCGGCGACCACCCGGTCGAGGAGCGCGCGCCCGTCGTCGACCTCTGGCTTCGCGCCGCCCGACGGAACGGCGTCGAGGTGATCACCGCCGGCGTCGCGGGCACGGTCCAGGCAAGCCCGGGGACGGCCGCCCAGGTCGTCCTCGAACAGTGTGCGGAGCGAATCCGCGCCGCCGAGCGCCCTGTGCTGATCTGGTCGGGACCCGGCGGCCAGGGCGGAGCCGTCGTGGCGGCGCTCGCCGACGAGCTCGGCGTGGACGCAGCCTTGTATCTGCCGGCCACCCCGAACGGCCGTGCCGTCACCGAGGCCTGGGCCGCAGCGGGCGGAGGCGGCCCCGCACCGACGAGCGGTGCGATCGGCGTACTGCTGATCTCCGGCGAAGAGGCGGTCTCCGACCCGCGGATCCGCGCACTGGCGCTCCGTGCCAAGGCCGTCGTCGCGATCACGATGTTCTCCGAGCCCGCGCGGGGCTTCGCCGACCTCGTCCTGCCGGGGACGAGCTACCTCGAGCGCGACGGCACAATGGTCAACCTCGAGGGCCGGCCGCAGCGCCTGCGCCGCGCGGTGATCCCGCCGGCGCCCGATGAGATCGCCTGGATCGCGAAGCTCGCCGAGCGCTTCGGCGTCGAGATCGACCCGCACGCCCGGGCCGTCCCGGCGGAAGAGCAAGCCGAGCTCCCGCCACGGGGCGACAGGGCAGCCGCCACGACAAAGCCTGGCACTGCACCGGAGACCACGGCCGGCGGCGGCCCGCTGCGACTCGTCCGCTACCGGCCGCTCTTCTCCGGGCCGGCCGTCGAGCGGGTCGAGGAGCTCCGGTTCCAACGCCCCGATCCGGCGCTCGAGCTGTCGCCACGGGATGCCGAGGTGCGCGGGATCGTCGCCGGCGACGCCGTGGCCGTGCAGTCGAACGGCACCTCGGTCGAGCTACGCGCCCGGATCGACAGGCGGCTCGTCGAGGGCGCTGTGCGCGCCGCAGAGGAGCACGTGCGCGAGCTCGACCAGGCGGTGGAGGTGACCAAGCATGTGCCGTAGGCTCGACGGTGACGCGCAGGGAGCGGAGGTGCCGGCTTTGCCGGCGCCGGAGCGGGTATGAGCGAGCCCTGGTGGATCGGCCTGATCAAGGCGCTGATCTTCATCAACGTGCTGCTGATCGCGATGGCGTTCCTGACGCTCTGGGAGCGCAAGCTCCTCGCCCGGATGCAGCGACGCTATGGCCCGAACCGCGCCGGCCCGAGGGGCATCCTCCAGCCCTTTGCCGACCTGATCAAGATGGTGCGCAAGGAGGCGTTCGCGCCGATTGCCGCGATCGACGTGCTCTACCTCCTCGCGCCGGCCTTCGCGGCGTTCACCGCGCTCGCGGCGTTCAGCGTGATCCCGTGGGGCGAGGGCTGGCAGATCTGGCACTACCACGTGAACGGCGAGATCGCCGACGTGCCGATCTCGCTGATCCTGATCTTCGCGCTCGGCTCGCTCGGGATC
>JBKOVL010000112.1:0-13285 GCA_046723895.1 Actinomycetota bacterium | reverse complement strand
GCGCGCTGGTCTGCGCGGCCGGCGCCAACCTGCCCCAGGCGCGGGAGCTCGACAACGCGGTGCTCGAGCGGGCCGCCTTCGTGTGCTGCGACTCGCTCGAGGACGCGAAGATCGAGTCCGGCGACCTGATCGAGCCCGTGGGGCAGGGCGTGCTCGACTGGCTCGAGGTGCACGAGCTGCAGGAGGTGGTCGCAGGCGAGCTCCCCGGCCGTCAGGCCGACGACGACATCGTCGTCTTCAAGTCGAACGGGCTCGCCGCCTGGGACCTCGCCGCGGCTGCGCGCGTGGTCGAGTTGGCGGCGAAAGCGAAATAGGCCGGGAAGTGCCTTTCAGTCCGCCCCTGAGGCAGCTGCCCGAGCCTCGGCCATGTCGTCGCCGATCGCCTCGATCAGGTCGGGCCGGTCGAGGAGCCGCGCGAGCTCCTGCGGGGAGCAGCGGTTGCGGACGTAGGGGTCGTCGAGGATGTCGGCCACCGCCCGGCCTCGGTTGTGCTCGCGGATCACGTACGCGGCGATGCGGTCGCCCTGCGACGAGCGTACGCTGAGAAACGAGAAGATCCCGCGAAAGAACCTCCCGATCGCCCCCACTCGGGCGATTGTATCCTTGCCCAGTTGCCCAGGAAGTCGCAGGCGGGCCGGTTTGCGGAGCGCGTGATCGACGGCTTCGACGACGGCGGCGCGCCCGAGCGGATCGTGATCTGGATCGAGCGCAAGGAGGGCGGCGTCTGGGCGGTCGGCCGCGCCGTCAACCCGCAGCACCGCCCGAGCGACGAGCCGCGCGCCCACGACTACGTCTTCGAGGGCTACGAGCTCCAGGACGCGCTCGACGCGGCCAACGAGACCCTCGAAGACGACGTCAGCGTCGCCGAGCGCGACGGCTCGACCGTCCGCCAGGCGCCGTTCCGGCGCAGCGAGATCCTCGGGCCGCTGGAGCGCTGGTTCTTCGGGCGCAGGTAGCCTGCGGCCCGCATGCTGATCCGGCTCGGCCACAGCCCGGATGCGGACGACGCCTTCATGTTCTGGGCGCTCGCCGAGGAGCGCATCGATACGCGCGGCTTCGAGTTCGAGCACGTACTGCGCGACATCCAGACGCTGAACGAGTGGGCGCTCGAGGGACGCCTGGAGGTTACGGCGATCTCGCTCCATGCGTACCCGTTCGTCCAGGACCGCTACGTGCTGCTGCCCCACGGCGCGAGCATGGGCTCCGGCTACGGCCCCGTCGTCGTCGCGCGCCGCGGGATGACGAAGGAGGAGCTGCGCGACGTCGAGATCGCGGTGCCGGGGAAGATGACCACGGCCTTTCTCGTCCTGCGGCTGTACCTCGGCGACTTCCGATATCGCGTGCTGCCCTTCGACGAGATCCTCGAGGCTGTCCGTGACCGAGAGGCCGAGGCGGGCCTGCTGATCCACGAGGGCCAGCTGACCTACCGGGAGCAAGGTCTCCAGAAGGTGGTCGACCTCGGCGAGTGGTGGCTGCTCGAGACCGGGCTGCCGCTGCCGCTGGGCGCAAACGTCGCGCGCCGCGACCTCGGCGAGGAGCGGCTGCACGACCTGTCCGAGGTGCTCGCGGAGTCGATCGCGGCAGGGCTGGCGAACCGGGAGGAGGCGATGCGCTACGCGCTACGGTTCGGGCGCGGGCTCGACTTCTCGCTCGGCGACCGCTTCGTCGGGATGTACGTGAACGAGCTGACGCAGGACTACGGCGAGGAGGGCCGCGCGGCCGTCCGCGAGCTGCTCCAGCGGGGCGAGGCAATCGGCGCCTTCGACTCGCCGGTCCACCTGGACTTCGTCAGCTAGCGTGCCCCGCATGTCCAGGGCGGTGATCCTCTCCGCCGTTCGCACCCCGGTCGGCCGCTACGGCGGCGGGCTTGCGGAGGTGCGGCCCGACGACCTCGCCGCGACGGTGATCGCAGCCGCGGTCGAGCGCGCCGGCGTGCCCGCCGGGGAGATCGAGGATGTCTGGTTCGGCTGCGCGAACCAGTCCGGCGAGGACAACCGCAACGTCGCGCGGATGGCGGCGCTGCTCGCCGGGCTGCCGCAGGCGGTGGCGGGCGTCACGGTCAACCGGTTGTGCGCCTCCGGGCTCTCGGCGGTGGTCGGCGCGTGTCACGCGGTCGTCGCCGGGGACGGCGAGCTCTTCGTCGCAGGTGGGGTCGAGTCGATGACGCGCGCACCGCTCGTGATGGCGAAGCCGGAGCAGGGTTTCCCACGCGGGAACCAGACGGTGTGGGACACGACGCTCGGCTGGCGCTTCCCGAACCCGAAGATGGAGGCGATGTTCGCGCTCGAGTCGATGGGCGAGACCGGTGAGAACGTCGCCGAGCAGGACTGCGTGTCGCGCTCGGACCAGGACGCGTTTGCGCTCGAGTCGCAGCGCCGCTGGGCGGCGGCCGACGCGGAAGGCCGCTTCGCGGACGAGCTCGTCCCGGCGGGCGAGCTGGACCGAGACGAGCACCCGCGGCCCGACACCGACGCGGAGAAGCTCGCGGCGCTCAAGCCTGCGTTTCGGGAAGGCGGGACGGTCACGGCCGGCAACTCGAGCGGGATCAACGACGGCGCCGCTGCGCTCGTGATCGCGAGCGAGGGGCGGGCGAAGGAGCTCGGAGTGGAGCCGTTGGGCATGTTCATCCGCTCGGCCGTCGCCGGCGTCGCTCCGCCGGTGATGGGGATTGGCCCGATTCCCGCTGTGCGCAAGCTGCTCGACCGGGCCGGCATCGACGCGGCGCAGCTCGACCTGGTCGAGCTGAACGAGGCCTTCGCCTCGCAGAGCCTCGCCGTCATCCGCAACCTCGGGCTCGATCCCGCGAAGGTGAACGTGAACGGCGGGGCGATCGCGATCGGCCACCCTCTCGGGATGAGCGGAGCGCGGCTCGTTGTCACGCTTCTGCACGAGCTGCGCCGGCGGGGCGGGCGCTACGGGCTCGCGACGATGTGCGTCGGCGTCGGCCAGGGCCAGGCGGCGCTTTTCGAGCGCGTGTGAGAGACGAAGCCGAGCACTACATCCTCCTCGGACTCCGCCTCGGGAGGCACGTGGACGGCCTCGTCGATGCGTACTACGGGCCTGACGAGCTGAAGGAGGAGGTCGCAGCCGAGCCGCTCGCCGAGCCGGGGGCGCTCGTCGCCGACGCCGACGCGCTCCTCCGCGGGCTCGAGGACGGCTGGCTGCGCGACCAGGCGCAGGGCCTCCGGACGTACGCCGGCGTGCTCGCCGGCGAGGAGCTCTCGTACTCCGACGAGGTCGAGGGGTGCTACGGCCTCCGGCCGCGCCGGGTCGGAACCGACGTGTACGAGGCGGTCCACGAGCGGCTCGAGGACCTGCTGCCCGGTTCCGGCGATCTGGCCAAGCGCTACGAGCTGTGGCGCAAGCCGAAGATCGTTCCGGCGGAGAAGGTGGTGCCGGCGCTGCGGAACGTCGTCGAAGTGCTGCACGCTCGAGTCGCCGACCTGGTCGAGCTGCCGGAAGGTGAGGGAATCGTCGTCGAAGAGGTGCGCGACGAGCCGTGGTGGGCGTTCAACTACTACCTCGGCGGTCTCCGCAGCCGAGTCCTCGTCAACCTCGACGTTCCGGACATCTGCGACGACCTCGTCGAGCTCGCGGCGCACGAGGTCTACCCGGGCCACCACACGGAGCACTCGCTGAAGGAGCAGCTGTTCATCCGCGAACGCGGCGAGGTCGAGGAGTCGATCCAGCTCGTGCCCACGCCCGCTGCGCTGCTGCAGGAAGGTGTTGCGGAGACCGGGCCGACGATCGTCCTCGACGACGACGTCCTGGCCCACATCGCGGAGCTGCTCCGCCGGCACGGCCTCGAGTACGACTTCGAGGCCGAACGCAGGATGCGCGAGGTGCGGCGACCGCTCAGGCGGCTCGGCCTGGATGCCGCGCTCATGATCCACGAAGACGGCGCGTCGATCGACGAGGCGCGGGCGTACGTCGAGCGCTGGGGCCTTGTCACGCCTGAGCAGGCGGCGCAAAGCGTCCGCTTCGTCACCGACCCGACCTGGCGTGCGTACGTGATCAACTACTCCGCCGGCGGGGAGCTCTGCCGGGCCTGGGTCGAGGGTAATCCAGCCCGCTTCGCGCGGCTCCTGACCGAGCACCTGCGTGTCTCGGATCTGCTTTCGCCGGTATCGTCCGGCTCGTGAGCGCGACGGCGGAGCGCGAGGCGGGCCTGTTCATAGGCGGCGAGTGGGCCGAGGGCTCCGAGACTCGCGAGCTCGTCGAGCCGGCGACCGGCGAGCCGCTCGCACGGGTTCAGCTCGCCGGCGAAGCGGAGGTCGACCGCGCGGTCGAGGCGGCACGCGGCGCGCTCGGCGGCGACTGGGGGAAGACCGCGCCGACGGAGCGCTCCCGGCTCCTGCACGCGCTCGCCGACGCGATCGCCGCGAACCGTGCCGAGCTTGCGGAGCTCGAGTCGCGCAACGTCGGCAAGGCGATCTCCTCGGTCAAGGCCGAGCTCTTCCAGGCGGTCGAGAACTTCCGCTTCTACGGCTCGGCGATTGGCTCGATCGGCGGGCGCTCGAACCCCATCGGCGGCTCCCTGCTCTTCTACTCGCTGAAGGAGCCGGCCGGCGTCGCGGGCGCGATCGTGCCGTGGAACTACCCGCTGATGATGGCGACCTGGAAGCTCGCGCCTGCGCTCGCCGCCGGCTGCTCCGTCGTGCTGAAGCCGGACTCGAAGACACCGTTGAGCGCCCTCCGGCTCGCCGACCTCGCGACCGAGGTCGGCTTCCCCGCCGGCTCGATCAACGTCGTGCCGGGGCCCGGTCCGACGACCGGGGCCTACCTCGTGCGCCACCCGGGTGTCGACAAGATCGCGTTCACGGGGTCGACGGCGACCGGCTCCGAGATCATGCGGCTCGCCTCCGACCCGGTGAAGCGGCTCATCCTCGAGCTCGGCGGCAAGAGCCCGAACCTGGTGTTCGCCGACGCTGATCTCGAGAGCGCGATCCCGAGCTCGGTCTGGTCGATCTACTACTCGGCGGGCCAGAGTTGCGAGGCCCGCTCGCGCGTGCTCGTCGAGCGCTCGGTCTACGACGACTTCGTCTCGGAATTCGCGGACAAGGCGCGGTCGCTGAAGGTCGGCGACCCGCTCGACCCGGAGACACAGGTCGGCTCGCTGATCTCGACCGAGCATCGCGAGAAGGTGCACGGCTTCGTCGAGCAGGGCCGTGTCGCGGGCGCCGAAGTCGTGCTCGGCGGGGAGCCGGCCGACGGCGCAGGCGCGTTCTACCCGCCGACCGTGATCTCCCAGGTCGACAACTCGATGACGGTGGCGCAGGAGGAGATCTTCGGCCCGGTCGTGACCGTGATCCCGTTCGAGGACGAGGCCGAGGCGATCAAGATCGCGAACGACGTCCGCTACGGGCTGATGGCGACGGTCTGGACGGGCGACCCGGCGCGCGGCCACCGGATCGCGGCGCGGATCAAGGCCGGCACGGTCGGGATCAACATGCCGTATACGGCGTTCCCCGGCATCCCGTTCGGCGGCTACAAGCAGTCCGGCTTCGGGCGCGAGCTCGGGCTTGAGACCCTCGACCTGTACCTGGAGACGAAGAGCGTGATCGTCAACACGAGCCCGAAGCCGATCAATCCGTTCGGCCTCGAGGTGTCACCGCGGGGCAGCGGCGACCACGAGGTGCGCGAGCGGCCGCGCTAGGGCGTCTCTAGTCGAACCACGCCGCGAAGCGGGTCCCGGCGGTCCCCTCCCGTGCCATCGCTGGGCCGGCCTCGACCGAGATTGCACTGCCACGCGGTGCTTCCCTGCGCACATGCTCCGCCAGCTCCCTCGCCTCGTCCTCGTTGTTCGCGCCTACGACGAGGTACTTCCAGCGACGGACCGGAGTCATCCCTTCGGCGCTGAGCTTCTCCGCGAGGGTCGCAGCATCGTCGTGCGAGTCGAGCTCGACCCGAACCTCCCACTCGGCGAGACCCGTCCGCTGGGACTGCTCCGTTTCTTGTTCTCGGAGACGCTCGCGCTCGCGGCGTTGCTCCGATTCGGTCTGCGGCAACGGAACCCGCGCGTCTTCCCAGCGCTCCTCGGCAGGATGCCACCGGTCCACGGTCACCTCCGCCTCGAATCCGTGAGCTGCGCATACGTCGCGGAGGACCCCTTCAGCCTGCCCCGCAGCGCCTTCGCTGTCGGCGTAGACGAAGACATGTGCAGGGCCGGTGGTCACGGCGACCCGTCCGCCGAGCCGCTCGACCACGTCCTCCTCGAGCTCGTGGCGCCGGAGACGTTCGAGCAAACGGTCCACGAAATCGGCGTCGTGCAGCGTCGCGGTCACGCGCCAGTCGTCGGCCATGGACCGAGAGACTATCCCGGCCGGCCGGCTCGACACACCTGACCATCGTTCGAATTCCGAGGGCCTGGGTTGGTCGGGCGCCTGGGCGAGGGCTTCCCGGATCAGTGCGTCCGTAGCCGGGCGTCGACGCCGCGAAGCCAGACCTCGCCTGTCTCGGGGTAGTAGGCGATGTCGTTCGGCTCGCGCGTCCCGTAGGCGAGGTGGGTGAACGGCCCGTGGCTGGCGGCGAAGGAGTGCGGGATGCCGGTTCCAGGGCGGCGTGAGATCGTGTGACCGGGACGGACGGGGTGCTCCTCGTCGCCGACCCGGACGGTCCCGGCTCCTTCGAGGATCACGAAGATCTCCTCCTCGGCGGAGTGGCAGTGAGGCACGTATGGGTCGCCGTCCGGGGTCACGCGCAGCACGTGAAGATCTCCTCCTCGGCGAGCTCGCAGTGGACAGGCGACGACCGCCCGCCGGCTGCACCTTCAGGAGCGCGACGCCGATCCGGTCGGAGCCGATCGCTCGCCGAGGTCGACTCGGGTCAGTCGCATCGGACCCCGCTCGAGGACACGAGTCTCGACCTCGTCCCAGTGGGCGATCACGAGTCGTCGAGGCGGATCGGCTGCGCTCCCCGCCACAGCACGAGCTCGCCGATCGCCGGGAGGTGCTCGAGTCCTTCGACGACGCTTGCGAAGACGTTGCCGGCGAGCTGGCCTGCCTTGCTCGCGAGGCAGGCTTCGCCGTACGGGAAGAGGATCTCGACCTCGCTCACTCCGCCGGGGTAGAGGAGCAGCTGCCCCGGGGCCGGGTAGCTCGTTGGGTCCTCGAGGCCGAGGTCGCCGACGTGGTGGTCGCCCATCGGGATCCACGCCGCCTGCCCGCTCCAGCGGGCCTGGATCAGCTTGCTCTCGTACGGGAGCATCGTGCGGACGAAGGCGACGGTGCGCGGGGAGCGGTCCTCTTCCCAGCGCGCGGTCAGCTCGTACCCGGCAACGGCGATGCGCAGCATCACCTGATCCTCGCACCGTGGGCGATCCAGCGGCCGAGGAGGTCACGGTCGTCCTGCGTCATCTTCGTCGCGTTGCCGAGCGGCATGAGCGTGGACGCGACCGCGACGCTCTGGATCTGCGGGGCGAGCGCGTGGATCTGCTCCGGCGTGTCGAGGACGATGCCCGCGGGCGCGGTGGTGAAGCCGGGCTGAGTCGGGTGCTGTGAGTGGCACGGCACGCACCGCTGCTGGACGATCCGGTGGGCGGTCGCGAACGGGACGGCGGCCGAGCCCGGCGCAGGCGAGGCCGTGTGGGGGCGAAGCCACACCGCGATCGCTGCAATCGCCGCGGCGCAGCCGACCGGGATCCACCACAGCGTCTCCCCCGCATGCCGCCGGTTGAAGTAGTGGCGGATCGCCGCGCCGACAGCCATCAGCGCGACCAGCGCGGCCCAGGCGTCGTCATGTCCGTAGACGAACGGGAAGTGGCCGGCGAGCATGCTGAAGAGAACCGGCAGCGTCAGGTAGTTGTTGTGCACCGAGCGCTGCTTGCCGACGATCCCCGGCTTCGGGTCCGGTGTGCGGCCCGCCTCTTTCGCCCGGACGAGCTCCCAGTGACCGGGGATGATCACGAGCAGGACGTTCGCGACCATGATCGTCCCGAGCATGGCGCCGACCTGGAGGTAGGCCGCGCGCGGCTGGTAGAGCTGCGACACTCCGTACGAGGTTGCGGTCACGGCGGCCAGGATGACGCCCGCGAGCAGCAGCGGCTGCGAGCCGAACGCGCGGCAGGCGAGGTCGTAGACCAACCAGGCGACGACGAGCAGCGCGATCGAGATCACGATCGCCTGCCACGGGTCGAGGTCGGCAACCTCGGGGTCGATCAGCCGCAGGCGGGCGTCGGTGTAGTAGACGATGCAGAGGAGGGCGAACCCGGACAGCCAGGTCCAGTACGCCTCCCACTTGTACCAGTGCAGTGGCTTCGGCAGGTACGGCGGAGCGATAAGGAACTTGTGGATCCGGTAGAAGCCGCCGCCGTGGATCTCCCACGACTCGCCGCCGACGCCCTCCTCGCGGTCCAGCTCGCGCTCGGGCTCGAGCAGATGGTTGTCGAGGGCGACGAAGTAGAACGACGTGCCGATCCAGACGATCGCGGCCGCGACGTGGAACCAGCGGAAGATGAGGTCGAGCCAGTCGGTCGTGTAGTCCGCTAGGAGATGCGCCATCGATCCTCCGCGATCGCGACGAGCTCCTCGACGGCGGCGTCCAGCTCCTGCTCGCGGGTGCGCCGTATTCGCTTGCGCAAGACCTCCAGGATCTCCCCTTTCGGCCGGCGGTTGACGAAGACGACGAAGCGGAAGCCGAACCGCTCCTCGTAGTCGCGGTTCAGGCGCGCGAGCTCCTCGAGCACCGCGGGGTCGGCGTCCGCGCCCTGCTCGGCCGCGGACCGCCTGGAGAGGCCGGTCTGGTGTCCGATCGCCGGGTGGGCGTTCAGCGCTTCGAGCTTCTCGTCCTCGCTGAGCCGGCGAGCGATGCGCCGTGCCTCGCCCAGCGGGTTCTCGACCTTGGCGAGGCGGCGGACGAGCGCGGTGTCGCCCTCGAACAGCTCGGAGAGCTCCTCGCGACTCAGCTGCCGCGGTAGATCACGCACGCGTACGGCGAGAGCAGGAGGGGGACGTGGTAGTCGCGGCCGGCCTCGATCTCGACCTCGACCTCGACGCGGCGGAAGAACGGCGAGTCGGGATGGAAGACGAGGCGATAGGTGCCCGGCGCGGCGTCCGCGAGCTCGCGGATCCGGCCGTCGTCGTCGGTCTCGTGCTCGGCGACGAGCTCCTCGCCGCGGAAGACCTGAACGCGGACGCCGGGGGCGGGCTCCCCGCGGCCGGTGTCAAGGATGTGCGTCGAGATCACGCGCGCATCTTCTCAGTGCCAGGCACTGTTAAGAAGGCCTGCGCGTTTCCGGCGATTCCAGCGTCTTTCCGGTGCCAGGCACTGTTAAGGGAACCGCTTGGCCTGCTTGCGGTGCTCGCGCGCGATCTCGGCCTCGTCGGCGCGGACGAGGTGGCCGTCGCGGACGACCTGCTCGCCGGCGATGTAGAGGCGGTCGACGCGGTGCGGCGCGGACAAGACGAGGCCGGCTACGGGATCCGGCTCGGCCCCCGCGAGCTCGAGGCCGTCGGTCCGCCAGACGGCGATGTCCGCGCGTCGGCCGGGCGCCAGCTGCCCGATGTCGTCACGACCCAGCACTGCGGCGCCGCCGCGTGTCGCGAGCCACAACGCGTCCCGGGCGGTCATCGCCTGCGGACCGCCGCGCCCGCGGGCGACGAGCACCGCCTGCTTGACCTCGAAGAAGAGGTCGCTGCGCTCGTTCGAGGCCGAGCCGTCAACCCCGAGCCCGACCGGCACGCCGGCGTCGATCATGGCCCGCACCGGCGCGACACCGGCGCCGAGCCGCAGGTTCGAGGTGGGGCAATGGGCGACGCCGACCCCGGCACGCCCGAACGCGGTGACGTCCTCCGCAGAGAGATGGACGCAGTGCGCGCACCACACGTCGCCGGCGATCCAGCCGAGCTGCTCGAGGTAGTCGACGGGGCTGCAGCCGTAGAGCTCCCGGCAGTACACGTCCTCTTCGACGGTTTCCGCGAGGTGCGTGTGCAGGCGCAGCCCCAACCGCCGCGCAAGTGCGGCGGACTCGGCCATCAGCTCCCGCGTCGCCGAGAAGGGTGAGCACGGCGCCACCGTGAGCTGCACCATCCCGTCTTCGTCCTGCAGCCCCGCGAGCCGCTCCGTGTCGGCGAGCACCTCGTCGATCGACTCGACCAGCGAGTCTGGCGGAACCCCGCCGTCCGACTCGCCGAGGTCCATCGATCCCCGCGAGACGACGAGGCGCACCCCGAGCTCGTGTGCGGCTTGCACCTCCGCCTCGATCAGCCCCGAGCGCCCGCGAGGGAAGACGTAGTGGTGGTCGAAGACCGTGGTGCACCCCGACAGGAGGAGCTCGGCCAGCCCCGTGCGTGCGGCCGCGTGCTCGGACTCGGCGTCGATCCGGGCCCAGACCGGGTACAGCTCGCGCAGCCACTCGAAGAGCGTCGCCTCCTGCGCCCGCGCCCGCGTCAACGTCTGGTACAGGTGGTGATGGCTGTTGACGAGGCCCGGTGTGACGACCGCCCCGCCGAGGTCGACAACCGACTCGGCCGCCGGCGGCATGCCTCTCCCGACCTTCTCCACGAGACCGTCCCGAACGAGAACCCAGCCGCTCTCGTGCTCGGCCCTTGAATCGTCGATCGGGCAGATCCAGCCGTTTTGCAGCAGCAATGTCACAGGAGATCGACCTTACCCCGATTCGCCCTTCCGGTCCCTGCCGCAGGCGTTCTATAGTCGGCGCTCGGGCGTACAACGGCATTCGGGAGGGCTCTATGAAGAGACAGAAGTTGGTGCTGGGCGCGCTGATCGCGTGCCTGGTCGCAGCGGCCGCGTCGCTGGCCGGCCTCGCAGCGGCAAAGCCTGCGAAGAAGGAGGCGGCGTTCAAGGTCGCCTGGATCTACCCGGGCCCGCACAACGACGGCGGCTGGTCGCAGGCCCATGACACGGGGCGCCTGTACGTCCAGAAGGTGCTCGGAGACAAGGTGCAGACGACCTACAAGGAAAACGTGTTCAGCAATGCCTCCGTGCCGCAGATCGTCGCCGGGCTCGTGCGCGACGGATACCAGATGATCTTCGGGACGTCCTTCGGCCAGTTCGAGCTCGGGGTCAACGGCCAGCTCTACGCGAAGTACCCGAAGGTCCTGTTCGAGCAGGCAACGGGCCTGCAGGTGAAGCCGAACCAGGCGGAGTACTTCGGAGCGGCGGAGGACACGATCTACCTCTCCGGCATGGCGGCCGGGGCCGCGACCAAGAAGGGCGTCATCGGTTATGTGGCGGCCTACGGGATCCCCGAGGTCGTCCGCCACATCAACGCCTTCACGCTCGGAGCCCAGGCGACGCACCCGGGTGCGAAGGTGAGGCTCGTCTGGACGAACTCATGGTTCTCGCCGCCGAAGGAGACCGCGGCGGCCAAGGCGCTCCACTCGGCCGGCGCCGACGTGCTCGGGCAGAACGTGGACAGCCCCGCGACGGGCGTCTTCGCGGAGAAGAACGGCATCCCCTGGGTCGGCTACGACTCCGATGCGAAGAAGTTCGCGCCGAAGCAGTGGCTGACCGCGTCCGTCTACAACTGGGGCCTGTACTACCTCAAGCGCGTCAAGGAGGCGATGGCAGGGACGTGGAAGCCCGGCTTCTACTACGGCTCGATCAAGGACGGCTTTACCGGCCTCGCGCCCTACGGGCCGAGCGTCTCGGCGAAGACTAAGGCGGCGATCGCCGCGAAGAAGCGGCTGATCGTCTCCGGCAAGTGGAACGAGTTCTGCGGGCCGGTCTTCGACCAGGCCGGCAAGCTCAGGATCCCGAAGGGCAAGTGCCTCGACCCGAACACCAAGGCAGGCATCGCTGCGCTCTACTCCATGCAGTGGCTCGTGCGCGGCGTGATCGGATCCGTCTCCCACGTCCAGCCACCCGGCTAGGCGAGTGGGGCAGCAGGCCCCGAACCAGCTACCAGAGCAGAGAGGCGCCGGCGACCCCGGCGCCTCTCCCGCTGTCTCGATGAGGGGCATCACGAAGCGCTTCCCAGGCGTGCTCGCGAACGACGCGGTCGACTTCGACGCCGCGCCCGGCGAGGTGCACGCGCTCCTCGGCGAGAACGGTGCCGGGAAGAGCACGCTCTCGAACATCCTCACCGGTCTCTACCGGCCGGACGAGGGCGAGATCTGGCTCTACGGCCGACCGGTGCACTTCAACTCGCCGAGCGACGCGATCGAGGCCGGGATCGGGATGGTTCACCAGCACTTCCGCCTCGTCTGGCCGTTCACGGTCGCGGAGAACATTGTCCTCGGCGAGCACCGCGAGGAGGCGCGCCGGTTCATCCTCCGCCCACGGCAGATCGAGCGTCAGGTCGCGGAGATCGAGCGCCGCTACGGCCTCGCCGTCGACCCCGGGGCGCGCGTCTGGCAGCTGTCGGTCGGCGAGCAGCAGCGGGTCGAGATCCTCAAGGTCCTCTACCGCGACTCGCGGATCCTGATCCTCGACGAGCCGACCGCGGTGCTAACGCCCCAGGAATCCGAGGCGCTCTTCGCCACCCTGCGCACAATGGCCAAGGAAGGGCGAACCGTGATCTTCATCTCGCACAAGCTGCACGAGGTGAAGGCGGTCGCCGACCGCGTGACCGTGCTCCGCGGCGGGAAGAACGTCGCGACCGTCGCTGCGGCCGATGCCACCTCGCGCGAGCTCGCGGCACTGATGGTCGGCCGCCAGGTGGAGCTGGCGCAGCGGCAGTCGCGTTCCTCGCCCCCGCGCAGCGAGCCCGCCCTCGAGGTCGAGGACCTCGTCGTCCGGGGCGACCGCGGCGAGGAGGCGGTCCGCGGGATGTCGTTCACCGTCCACAGCGGCGAGGTCCTCGGCGTCGCGGGAGTGGCCGGGAACGGGCAGCGCGAGCTCGCCGAGGCGATCACAGGGATGCGGCCGGCGGCCGGCGGCGCGGTGCGCGTGGAGGGGCTGCGGCTGCGCACCGGCGATCCGCGCGCGGCGATCGCTGCAGGCATCGCGCACGTCCCCGAGGACCGCCTCGGCACGGCCGTGGCGCCCAGCCTCAGCATCGCCGAGAACACCGTCCTGAAGACGTACCGCCGTCCGCCCGTCTCGCGGGGCCCGCTCCTGGCGTGGCGTGCGATCCGGGGCTCCGCCGCCGATCTCGTTGAGCGCTACCGCGTGCAGGCGCCGGGCACCGGCGCGCGCGTCCGCGAGCTCTCCGGCGGCAACCTGCAGAAGCTCGTGCTCGGCCGCGAGTTCTCGGGCCACCCGCGCGTGCTGGTCGCGGCGTCACCGACGCGCGGTCTCGACGTCGGGGCGATCGAGACCGTGCACGCCTACCTGCGCGAGGCGGCCGGCCACGAGGTCGGCATCCTCCTGCTCAGCGAGGACC
>JBKOVL010000306.1:0-5295 GCA_046723895.1 Actinomycetota bacterium | reverse complement strand
CTCGAGGCCACGCTGCGGATCGTCGAGTCCGCATCGACGTAGTTCGTCACGAGGCCGAGGGACGTCGGCACCGGGATGACGCTTGCGCTCCCGCCGGGAGCGAGCGGCTGACCGAGGTAGACCTGCGCCGTCGCCTTGTAGCCCGTGGAATTCGTCCCGAGCGAGACGAGGTAGCCGATGACGAGCCCCGCGATCAGGCCGCCGACCGGAAGCCACCAGCGCGCCGCGATCGCTCGCCAGTAGCGGCCGAAGTCGACCTCCTGCTCGGCGTCGAGATCAGGCGGGGGAGCCGGAGCCCTGCTCACTGGGCGGCGACTCTAGCTGGAACCAGGCCGTACATCTTCGTGTAGCCGACCAGGTAGACGCGGTCGGGCCCGGCGACGACCGGCGAGTACTTGCCGTCGGGGAAGCTCCAGACCCGCTTGCCGGTCTTCGCGTTCAAGCCGTACGTCCGGCCCTCGAGCGTCGAGAAGTAGACGATGTTCCCGAGCACGGTCGCCGAGCCCGAGATCGGGCCGTTTGCCTCGAACTGCCACACGACGTCGCCCGTGGCCGCGTCGAGCGCATAGAAGCGCTTGCTGTACGAGCCGACGAGGACGAGCTTGTTCCAGATCGCCGGCGACCCGTACACGTAGCCGTGGGTGGACTGCGACCAGCGCAACCGGCCGCTCGTCGCGCCGAACGAGTACACCTTGCCGTCGGTCGAGCCGATGTAGACGCGGCCGTACGCGGCGGCAGGAGTCGAGTAGAACGTCCCGCGGCCGCCGAAGCGCTCCTGGGCCGAGCCGCGCCAGATCAGCTTCCCAGTACCCGCCCACAGCGCGTAGACGTGGTGGTCGTAGGAGCCGAGGTAGAGGCGCCGGCCGGCGAGCGCGAGCGCACCCTTGACCTGGCCGCCGGTGCGGTAGCGCCACAGCAGGCGACCGGTCTTGGCATCGAGTGCAGAGACGTCCCCGTGCCAGTCCCCGACGTAGACCCGACCATCGGCGACGAGCGGCGAGGTCTCGCTCGGGCCGATCAGCCGGCGCCAGCGCAGGCGGCCGGTGCGAGCGTCGAGGGCGACGACCTCACCGTCGATCCCGGGGGTGGACGGCGCCGCGTTGCAGGCCTCCTTCCCCGGCCGCCGCTTGTTGAGGAACGCCATGTAGACGACCTCGCCCGCGACCGCCGGCGAGGCCGCCGCGCACCGGCCCGACCGGTAGCGCCAGCTCGTCCGCCCGGTCGCGGCCTGCACCGCGAACAGCATGCCGGGATTGCTCGCGATGTAGGCGCGCCCGTAGGCGACGGTCGGCGGGAACTCGAGCAGGTGGCGGCCGTGGAAGACCCAGGCGACCCTGAAGGGCGGCGCGAGGCCGCTCGGCAAGTAGCGCAGGCGGCGGGCGTCGTAGCCGAAGGTCGGCCAGTCGATGCGCGTCAGCGCCGGCGACTCGTGTTCGCGGGACTTCGGACGCGGCGCCGGCTTCGGGATCGTCGTCGGCGGCGCCTCGGTCGGCACGAACTCGACGGTCGAGGAGCCGCGGATGTCGGCGCCCTGCCCGGAGACGTAGAGGTAGTAGCCGACGCCGGCGCCGACGACGCAGAGCAGCGCGATCGCCCCGCCGGCGACGAACCACCGCCAGCGTGCTCTCACGCGTGCAGAGCCTCGAGCCTGTTCGCGAACGTGGCGATGCTGTCGGTGCCGTTGACGCGGACGCGCGCGAGCGTGTACAGATCGCCCGGCCTCGCGAGGCCGTAGTTGGTCGTCGTCGCGCCCAGGTAGCCCGCCGCCTGCACCGCTGCGATCACCGTGTCGTTGTACCGCCCGGCCGGATAGCAGAAGAAGTTGACCGGGACGTGGAAGGCCTTCCGGATCGCCGCGCGCGAGCCCGCGACCTCGTCCCGCAGCTGCGCCGCGCCGACCGCCGTCAGGTCAGGGTGCGTCAGCGTGTGCGCGTCGATCTCCCAGCCCGCGCGGATCAGCTTCCTCACGCCGGGGGGGCGGATTCCCCAGACCGGCTTCAGATTCGCGACCTCCAGGTTGAGCACGCCCGGCCAGTGCCGCGCCTTCAGGACCGGAAGCGCTCTGGTGAGGTCGCTGAGGTAGCCGTCGTCGAACGAGAGGACGATCGGCTTCGCCGGCAGCGTCCGGGCACCGCGCCAGGAGTCGAAGACATCCTGGAGCGTGACCGCGTGGTAGCCGTGGCGCGCCAGCCAGCCGACCTCGGCCGCGAAGCTCGCCCGCGGCACGTACAGCTCGGGGTAGGGCGCGTCCGCCGGCGGGGAGCTGATCACGTGGTACATGAGGATCGGGACGGGCCGGAGGCGCTCGCCGCTCTGCGCGGGCAGGGCCGGGACGAGCACGGCCGCCGCGGCCGCGAGCCAGAGCGCCCTCATCGCTGCCGAGGACCGCGGGCGATCCTGACCGGGGGGAGGCTCTTCTCGACGCGCTGCCCGGTCACCCCGACCGCGGTCAGCCGCGGATAGTACGTCCCGGGAAGTGCGTTCTTCCCCGGCTCCCACACGAACGTGTGCTCCCCGTGCCCGAGCGTCTCGCTCATCACCGTGTGCCCGACGCGCAGAGTTACCGCCGAACGCTTGGAGAGCCAGAAGTGGATCCGCGCACGGTCTGGGTAGCCGTCCGCAGGCCGCGGGTACAGCGTCGCCGGAATCCCTCCGACGCGGATCACTGGCGGCTGGGTCTCGTAGGCTCGGAAGCGATCGGCGGTCTCGCTCCAGCCCGCCTCGCCGGTGCGCGCGGCGAGCTTGCGGAGCAGCGTGATGACGTAGTCATGGTAGTGGAGCGGGGAATCGTCACCATGGAGCGAATAGCGCGACCAGTACCCGGTATCGAAGCGCGGCAGCAATGCCTCCGCCGACGCCGTCAGGCGGTTCGCGAAGGTCTCGGCGGAGGGCTCGCCGGTGAGCGCGGCGTAGTCGCCGACCGAGAGAGCCGCCTGCAGCTGCGCGTTGAGCACGGGCGTGCGGTCGAAGCTGTAGAGGGCGACCCACGGTTTGGCGGGCGAGTCCGTCGAGAGCAGGCCCGGCACAGAGGCGTAGGCGCCGTCGGCCGCGTCCAGCAGCGCAGGGTCGCTGAGCAGGTCGCCGGCGCGTGCCAGCGCCTGGGCGGCGACGGCCTGCGCCATCCCCGACGTCCACGGCGCGCGCCCGAGCGCAAACGGAAACTCGTACTCCCAGACGAGCTTCGATCCGACCGGGGTGGCGCGGGCGAGCAGCCCCTGCGCCAGCCGCTCGGTCCGGTCGTAGTCGCCCGAGGACGTGGTCTCGTTCAGCTTCGCGAAGTTCGCGAGCGGGTGGAAGACGTATCCGTGCGACCAGAAGAAGCGATAGACGACGCCGTCGTCGCCGGTGAGGTCCGGGTGGTCGCCCCAGACGGCGTGGTGCGCAAGCCACGCCCCGTTGAAAGCGAGCGTCGAGAAGAGCACGAGGGCGCGCGGGCGGGTGTACCCGCGCCACTGCGCGGCGACGTCCGCGAGCACGTTCTGCAGGAGTTGCGCACGCAGCTTCGGGAGGCGCGAGGCCTCGGCTCGGGCCCGGGCGAGGACAGCGCGGTACTGCGCCTTCTCGGTCGACGTCAGGTCGGCGCGGGCGATTCCCTGTGCGATCAGGGCAGACGCTGTGGGGCGCACGGCCGATCCGGCAGGCAGGACGGCGAGGAGCGCGACGGCGGCTGCTGCGGCGAGGGCGAGGCGCATGGCGACCGGGGCTTCGGTCAAGGTTAGCGTCCGTGCGCGAAAAGGTCCTGCTCCTGACCGCCTGTGCGCTCGCCCTGGCCGTGCCCCCCGCCGAGACCGCTACCCGGCCGGCGCGCGTTCTGCTCGCCGTCGCCGGCGGCGGGACCGCGTCGCTCCTGACCTCGAGCGACGGGGTTCGCTTCAGCGCGCCGCTCGCCTCGTGGCCCGGCACGGTGCCCTCGCCTGTCCGGCGCGGCGCCACCCTCTACGTCTACGACTCGCCGACGCTCTCGGCGGACGGCCTTTCCGGGACGGTGCGGCGCTTCGCCGTCGGCGCGGGCGGCGCCCTGACCGGGAAGGGCTCTGCAGGCTATAGCGTCCAACTCGCCTCGCCCGAGGATGCGGCGCGCGCGACCGCGGGGAGCTTCGCGCCGAGCTTCGCCGTCGACGATGCGGGCGCGATCGTCCTGCTGTACGGGCTGCGCTTCGAGCCGGCTACGAACGCCTGCCCGGTCACCGGACAGGCCTGCATCAAGCTCCGGACCGCTACCGAGGTCTCGGGCAGCGACGGCGCGATGTTCGACGGCGATCCGGGCAACCGCGCCGTGCTCAGCCTGGCGCCGGCGGAGACGATCGGCCCGCCCGCGCTCCTTCGCACCCAGACCGGGTGGGCCGCCCTCCTCCGCGGCCCGGCCGGCTGCCTGCACCTCGCCACCGGCCGTGATCTGCGCGGCCACTACGACGACGGCTGCGTCGCTGGCCAGGCGCCTGCGACCCCGTCGGCGCTCTGGGGCCCTGTCGTCCCGGAGTACCGGCTGTACGGCGTGATCGGCGGCCGAGTCATGCGGATGATCAGCCGGCGGCTCGGGACGGTCGTGACTCGACGCTTTCGGCCGCTCGACGTCGCAGGCAGGCCGACGTTCGCACGGGTGGCCGGGAACGCGCCGTAGCGCGCCGCGAGAACGTCGACGGCCTCAGGGGTCAAGAGTGCCCTTTCCGTCGGCCGGCGGTCATTCGCACCGGCGGAGGCGGGCTCGAGGACTCGACGGCGTAGAGCCGCGAATAGCCGTGCAGGAGCAGCCGGCCGCCGCTCCCGGAGACGGGCACGTACTCGCCGTGCGGGAAGCGGAGCAGGACGCGGCCCGTGTCGGCGTCCACGCCGACGATCCGGTGGGCGAAGCTCCCCGCGTACGCGACCCCGTCGACGACCGCGGGCGCGCCGGAGACCGGGCCGCCGGTCGACACCGACCAGCGGATGCTCCCGCTCCGCGCCGAGAGGCTGTAGAGCAGGCCGTTGTAGGAGCCGAAGTAGACGTTCCCGCCCCAGACCGCCGGCGAGGAGTAGACGTAGCTGCCGGTATCGATGCGCCAGAGGTACCGGCCGCGCGTGGAGAAGGCGGTCAGCGAGCCGCCGTCGGACGAGGGCACGAAGACGCGGCCGGCGGAGACGGCCGGTGTCCCGTAGATCCGCCCGTTCACCCCGGCCGACCAGCGCAGCCGGCCGCTCCCCGGCGTCAGCGCGAGCAGCCGGCCGCCGTAGTCGCCGATGTAGAGCGTCCGGTCGGCGAGCGCCGCGCTCGAGGTGATCTTGTAGCCCGACCGGTACACCCAGAGCAGCCTCCGC
>JBKOVL010000199.1:0-26211 GCA_046723895.1 Actinomycetota bacterium | reverse complement strand
CTGGACGACGGCGAGCTCGGCCCGCGAGGAGAGTGCGGCCTCGGTCAGCTCCCAGTGCGGTTCGATACCCGGGAGCCCGGTCGCGCGCCGCTCGCGGGGCGAGAGCGTCCGCCACCAGCCGAGCGCCGTGTCGCAGTCGTGTGTTCCGGCGTAGACGACGCTCCTCCGCGGGTGGTTCTCCAGCCGGTGGACGTTCGACGGAGGGCCGTCGTACCCGAACTGCATCACGACCATGCCCGGGATCCCGAGCTCGTCGCGCAGCCGGTGGACTGGAGGCGTGATCACGCCGAGGTCCTCGGCGACAAGCGGAAGCTCGCCGAGCACGCGCTCCGCGGCGCGGAAGAGCTCGGCGCCGGGGCCGCGGCGCCAGCGGCCGCGCCTGGCGGTCCTGTTGCCGTCGGGGACGGCCCAGTAGGAGACGAAGCCGCGAAAGTGGTCGAGGCGGGCGACGTCGTAGAGCTCGAATGTGCGGCGGAGGCGCTCGATCCACCACCGGTAGCCCTGGGCCCGCATCGCGGCCCAGTCGTAGAGCGGGTTGCCCCACAGCTGACCGACCGCGCTCAGCGCATCCGGTGGGGCGCCTGCGACGACGCCGGTCTGGAAGAGGTCGGGATGCGCGCTCACGTCGGCGGCGCCCGGCGCGACGTAGATGGAGACGTCGCCGAAGAACCGGACGCCGCGGCCGGCGGCGTAGCGCCGGAGCGCGCTCCACTCGCGGTCGAAGCGCACCTGGTCGGCGATGGCGCGAGGGCTGGAAGCGCCGCCGGCACAGCCGGCGGCGCCCGGCCCCGCGGGCGCGCCTTCGGCGCGGGGGCTGGCAAAGCCGGCGGCGCCCGGCCGAAAGTCGGGAGCGCCATGGGTGCTCCCGGCGTCTCTGAACGCCGCCCAGTCCGCGATCCAGTATCGCTCCCGCGCGACGAAGGCCTCGAGCTCGTCCGTCGTCACGCGCGCGCCGGGCTTCTCGAGGTAGCCCGGGTGGGCGGCGAACGCCGACGGGGATGAGTACGGCGACCCCGCCCAGTCCGGCGGCCCGAGCGGGAGCAGCGCCCACCACGACTGCCCCGCGTCGACGAGCCAGTCGACGAAGCGGTAGGCCTCGCGGCCGAGCCTTCCGCCCGGCAGGGAGGAGACGTGCAGCAACACACCGCTCGATCTACGAATCCGCATACGGTTTCAGGCGCGCTATTCGCTGAAAGCTGACGGTACGCGATGCCTCTTCCCATGACGAGACCACCGCGCATCCAGATCGAGGATGTCTGGCCGCAGATCGACTGCGGCCGCTACCCCGTCAAGCGGTCCGTCGGCGACGAGGTCGAGGTGTGGGCGACGATCTTCCGCGACGGCCACGAGCTGATCGGCGCGGCGATCCTGTACCGGGCGCCCGGAGCGCCGGAGTGGGAGGAGGCCCCGATGCGACAGGCCGAACCGGACCGCTGGACCGGCTCGTTCCACGTCGACCGGTGCGGTCGCTGGGAGTTCACGGTGCAGGCCTGGGTCGACCGCTTCGAGTCGTGGCGCGACGAGCTGCGACGAAAGGTCGAGGCCGGGCAGACGGACCTCGACAGCGAGCTGCAGGAGGGCGCGGCATTGATGAAGACGCGGAAGCTCGACGTCAAGACCGCGCTCGCGACGACCGACCGCGACCGGTCCGAGCCGACGGAGCTCGTCCGCCCGCTCGAGGTCGATGCCGACCGTGCGCTGGCGCGATTCGGGTCATGGTACGAGCTCTTCCCCCGGTCGTGGGGCGGCTTCGCCGGAGTCGGGGATGTCCTCCCGGAGCTCGCCGAGCTCGGTTTCGACGTCGTCTACCTCCCGCCGATCCACCCGATCGGACGGACGAACCGCAAGGGCCGCAACAACGCCCTGAGGGCGGCGAAAGGCGATCCGGGCAGTCCGTGGGCGATCGGCTCGGCGGAGGGCGGGCACACGGCGGTGAACCCTGCGCTCGGCACGATCGACGACTTCGACCGGCTCGTCTCGCGGGCGCGCGGGCTCGGGCTCGAGATCGCACTCGACTTCGCGATCCAGTGCTCGCCGGACCACCCATGGCTGAAGGAGCACCCCGAGTGGTTCCACCGGCGACCGGACGGGACGCTGAAGTACGCCGAGAACCCGCCGAAGCGCTACCAGGACATCTACAACGTCAACTTCGAGAGCGAGGACCGGGAGGGGCTGTGGACGGCGCTTAGGGACGTCGTCCTCTACTGGGTCGCGCACGGCGTCCAGGTCTTCCGGGTCGACAACCCGCACACGAAGCCGCTGCCGTTCTGGGAGTGGCTCATCGCGGAGGTGCGTGCAGTCGAGCCGGAGACAGTGTTCCTCTCCGAGGCATTCACGCGGCCCGCGATGATGGCGGCGCT
Organism: Actinomycetota bacterium; assembly: GCA_046723895.1. Taxonomy (GTDB): domain Bacteria; phylum Actinomycetota; class Thermoleophilia; order Gaiellales; family Gaiellaceae; genus DATBLE01. The sequence goes on along the minus strand of JBKOVL010000199.1, from coordinate 23,851 downwards.
CGCGAAGGCGGGCTTCAGCCAGTCCTATACCTACTTCACCTGGAAGAACACGAAGGCGGAGCTGATCGAGTACATGACGCAGCTGGCCCACTCGTCGCTGCCGGAGTTCTTCCGTCCGAACTTCTTCGTGAACACGCCGGACATCCTCCACGAGTACCTCCAGCGCGGCGGCAGACCGGCGTTCGAGGCGCGCCTCGTCCTCGCGGCGACGCTCTCGCCGAGCTACGGGATCTACTCGGGCTACGAGCAGTTCGAGAACGTGCCGGTGCGCGAGGGGAGCGAGGAGTACCTGGACTCGGAGAAGTACGAGGTGAAGAGTCGGAAGCTGGACGGGCCGCTGCTGCCGCTCGTCAAGCGGCTGAACCGCATCCGTGGGGAGAACCTCGCGCTGCAGCGGCTCGACAACATCGACTTCCTCGAGACCGAGAACGATCAGCTGATCGCGTACGCGAAGCGCGCCGAGGGCAACATTGTCCTCTTGTGCGTGAACCTTGACGCCCGGGCCGAGCACGAGGGAGTCGTCACGGTTCCGGTCTGGCTCGGGCTGCCGCCGGCCTACAGCGCGACCGAGCTCCTCACCGACGAGGAGTTCCACTGGCGGATCGGGCGCAACTACGTCCGCCTCGGGCCCGGGCAGGCGCACGTCCTACGGGTGGAGACTAGATGACGCCTGTGGAGGAAAAGACACAGAATCGGCACAGCTCCAGTGCCAGGCACTGGTTGTGGAAAACCACCGCAAAAGGGCAGATGAGGCATGTCTGAGCCAGGTCACTGGTTCGAGTCCGACCCGCTGTGGTTCAAGCGGGCGGTCTTCTACGAGATCCACATCCGCGGCTTCTTCGACGGCAACGACGACGGCGCCGGCGATTTCCGCGGGCTGATCGAGAAGCTCGACTACCTGCAGTGGCTCGGGATCGACTGCATCTGGCTGCTGCCGATGTATCAGTCGCCGCTCCGGGACGGCGGCTACGACATCTCCGACTTCTTCACCATCCACCCCGACTACGGCACGGTCGACGACTTCAAGACGTTCGTCGAAGCGGCGCACCAGCGGGGCATGCGCGTGATCGCCGACCTGGTGATGAACCACACCTCGATCGACCACCCCTGGTTCCAGGAGTCGCGCTCGAGCCCCGACTCGCCGAAGCGCGGCTGGTACGTCTGGTCGGACACCGACCAGCGCTACCTGGACGCGCGGGTCATCTTCATCGACAGCGAGCCGTCGAACTGGACGTGGGATCCGGTCGCAGGCGAGTACTACTGGCACCGCTTCTTCTCGCACCAGCCCGACCTGAACTACGACAACCCCGAGGTGCAGGAGGCGATGCTGAACGTCCTGCGCTTCTGGCTCGACCTCGGAATCGACGGCTTCCGGCTCGATGCCGTCCCATACCTCTTCGAGCGCGAGGGCACGAACGGCGAGAACCTGTCGGAGACGCACGACTACTTGAAGCGCGTGCGCACGGAGATCGACGCGCGCTACCCGGACCGCGTCCTCCTCGCCGAGGCGAACCAGTGGCCCGAGGACGTGGTCGCGTACTTCGGCGACGGGAACGAGTGCCACATGGCCTTCCACTTCCCGGTGATGCCACGCATGTTCATGTCCCTGCGTCGCGAGGAGGCGAGGCCGATTCTCGAGATCCTCGACCGCACCCCGCCGATTCCGGAAACCGTGCAGTGGGGACTGTTCCTGCGAAACCACGACGAGCTGACCCTGGAGATGGTCACTGACGAGGAACGCGACTACATGTACGCCGAGTACGCGAAGGACCCGCGGATGAAGCTGAACCTCGGCATCCGCCGCCGGCTCGCGCCCCTGCTCGACAACGGCCGAGACGAGATCGAGCTCATGCATGCGATCCTCTTCTCCCTGCCCGGTGCGCCCGTCCTCTACTACGGAGACGAGATCGCAATGGGCGACAACGTCTACCTCGGCGACCGCGACGGCGTCCGAACGCCGATGCAGTGGACCGGCGACCGCAACGGCGGCTTCTCGCGCGCCGACTTCGCCCAGCTCTACCTGCCGCCGCTGATGGACCCCGTCTACGGCTTCCAGGCCGTGAACGTCGAGGCCGAGCTGCGCACCCCGACGTCGCTCCTCCGCTGGCTGCACCGCTTCATCGCGCTGCGCAAGGAGCACCCCGTCTTCGGGCTCGGCACCTACGAGCCCCTGCGGCCCGAGAACCCGCGCGTCTTCGCCCACATCCGACGATATGCGGACGACATCATCCTCTGCGTCCAGAACCTCGCCCGCTCGGCGCAGGCGGTCGAGCTCGACCTCTCCGAGTTCGCCGGCTACGTACCGGAGGAGATGCTGGGACGCTCCCAGTTCCCGCCGATCGGCGACCTGCCGTACCTGCTCACGCTCGCGCCGCGTGGCTGGTTCTGGTTCCAGCTCCGGAAGGGCGTGCGATGAGCCCGCTACGCAACCTGAGCGAACCCGAGCTGATCGACTACGTGACCGCGCAGCGATGGTACGGCTCGAAGGGCCGCGAGGTCGCGCGCGCCGCGATCCTCGACCACGTCGAGCTGCCGGCCCTGTTGCTCGCGCTCATCGAGATCGTCTTCCCGGAGGGAACGCACGAGGTCTACCAGCTGCTCGCCGGCGAGACCGTCGACGGGCTCGCGGAGCCGGCGGTCGCGCGCGAGCTCGTTCACCTCATTCGGACGGGTGTGCCGCACCGGACGGTGGGCGACGGCACGCTCGAGTTCCACAACGTCGAGGGCTTCGCGGGTCTTGGCTCGGAGCTGACCGAGGGGCGCCCGATCGAGACCGAGCAGTCGAACAGCTCGGTCGTCTTCGACGATGCTCTCTACCTGAAGGCATTCCGGCGCCTCGAGCCGGGGCTCAACCCGGAGCTGGAGATGCTCCGCTTCCTCACCGACCACGACTTCGGGAACATCCCGCCGCTCGGCGGCTGGTACTCATACGTGGGTCCGCCGCTGGATGCGACGCTCGGGATCCTCCAGGAGTTCATCCCGCACGGGCGGGACGGATGGGAGCTGGCGCTCGACGAGCTTGCCGAAGCGCCTGAAGGCTTCCTCGCCCGGTTACGGCAACTCGGCGAGGTGACGGGGACGATGCACGCGACACTTGCGTCTGATCCCACCGACCCGAACTTCGCCCCCGAGCAGCCGAGCCTCGAGTCGCTCGGGCTGCTGACTGCGAGCGTCGACGAGGAGATCGAGCAGCTGTTTCTGACACTGCCCGAGGACGTTCCCGCGCTCGAGCCGATCTGGGGGCGGGGCGAGGAGGTGCGCGAACGCCTGCGGCAGCTCACCCACGCCGGCACGACGGGCAAGGCGATCAGGAACCACGGCGACCTGCATCTCGGCCAGACGCTCTGGGACGAGGACGCAAAGCACTGGGTGATCCTCGACTTCGAGGGCGAGCCTGCTCGCTCGCTCGCCGAGCGGCGGCGCAAGCGCTCACCGCTCCGCGACGTCGCCGGGATGCTGCGCTCGTTCGCCTACGCGACCTCGGCGGTCGTCTTCCTACGTGGCGTCGAGGCGCCGCCCCGCTGGGAGGAGCGTGCCCGCAGCGAGTTCATCGACGGCTACCTCGAGACCGTCGACCCCGCGATCGTCCCGGCCGGGCAGGAGCAGTTCGAGAAGCTGCTCGCCGTCTTCGAGCTCGAGAAGGCCGTCTACGAGCTCCGCTACGAGCTGTTGTTGCGCCCCGAATGGCTGCAGATCCCGGTCGCCGGGATCCTACGCATGCTCGAGGAGCCGGTCGCGCTTTGATTCGTCCGCCGTACGAGCTCGCCGACCCGCACTCTGTCCTCGGCGCGCACCCGGCGAAGGGCGGAGTCCTGATCCGCGCGTACAGGCCGGACGCGGAGTCCGTCCGCGTGCTGCCGATGGATGTCGAGCTGGAGCAGCGGAGCGGCGACGGCGTCTTCGAGGGGACCATCCCGGGCGCGAAGCTACCGCTCGACTACGAGCTCGAGGTGCGCTACCCGGCCGGGGACACCTATGTCCTGCGCGATCCGTACTCGTTCCTGCCGACGCTCGGCGAGCTCGACATCCACCTGGCCGCCGAGGGCCGGCACGAGCAGCTGTACGAGCGGCTCGGCGCGCACCCGCGCGAGCTGAACGGCGTCCCCGGGGTCGCTTTCGCCGTCTGGGCTCCGAACGCAAGCTCCGCCAGCGTCGTCGGCGACTTCAACGGCTGGGATGGAAGGCTCAACCCGATGCGCTCGCTCGGTTCCTCAGGGCTCTGGGAGCTCTTCATCCCCGGGGCAGAGGAGGCTGCGCGGTACAAGTTCGAGCTCCGGACGCGCGAAGGGAGGCTACGGCTGAAGGCCGACCCGCTCGCCTTCCGCACGGAGCGCCCCCCCGCGAACGCCTCGGTCGTCTTCGAGTCGCGCCACGAGTGGGGCGACGAGGACTGGGTGGCGCGGCGCCGCGCCTCGGAGCCGCTGCGGGGGCCGGTGTCGATCTACGAGGTGCACATCGGCTCCTGGCGGCTGAATCCGGTCGAGGCGAATCGGCCGCTCACCTACCTCGAGGCCGCCGACGAGCTCGCCGAGTACGCGACGTATATGGGCTTCACCCATGTCGAACTGCTGCCGGTGATGGAGCACCCGTACGCGCCGTCGTGGGGCTACCAGGTAACCGGGTTCTACGCGCCGACGGCGCGCTTCGGGCAGCCGGACGACTTCCGCGCCTTCGTCGACCGGCTTCACCGGGCCGGCGTCGGCGTGATCCTCGACTGGGTGCCCGCACATTTCCCGCGCGACGACTGGGCTCTCGCCCGCTTCGACGGCACGGCGCTCTACGAGCACGAGGACCCGCGGCGTGGCGAGCATCCGGACTGGGGCACCCTCGTCTTCAACCTCGCGCGCAACGAGGTGCGCAACTTCCTGCTCGCGAGCGCCCTCCTCTGGCTCCGCGACTACCACGCGGACGGCCTGCGGGTCGACGCGGTCGCCTCGATGCTCTACCTGGACTACTCGCGCAAGGCGGGCGAGTGGGTGCCGAACGTCCACGGCGGCAACGAGGACCTGGACGCGATCGCCTTCCTCAAGCAGCTGAACGAGGTCGTCCATGGCCGTGAGCCCGGGGTGCTGATGGCGGCGGAGGAGTCGACGGCCTGGCCGGGGGTGTCGCGGCCGGTGTACCTGGGCGGGCTCGGCTTCGGACTGAAGTGGAACATGGGCTGGATGCACGACACGTTGGAGTACTTCCGGCGGGACCCGGTCTACCGCCGCCACCACCACCACCAGCTGACGTTCAGCCTCGTCTACGCGTTCTCCGAGAACTTCGTCCTCCCGCTCTCGCATGACGAGGTCGTGCACGGGAAGGGCTCGCTGCTCGCGAAGATGCCCGGCGATCCCTGGCAGAAGCGGGCGAACCTGCGTGCGCTGTTCGCGTACATGTGGGCTCACCCCGGGAAGAAGCTCCTGTTCATGGGCGGCGAGCTCGGCCAGGAGAGCGAGTGGCGCTCCGACGGCTCGCTCGACTGGCACCTGCTCGAGCGGCCGGAGCACTCGGGGATCCAGTCGCTCGTCCGCGACCTGAACACGCACTACCGCAACGAGCCCGCGCTCTGGGAGGTCGACTTCGACCCGGCTGGGTTCCGCTGGCTGGAGCCGAACGACGCCGCCGCGAACGTGCTTGCGTTCATGCGCCACTCCGAGGACGGCAAGAGACAGCTCGTCTGCGCCTGTAACTTCTCGCCGGTGCCGCGCCCCGACTACCGGCTCGGGCTGCCGCGCGCGGGACGCTGGCGCGAGCTCGTCAACACGGACTCCGAGCTCTACGGCGGCTCGGGTGTCGGCAACATGGGCGGGCTCACCGCGGAGGAGAGGCCGTGGCACGACCAGCCGTACTCCGCCGAGGTGACGCTGCCGCCCCTGGGCGCCGTCTGGCTCGTGCCGGAGCAGGCGGCGCTCGACCTCGAGCCGGCCGAGGGGAAGGAGCCTGCCCGCAGATAGCCTCGTGGGGTGAGGCTCTTCGCCCGCCTCTTCCGCGTGATCTGGGGGGCCGACGTCGAACCTGCCCTGCGGCCCCTGCTCGCCGTCTCGTTCGTAGGCTCCGCGGCGTTCTCGGCGGGCTGGTCGTTCGTCGGGATCTGGGCGATCGAGGAGCTGGGCGCGACGTCGAAACAGCTCGGCATCGCGTACCTGATCGCCGCGGTCGCGGGGTTTACCGCAGGCTACCTCGGCGGTCACGCCTCGGACTACGTCGGGCGGCGGCCGATGATCCTGCTCGGTTGGGCCCTGCTCGCTGCCACGTTCCTCGCCTACACATTCGTCGACCACCACCTGTGGCTCGGGCTGGGCCTCGCCTCGCTCGCCGGGATCGGCAGCTCGGTCGGCGGCGGTGCAGACCAGGCGATGGTCGCCGACCTCCTTCCGCCCGAGCGGCATGAGGCCGGCTATGCGTCCGTCCGGGTCACGAACAACCTCGGCGTCGTCTTCGGCCCGCCGATCGGCGGACTGCTCCTGATCGGACGGCAGTGGCCGGTCTTCTTCGCGGGGGTGACGGCGCTGTCGCTGGTCGCGATCGTGATCGGCTACCGCTTCCTACCGCGGATCGGCGCCTACGCTCCCGCCGAGCCGCCGACCCGCGGCTCCTTCGGCGTGATCCGGCGCGACCACGCCTTCCTGCTCTTCCTGGTCTCGGCCGGGCTCGCGTACCTCGTCTACATCGCCTACGAGACCGTGCTCCCGATCTCGGCGGTCAATACCCACGGCATCGCGCCGGCGACCTGGGGCTTCCTCGTGATCACCAACCCGCTGCTCGTCACGCTCTTCCAGCTGCGCGTGACGCGGTGGACGTCCGGTTGGCCGGCGGGGCCGAAGCTCGCAACGGCGATGCTGCTGATGGGCTGGTCGCTACTCCTGCTGCTCGTCGGCGGGTCGGTGGCGATGTTCGTCGTCGTGCTCGTCGTCTTCGTCGTCGGGGAGATGCTGTGGGTACCGACCTCGCAGGCGATCGTCGCCCGGCTCGCGCCCCGGGATCTGCGGGGCGCATACATGGGCGCGTTCGGGAGCATGGCGGCGGTCGGCTTCGCGCTCGGGCCGTTCACCGGGCTCCAGCTCCGCGGCGCGTACGGCGACGATGCAGCCTGGTACTTCTTCGCCTCGGTTTCGCTGGTCGCGGCTGCGACCGGCGTCGCCGCCGTTCGCGGTGCCGCCGGCCGGCGAGTGACGCCGGCGACGGCCGAGTACTAGCTCCGTGTCCCCGCGAGACGAAAGGCTGGGCGCCTTGCCGGAGCCGGGCGGGAACGTCCGGTTCCGGGTCTGGGCGCCGAACGCGCACTCGGTGGACGTCCGGATCGGAGGCGAGACCCACGCGCTGGAGGGTGGTTCCGACGGCACGTTCGCCGGCGTCCTGCGGGCCCGCCCCGGCGACGACTACCTCTTCGTTCTGGACGGCCGGGAGGCCCTGCCCGACCCCTGCTCGCGCTTCCAGCCCGACGGGCACCGAGGGGTGTCGCGCATCGTCGAGCTCCCGCCGGCGGCGCGTCGCGGCCTCTCGCTCGAGAGCCTCGCCGTCTACGAGCTCCACGTCGGGACGTTCTCCGCCGCAGGCACCTTCGACGGCGTCGTGCCGTACCTGCCCGAGCTGCGCGAGCTCGGCGTGACGGCGATCGAGCTGATGCCCGTCGCGTGCTTCTCGGGCGAGCGCGGCTGGGGCTACGACGCGCTCTACGCCTACGCGCCGCACCCCGCGTACGGCGGCCCGGAGGGGCTCGCCCGCCTCGTCGATGCAGCGCACCGCGAGGGGCTCGGCGTGATCCTCGACGTCGTCTACAACCACCTCGGCCCGGGGTCGGAGGCGATCACTGCCTTCGGCCCGTACGTGACCGATCGTCGCAAGACCTTCTGGGGCGGCGCCCCCGACTTCCGCGAGTGGGGCACGCGCGAGTGGGCGATCCAGAACGCCTGCATGTGGATCGAGGACTACGGCATCGACGGCCTGCGCCTCGACGCCGTCCAGGCAATCGACGACGACTCGCCACGCCACGTCCTCGCCGACCTCGCCGACCGCGTCCACGCGCGCGCCCCGCGTGCGCTCGTCATCTCGGAGACCTCGATCGACGACGACCGGCCGATCCGGAAGTGGGGCCACGACGCGCGCTGGGCCGACGGGCTCCACCACGCCCTCCACGCACTGCTGACCGGCGAGCGGGACGGCTACTACGCTCCCTACGGCTCCGTGGACGACGTCGTCGCCGAGCTCGGCCGGCGGCCGCCTCAGCGGCACATCGTCTGTGCGCAGGACCACGACCAGGTCGGCAACCGCGCGCTCGGCGACCGCCTGCCGCTCGAGCTGCTCCGGCTGGCGTCGTCGGTCGTGCTCTTCTCCGCGCAGACGCCGCTCCTGTTCATGGGCGAGGAGTACGGTGAGCGGAACCCGTTCCGGTATTTCACCGATCACCACGACCGCGCGGTTGCCGAGGCGGCGGGTGAGGGCCGCAAGCGCGAGTTCGCCGCCTACCACGGGTTTGCAGGCGCTGTCCCGGATCCCCAGGCTCGCGAGTCCTTCGAGCGCTCGAAGCTCTCGCGCCGCGAGCGGCCCGCGGTGCGTGATCACTACCGCAGGCTACTGGCCCTGCGACGTAGGCTGCCGCGCGACGTGCATGTAGAGGCACAGGAACAGACGCTGACGATGCGGCGCGGGGACGCGACGCTCGTCGTCGACTTCGCGGCGAAGACCGCCGAGCTCTTCGAGTGAGGGTCTGGCCGGGCAAGCCCTTCCCGCTCGGAGCGACGTGGGACGGGGAGGGGACGAACTTCTCGCTCTTCACCGAAAACGCAGAGCATGTCGAGCTCTGCCTCTTCGACGACGCCGACAATGAGACGAGCGTCCCGCTCACAGAGCGCACCGCGTTCAACTGGCACGGCTACCTCCCCGACGTCGGCCCCGGCCAGCGCTACGCCTACCGGGTGCACGGGCGGTGGGCACCGGAGGAGGGCCACCGCTTCAACGCCAACAAGCTGCTGATCGACCCTTACGGCAAGGCGATCGAAGGCCCCGTCGACTGGGACGCGGCGAGCGTCCTTCCGTACGTCCCGGGCGGCGCGGACGCCGACCTCGGGGCCGACGACGAGGACGACACCGCCGCGATCCCGAAGTGCGTGGTGATCGACCCGACCTTCGACTGGGAAGGCGACGAGCACCTGCGCACCCCGTGGCACGAGACCGTGATCTACGAGGCCCACGTCAAGGGCTTCACAAAGTTGCACCCCGGAGTGCGCGAGGACCTCCGCGGCACCTACGCCGGGCTCGCGTCCGAGGAGGCGATTGGGCATCTCCGCTCGCTCGGCGTCACCGCGGTCGAGCTCCTTCCCGTCCACCACCTGATCGACGAGCACCACCTGGTCGAGAGAGGCCTCGGGAACTACTGGGGCTACAGCCCGATCGGCTACCTCGCGCCGCACGTCATGTACGCAGCGACGGGGCGGCATGGGGAGCAGCTGAGGGAGTTCAAAGGGATGGTCAAGGCGCTCCACCGCGCCGGCATCGAGGTGATCCTCGACGTCGTCTACAACCACACCGCCGAGGGGAACCACCTCGGCCCGATGCTCGCGTTCAAGGGGGTCGATAACGCGTCGTACTACCGGCTCGTCCCCGAGGAGCCGCGCTACTACATGGACTTCACCGGCACCGGCAACAGCCTCAACCCGGTGCACCCGAGCGTGCTCCGCCTGATCATGGACTCGCTCCGCTACTTCGTGATCGACTGCCACGTCGACGGCTTCCGGTTCGACCTCGCCTCCGCGCTCGCGCGCGGGTTCTACGACGTCGACCGTCTGTCTGCGTTCTTCGACGTCATCCACCAAGACACGGTGCTTTCCCAGGTGAAGCTGATCGCCGAGCCGTGGGATGTCGGCCCCGGCGGCTACCAGGTCGGGAACTTCCCGATCCTCTGGACCGAGTGGAACGGCGTCTACCGGGACTGCATCCGCGACTTCTGGCGCGGCCGGTGCACCCTCTCCGAGTTCGCGCTGCGCTTCACCGGCTCGAGCGACCTCTACCAGGACGACGGGCGGAGGCCGTTCGCGTCGATCAACTTCGTCACCTGCCACGACGGCTTCACGCTCAACGACCTCGTCTCCTACAACGAGAAGCACAACGAGGCGAACCTCGAAGAGAACCGCGACGGCACCGACGACAACCGGAGCTGGAACTGCGGCGTCGAGGGGCCGACCGACGACCCCGAGGTGAACAACCTGCGCGAGCAGCAGGTACGTAACTTCCTGACGACCCTCTTCCTCTCCCAGGGGGTGCCGATGCTGCTGGGCGGTGACGAGATCGCGCGTACCCAGCACGGGAACAACAACGCGTACTGCCAGGACAACGAGATCTCGTGGTTCCACTGGAAGCGCGACGAGCAGAAGGAGCGGCTGCTCGAGTTCACACGCCGGCTGATCCACTTCCGGTCGGCCCACCCGGTCTTCAGGCGGACGCAGTTCATGACGGGCGAGTCCCCGCTCGCCTCCGGTCTTCCGGACAGCTGGTGGTTCCGGCCGGACGGGCGAAAGATGACGCGCCGGGACTGGGCGACCGACGAGCTCCGCTCGATCGGCCTCTTCCTGAACGGGGACGAGATCCCCACGCGGACGCGGCAGGGAGAGCACGTCACCGACGAGTCGTTCCTGATCCTCTTCAACTCCCATCACGAGCCGGTGAGGTTCCTGCTTCCGCCGCGGCGGTTCGGCCAGCGCTGGAAGCTCGAGCTCTCGACCGCCGAGCCCGAGGCCGAGGAGGGCGAGCGCAGCTTCACGGCCCGCGCCGAGGTTACGATCGAGGGGCGTTCGATCCTGATCCTGCGCCGGGGCTGGTAGGCGTGGCCGGATCCGCGGGTCCGGTCGGCCCGATCGGAACTTGGATCGATCCTAGTTAGACAATCTGTTACATCGACGAGTTGAGCGCTGGCAAGAAGAGACGGACTGAGCGGGTGGGCCAGCTGCTGTTCATCGCCGCGCAGGCGGCGCAGACGCTGGCGACGGAACGGCTCCACCCGCTGGGACTCTCGGCGCGGGCGTGGGGGGTGCTGAGCACTCTGGCGGAAGGGGGACCGCTGACGCAGATCGAGCTTGCGACCGCTCTATCGATCGACCGAACCGCAATGGTCTATCTGCCCGACGAGCTCGAGCAGCAGGCGCTCGTTCGGCGAGTGCGAAACCCCGAAGATCGCCGCTCTTTCCTCGTTCATCTCACTCCAGAGGGCAAGCAGACACAGCAGAAGGCGGCAACCGAGCTCGCCGGCCAGGCCGAGACTCTCCTCAGGCCGCTCGACGCAGCGGAACGCCGCCAGCTGATTGACCTCCTGACCAGGATCGCCGACCACTGGGAAGAGCTGAACGCCACTCAGCCCTAAAGCCGCAAGCGCCGATGCTGGTGGCAGACGCGGATACCTCAGATGATCGGCCGTTCTAGTGCAGCGCTGCGATGAGTACGCCGCCAGTCAGGGGCTCGGGAGCGGGGCACGGCGTGTCGTGCCCGCTCCCGAGTTGCAGTCGTGTGCTCCTTGGTTCTAGGTGACAACGATGCCGAACGGCGCTGAGCCGCCCGGAAGCGGTGTTGGTGAGGAGGGGAGCTCGGTCAGGTCACCGTTGCTGACGGTGAAGCCGCTGACCGCTCGGGCGGCGTCGTCGACGACCCAGAGGGTTGCGTCGTCGGGAGCGAGGCGTGCGTCGAACGGGCCTGCGTTTGCGGTGCTGAGCGGTGTGCTGCCGAGCAGTGTGAGCGAGCCGTCGCCGGCGATTGCGTAGCGGGAGATGCTGTTGCTGGCTGTGTTGACGGTGAAGAGGAATTGTCCGTCGTGGGTGATCTCGACCCAGCAAGGCGCGGTCTGGAAGTCGGGGAAGGGGGAGGATCCGATCGATGTCAAGGTGCCGTCGCTGGCGTCGGTGAACGCGGAGATGGTGCCGTTGTTGGTTCCGCCGTGTGCGTTCGACACGAACAGCTGCGTCGGGTTGGTCGGGCGGAATTCGCTGCCGAAGGGGCCGGGGCCCTGTGCGGCAAACGGCGAGCCGGGTGCGGCGGTGACGAGGCCGTCGTGGTTGACGGTGAAGCTGTCGATCAGCGACGTGCCGACACGCGCCCCGACAAGTCTTGTTCCGTCGCCGTTGAAGAGGACGTCGCCCGGTGAGGTTCCGTCTGGCAGCGGAACGGTGGAGCCGGCGTTCGGCCGCAAGTGGCCTCCCGGGTTGAGGATGAATCCGGTGTAGTTGCTGCCGCCGTTTCCGGCATTGGCGACGTAGACGAGGCTGTCGTGGACGGTGATACTGACCGGCTCGATGCCGTTGGAGGACACAGGCCCGCCGCCGACGGGGCTGAGTTCGCCGTCTGCGTTGATCCGCAGCACCGAGATTTGGTTGCTGCCGGCGTCGACCGCAAGCAGGTATTTGCCGTCTGCTGTTAGCTGCAGCGCGCCCTGTGAGCCGACGCTTGTGCCGGTGCCGGCGCCGCCGGCTGGGAACGGCGAGCCTCGCATCGGCGTCAGTGTTCCGTCGGCGTGGCGGTCGAATGCGGCGATCGTATTGGTTCCGGCGGTGTTGTCGTTCACGTACAGATGCCCGATGATGGCGGACGCGGCGGTTTTTCCGGCGGCCGCGCTGGCACCGGCGGCAGCGAGCACGAACAGTCCCGCCGCTAGCGCGATACGCGTAGTCGTACGCATGGGTTCTCCTTCCTGGTTGTTTGCTCTCTGCTTGGAGAACCTTGCGGCCAGAGCTTGCGTAGGTCTTGCGCCGGTCTTAACAGTTCGTGAAATGAATGGGGCGGTAGCGAGTCTGTAGAAGGAGCCGATCGGCTCGATTTAAGACCGATGAAAGATTTCTCTTCAGAGAATGGAGATGTGGCGACGATCCTCGTAGTCGACGACGAGCCGATCGTGCGCGAGGTGGTGGTGCGCTACCTCGAGCGCGATGGCTATCAGACGCTCGAGGCGGCAACCGGCGACGAGGCGCAACGCTTGTTCGAGCGGGAGCTGCCGTCGCTGATCGTGCTCGATGTGATGCTTCCGGGGATCGACGGCCTCGAGCTCTGCCGCGCGATCCGGGCCCGCTCCGACGTGCCGATCGTGATGCTGACCGCGCGCGGCGAGGAGACCGACCGGATCGTCGGGCTCGAGCTGGGAGCGGACGATTACCTGACGAAGCCGTTCTCGCCGCGCGAGCTCGCGGTGCGAGTCCGAAATCTCTTGCGCCGCACGCGCGACGTCTCGAGCGAGCGTTCGATCGAGTTCGGGGACGTCCGGCTCAACGCTGCGACGCGCGAGGTGCAGAAGGGCGGGAGGGCGCTCAAGCTGACGCTGAAGGAATTCGACCTGCTCTCATTTCTCGCATCGCATCCGCGTCGCGTCTTCTCTCGCGGTGAGCTGATGGACAAGGTCTGGGGGTATCGCAGCGAGCTCGACACGGGGACGGTCACCGTTCACATCCGGCGCCTACGCGAGAAGATTGAAGACGAGCCCGCGCGGCCGCATCATCTGGAGACGATCTGGGGTCTCGGCTACCGGTTTACGCCGTGATCGAGGTCGCGCTCATCCTTGCTGGCGTGACGCTGGCCGTCGGAGTCAGCGCCGCGCTCGGGCTTCGTCTGCTTCCGACCGTGAGGCTGCAACTCGCCGGGCTGGCGCTCCTTGCCGTTGTGCTGCCGTTGGCGACTGTCCTCGCCTCCGGATGGGTCATGTTCCACATGCACGACGACGCGAAGATCCTGGCCGTCTCGTCGGCGGCCGCATTGTCGGCGGTCGTCGGAGCGCTCATCCTCGGACGCTGGATTGTCGGGCCGCTCGAGCGCCTACGCGGCACATCCGGTCGGCTCGCCGCCGGCGAACTCGGCGCGCGCGCAAACGAGGGAGGGCCACGCGAACTTGCGGAAGTCGGCATCGCATTCAACAAGATGGCGGCCTCGATCGAACGTCTCTTCGAGGCTCGGCGTCAGCTCGTCGCTTGGGCAAGCCATGATTTGCGTACACCGCTCTCGTCGGTACAGGCGATGCTCGAGGCGATCGAGGACGACCTCGCCGAGCCTGCCGAATACCTGCCTCACATCCGCAACCAAGTGCGCATCTTGTCTGGACTGGTCGATGACCTCTTCGAGTTGACTCGCATCGATGCCGGCGTCCTGACGCTCGAGCTGCAGGAGACGCCGCTCGACGGAATCGTCGAATCTTGCGTACGCGGTCTCGAAGCCGACGCCCGTGCCAAGCGCATTCGGTTGGAAACACACTGTTCCGAGTCCCTGCCGGCCGTTCGCTGCGCACCCGAGAAGGTGGAGCGCATCCTGCACAACCTGCTCACCAACGCGCTGCGCCACACGCCCTGCGACGGCGCTGTGGGCGTGGTCGTGACCGCACGCGAGCAGGCCGTGACGGTCGCTGTCGAGGACAGCGGCGCCGGCATTCCGGCCGGAAGCGAGCAGCGCATGTTCGAGCGCTTCTGGCGCGCCGATCCGGCGCGAGCGAGTAACGGATCCGGACTGGGGCTCGCGATCGCGCAAGGTCTCGTCGAGGCGCAGGGCGGCCGGATCTGGGCAGAAAACACCGCAGAGGGCGGCGCGCGCATCGCGTTCACGCTCCAGGTCGCGCCTCGCCCGCTCGCTCACTCGGGTGTCCGCTGATGCGTGGCGGCGAGTCGTTCGAACACAGGTATGGGTGATGCGCGTTTCTCGTGGTCGTCAGTTCGTAGCCGAGGATCGCGAACCGGGAAGCGGAACTGCTCGAGTGTGAGCGAATCCTCGTAGGGGCGTTCGAGCGAGACGAAGCGCACGGCAGTCGCCGTCGGCAGTCGCGGCCGCACGGCGCTCCGGCAAGGGTCGTGTTGCCGGAGAGACGTGGTGCAGTACTCACCGCTTTCGTGGCTGCCGTCGCGGTCGCCGTTCTCCCCTGGCCACTTGCCGGTAATCGGGCGACGTCCTGTCGAGGTCTACAACCCTTATAGCCCAGGTTCGACCAAGGAGGAGATCACCGAATGGGTGAACAGTCTGAGCATCTGACCAGCCGCCGCGCCTTCCTGGAGCGCGCGGCCGTGGGAGCCGCCGGAGTCGCGGCGCCGAGCGCCCTCATTCCTGCCGGCGATGCGCTCGCCGACGCGCATCGCGACTCGAAGACTCGCGACTCGATCGATGAGTGGGGCGCGTTCGCGTCCACGACCGAGGCGCTAACGGTCACGATCCTCGCCGAGCTGCTGCGGCGTGCGAGCCTGAATTCCGTCCCAAGCGCGGTGTCGATCATCTTCGACGGCATCTACGCGGCCGAGCTGGACCATTGGAACTTCATACACAAGGTCTTTCGCCCGAGCACGAAGCGGTTCTGGATTCCGGACGGCTTCTTCGGCGGCGCGGGCGATGCTCTCGACCTGACGGCGGTGGGCAAGGGAGTCGCGGCCGGCGAGCATCTCTTCGTCAATACGTATCTGCTCGGTGTCACGATCTTCGCGGCCGCGGGACAATCGACGTTCGCGCGCTACGCGGCCGAGCTCGGCGGGGACGAGGCCGAGCATCGCGTGCTCGGGCAATATCTGGCCGGCGCAAGCCCGCCCAACAATCTCGGATTCGAGGTGTTCGAGTTTTCGACCGTCAGCGCGATCGAGGCCGCCCTGATGGGCGCTGGATTCGGCCTGGGGCAGCAGGGCTCGGCCGCCGGGCGCTTCTACCAGTTCCCGAACCCGCCGATGCCGCCGCCGATCCCGATCAGCGGTAATACGCCGACGTAGGCCGAACACGGGGTTACGCGCCGCGGCGAGCGCAGTCTCGAGCGCGCGCGGCGCGAGCCCCGCGCCACGCGCCTCCGGGTCAATCCGGTAACGATTGCCAACCCTGCGCTCGCGCTCAGCGGCTCGCGCGCCGGCTCGACAGCGGTGGCGTCCGCCTCAGCGACGGCACGTCTAGGAGGGCTCGGGCGGGCGCAGGGCCGCGAACTGATCGGTGATCTCGAGGCGATCTGACCGGAACCGGTAGACCGCGGCGGGCCGGCCGCCGGCGCGGCCGGGCGCGCGGCGCTCGCCGGTCTCGACGAGCACCCCGCGGCGGAGCAGTACCCGCTGCAGGTTCGTAGCCGAGACCTCGTGCCCGAGAGCGGCGGCGTAGAGGTCCCGGAGCTCGGAGATCGTGAAGGTCTCCGGCGCGAGCGCGAATCCGATGTTCGTGTAGGAGAGCTTCGCGCGCAGGCGCTCGCGGCCGGCACGGGCGATCGCTCCGTGATCGAACGCGGTGGCGGGCAGGCTCGCGACGGGGTGCCAGCGCGTGTCCGCCGGGACGACGGGGTCGAGCTCGGTGCGGATCAGGCCCAGATAGGCGGTGGTCACACGGCCGGTCCTCGGGTCGGCGCGGGTCTCCAGCTGCTCGAGGTGCGAGAGCTCCCGCACGTCCACCTTCGCCGCGAGGTGGCGTCGGATGGAGCGCTCGAGCGTTTCGCCGGGATCGAGCCGGCCGCCCGGGAGCGCCCACCGTCCTGCGGCCGGTGCGAGCGCGCGGCGCCAGAGGAGCACCTGGAGCCTCCCGTCGCGCACCTGGAGCACGACCGCGACGGTCTCGTGGGCGCGGCTGGTAGCCTTGACGGGAGGTTTTCGCTCCACAGTCGTAAACTAGCGAAGGGATTGGGATGACGGCGAAGCGGTGGTTCGTTGGAGCGGCGGCGGTGGCCGTCGCGGTCACGGCGGCGGTGTGGTCGAGCGGCGGCGGGCAGGCCGCGACGGGTGCCTCTCCCCTGAAGATCGGCATGGTCACCGACGTCAGCGGGGTTAACGACCGCGGCTTCAACCATCTGGCGTACGTGGGGATGCTCCGGGCGAAGAGCCGGCTCGGCGTGGACATCGGCGTCGCCGAGTCCCGCTCGCCGGCGGACTACATCCCGAACCTGGCGTCGTACGCTCGGCAGGGGTACGACCTCGTCATCGGCGTCGGCTACACGGAGATCGATGCGATGGACGCGGTCGCGAAGCGGTTCCCGAAGACGCGCTTCGCGATCGTCGACGTCGCGAACGGCGATCTCGCCGGGCACCCGAAGAACGTGCTCGGCCTTCTCTTCCGCGAGGAACAGGTGGGCTACCTGGCGGGCTACCTCGCCGGGCTCGAGGCCAAGCGCCTGCCCGGTAAGGACGTGGTCAGTTCGGTCGCCGGGGAGAAGCAGCCTCCGGTCGACCGCTTCATCGCCGGCTACCAGGCCGGAGCGAAGCGCGCGGATCCGCGGGTGACGGCGATCAACAGCTACTCGCAGGACTTCAGCGACCAGGCAAAGTGCAAGGCGATCGCCCTCAACCAGATCGCGGCCGGCTCGGTCGCCGTCTTCACGGTTGCGGGCAAGTGCGGCCTCGGTGGGCTGGACGCGGCGCGCGAGCAGAAGGTCTGGGGAATCGGCGTCGATGCCGACCAGTCGTTCCTCGGCCCGCACATCCTGACGAGCGCGACGAAGAAGGTCGACCGAGCGGTCTTTCTCGCGATCCAGTCCGTCCAGCAGGGCCGCTTCCACGGCGGCAACGCGGTGTACGGCCTCGAGCAGGGCGGCGTCGGCCTCGGGAAGATCAGCCCACGGGTGGCGCGGAGCGAGGTCGCGGCGGTGAAGCGGATTCAGGCGCAGATCGTCGCCGGCAAGATCCGCCCGCCGAAGGCCGTGGGCTAGTCGCCGCTGCGGAGGGTGTGTGGACGAAGAGTCACGCTTTCGGCACACAGCCGGTGCCAGGCACCGGCCGTGGAAACCGGCGAGCTACGCCAGTCGGATGATGCCTTCTTTGGCCAGCGTCGAGATTTCATCGTCGCCGTAGCCCGCCTCTCGCAAGACCTCCACCGAGTGCGCACCCAGAGGAGGGGGCGGGGAGGTGTATCCCGGCCGTTCGCCGTCGACTGAGAACGCGGGCGCGAGCGTGGTGAAGGGGCCGGCCCGGCGCAGAATGTCGATCGCCTCGGTCTGCGGGTCGGCCGCGACCTCGCCCACGTCCTGAACCGGCGCCGCCGGGACGTTCGCCGCCGCGAGCTTCTCCAGCCAGGCTGCGCGTGTGTCCTCGCGGAGCCGCGCCGAGATCGCCTCGGCGAGCGGCGCGCGGTTCGTCACGCGGTCCGGGTTTGTCGCGAAGCGTCGATCGGTCGCGAGTTCCGGGAGCCCGATCGCCTCGACGAGCCGCCCGAAGATGCCGTCGTTCGCGGCCGTGATCATCATGCCCCCGTCCGCGGCCGGGAACACCTGGTACGGCGCGATCGCGTGGAAGGCAGTTCCCTGGGGCGTCGGCACGGCGCCCGTCTCGAGGTTGCCGATCAGGTGGTACGAGACGAACGAGAGCGCCGTCTCCCAGAGCGAGACGTCCACCGTATGCCCGCCGCCCTCCTTCAGCGCGGCGAGGATCGCGAAAGCCGCGTACATGCCCGTCGCGTGGTCGATCAGCGAGACGCCGACGCGCACGCCCTCGCTGCCCGGCTCGCCGGTCACGGAGATCACCCCGCCCGCCGCCTGGAGTAGCGGGTCGTACCCGGGCAGATCGCGCTTCGGGCCGACGCGGCCGTAGGACGAGATCGTGCAGTAGATCAGCTCCGGCTTGCGGGCGCGCACCTCGTCCGCTCCGAACCCGAGGTTCGCGGCCAGTCCCGGCCTGAGGCTCTGGACGACGACGTCTGCACCGTCGACGAGGCGAAGCAGCACGTCCCGCCCGCGCCGGAGATCGAGCGCGAGCGAACGTTTCCCGGAGTTGACGGCGACAAACAAGGTCCCGAGCCCGCCCGAGAACGGCGGGCCCCACAGCCGCGCCTCGTCCCCCGTCGGCGGCTCGACCTTGATCACGTCCGCGCCGAGCGCCCCGAGCAGCTGCGTGCAGGTCGGCCCGGCGTACGAGGTCGTCACGTCCACGACCCGGACGCCGGCGAGGGGCGCAAAGGGCATGCCCGCGATTATCGTCAGGGGGTGAACCGCCTCGCGTCCGAGACCAGTCCGTACCTGCTCCAGCACGCCGACAACCCGGTGGACTGGTATCCGTGGGGCGACGAAGCGCTCGGGCGGGCACGCGCCGAAGACCGGCCGATCCTTCTCTCGATCGGCTACGCCGCCTGCCACTGGTGCCACGTCATGGAGCACGAGTCGTTCGAAGACGCCGAGACCGCCGCGCTGATGAACGAGCACTTCGTCAACATCAAGGTCGACCGGGAGGAGCGGCCCGACCTCGACGCCGTTTACATGGACGCGGTCGTCGCGATGACCGGTCACGGCGGTTGGCCGATGACGGTCTTCCTGACCCCCGAGGGCGAGCCGTTCTTCGGCGGCACGTATTTTCCGCCGGCGCCGCGTCACGGGCTCCCGAGCTTCCGCCAGGTGCTGGCGGCGGTTGCGCAGGCCTACCGGGAGCGGCGCGCCGAGGTCGGGCGCTCCGCGCGCCGGCTCGTCCAGTCGGTCCGCGGCTCCGCGGAGCTCGCGCCCTCGAGCGAGCCCCTGACCGATTCCATCCTCGGCGAGGCCGCCCGGGCCCTGCGCAACTCGTTCGACCCGCAGTGGGGCGGCTTCGGCGGTGCGCCGAAGTTCCCGCCCGCCTCCGTGCTCGAGTTCCTGCTCCGCCGGAGCGAGCTCGATCTCGTCACCAAGACGCTCGACGGGATGGAGGCGGGCGGCATGTACGACCTCGTCGGCGGCGGCTTCCACCGCTACTCGGTGGACGAGCGCTGGCTCGTCCCGCACTTCGAGAAGATGCTCTACGACAACGCGCTGCTCGTCCCCGCCTACCTGCACGCGTGGGTGGTGACAGGCGAACAGCGCTACCGGCGTGTTGCCGAGGACACCTGCGAGTACCTGCTCCGCGACCTTGCGCTGCCGGGCGGCGGCTTTGCCTCGTCACAGGACGCCGACACCGACGGCGTCGAGGGCCTGACCTACACCTGGACCGAGGACGAGGGCGTGCCCGCGGAGCTGCTGCAGCCGTTCGAGCACGGCCGCTCGATCGTCCGTGGCGAGCTCGAGCCGGAGCTGCGCGCCCGGCTGCTGGAGGAGCGCTCACACCGGCCTCAGCCCGGCCGGGACGACAAGGTGATCGCCGCCTGGAACGGCCTCGCACTCGCAGCGCTCGCCGAAGCGGGACGCCGCTTCACAAGTAACAGACTGTTACTTGGCGCGGAGCACCTCGCGAATTTCCTGCTCAGCGAGCTCTCCTCGCCGGACGGCCGGCTTTTCCGGACCTGGCGCGACGGCCGCGCGTCGATCCCCGGCTATCTGGAGGACTACGCCGACGTCGCGCACGGCCTGATCGAGCTGCACGTCGCGACCGGGGAGCTGCGCTGGCTCGAAGAGGCAAACCGGCTCGCCCGGCTCGCGGTCGAGCTGTTCGCCGACCAGGAGCGCGGCGGGTTCTTCATGGCTGCCCACGACGCCGAGCAGCTCGTCGCGCGAAAGAAGGACCTCGACGACAACCCGGTCCCGTCGGGAAACTCGATGCTCGCTCACCTCCTCCTCCGGCTCGCGCGGATCTACGGCGACGACGAGCTCGAGCGTCTGGCCGCCGGCGTCCTCCGCATCGTGCACGGCGCGCTGACGCGCGTCCCCTCCGCCTTCGGCTGGGCGCTGTGCGCACTCGACCTCTACCTCTCGCCGCCGCGCGAGCTCGCGATCATCGGTGCCCCCGAGGACGAGCTTGCGCGCGCGGCGCTCGCGCCGTTCGACCCGAACACCGTCGTCGCGTTCGGCCCGAGCGAGGCGGTTCCGCTCCTCGCCGGCAAGGGCCGCCTCGGCGGCAAGCCCACGGTCTACGTCTGTGAGCGGTTCGCGTGCCGCGCCCCGGTCACCGAGGCGACCGCGCTCTAGATGACGAAGCTCTCCGGCCGCGCGAGGCCGCGCTGGAACCGGGCTGCGTCGAAGGCGGAGAGGTCGAGCGTCGGCTCGCGGCCGGCGACGAGCTCGGCGACGTGCTCGCCGACGGCCGGTGCCTGCTGGAAGCCGTGCCCGGAAAACCCGGTCGCGTAGAAGAAGCCGTCGATCTCGGTCGCGCGTCCGACGAGCGCGTTGTGGTCGGGGCTCATCTCGTAGTAGCCCCACCAGGAGGACTGCACCGGCAGGTCGAGGAGCATCGGCAGGCGGCGCGCCGCGTGCTCGGCGACCTCCTCGAGGGCGTGCTCCTTGCCGCCGAAGACCAGCCCGGGCCCCTCGCGGTGGAAATAGAACGAGGTCGTGAAGTCGATCGTCAACGGCAGGCGCTCCGGGAGCCCACCGTCCTCGGGACAGAACCACATGAAGCGCCGCTCGCCCTCGACCGGCAGCTCGACCCCGGCCAGCGCCGCCACCTCCCGTGACCACGCCCCCGCGCAGCAGACGACCGTGTCGCAGGCGACGTCCCCCTTGGTGGTCTCCACGCCCGCGGCCCGCCCGCCCTCGACGCGGATTCCCGTCACCTCGCAGCCCTGGCGCACGTCGAGCCCGCGCGCGTACCACTGGACAACGGACTCGGGTGAGGCGTACCCGTCGAGCTCGCAGAAGGTCGCGGCGAGCAGGCCCTCGGGGTCGAGGGCGGGGACGAGCCGAAGCGCCTCCTCGACCGTGAGCTCCCGCGAGGGCACGCCGAGCCCGTGCTGTAGCTCGAGCGCGTCCCGGAAGCGCGCCACGTCCGCCTCGCGGTCGAGCAGGAAGAGGTAGCCGTACCGCCGCAGCTCGATCGCGTCCATCCGCTCGAACTCGGCCAGCGAGCGGAGCGCGATTCGCACGTTGAGCTCGTCGGAGAACTGGGTCCGGATGCCTCCGGCCGAGCGGCTCGTCGAGCCCGCGGCGAGCGATTCGCGCTCGAGCAGGAGCACGTCGGCGATGCCGAGCTCGCGGAGGTGCCAGGCGACGCTCGCGCCCATCGCACCCCCTCCGACGATGACGACCTCGTGCGTTTCCACTTCGTCTCGCGCGAGCTTAAGGTAGTCCGGTGCCGCTGCTCGAGGTGAAGGGGATCACCTGCCGGTTCGGCGGGATCGTCGCCCTCGACGACGTCTCCTTCGACGCGGGCGAGGGTGAGATCGTCGGCCTGATCGGCCCGAACGGCGCCGGGAAGACGACGGCCTTCAACGTGATCACGCGGCTGTACCGGCCGGACTCGGGGGAGCTGACCTTCGAGGGGCGGTCGTTGCTTCCGACACCCGCCCACGGCGTCGTCCGCCGCGGGATCGCGCGCACCTTCCAGAACCTCGAGCTCTTCGAGACGATGACCGTGCGCGAGAACGTCCTCGTCGGTGCGCACGCGCGGACAGGGAAGCGGAGCGCCGACGAGGTGCTCGCGTACGTCGGCCTCGGCCACATCGCCGACGTCGAGGCCGGCTCGCTCCCCTTCGGGACCCTCAAGCGTGTCGAGACGGCCCGGGCGCTGGCCTCCGCGCCGAAGCTCTTGCTCCTCGACGAGCCGGCCGGCGGCCTGTCGCACGAGGAGGTCGAGCAGCTCGGTCACTTCATCGTCCAGACGCGCAAGGACTTCGAGCTGACGATCCTGCTCGTCGAACACCACATGAACCTCGTGATGAACGTCTCCGACCGAGTGCACGTACTCGACTTCGGCAGGAAGATCGCGGGCGGGACGCCGTTGGAAGTGCAGCGCGACCCGGCGGTGATCGAGGCCTACCTGGGCACCGAGTCACCTCGCAGCGTCGCCGGGAGCAGCCCGACGGCGCGCGAAAAGCGATTCTAGTGGCACTGCTCGAGCTCGAGAACGTCGAGGCGCGCTACGGCCACGTCACGGCGCTGCGCGGGATCTCGCTGCGCGTGCCTGAGGGACGGATGGTCGCGGTGCTGGGGGCGAACGGGGCTGGGAAGACGACGACGCTGCGGGCGATCTCGAACACGGTGCGGAAGACCGGCGAGGTCGTGCTCGACGGTCGCCGGATCACACGCAGCTCGCCGGAGACGATCGCGCGGCTCGGGATCGCGCACGTCCCGGAGGGCCGCGGGATCGTCGGCGAGCTGACCGTGGACGAGAACCTCCGACTCGGCGCCTACGCGCGGAGAGGCGGGTCGTCGAAGAACGAGCGCGAGCGCGTGCTGGCGGCGTTCCCGCGGCTCGCGGCACGCGGAGGTCAGCGCGCGGGGACGCTCTCGGGCGGCGAGCAGCAGATGCTTGCCCTGGGACGAGCGCTGATGGCGCGCCCGCGGCTGCTGATGCTGGACGAGCCCTCGCTCGGTCTCGCCCCGCTCGTCGTCCGCGAGATTTTCGCGATCCTCGCGCGCCTGAACGAGCAGGAGGGCCTGACAGTTCTCGTCGTGGAGCAGAACGCCGCGCTCGCGCTCCGCAGCTGTCACGAGGCATGCGTGCTCGAGGTCGGCCGCGTCGTCGTCGCCGGCGAAAGCCCCGTCCTCCGCGAGCACGAGTCCGTGCGCCGGTCGTATCTGGGCTACTGACGTGGCCCAGTTCTGGCAGCAGGTCGTGGACGGGCTCGCGACGGGTGGGATCTACGCGAGCCTCGCGCTCGCGATCGTCCTGATCTACCGCTCCACGCGCGTCGTCAACTTCGCCCAGGGCGAGATGGCGACGTTCTCGACTTTCATCGCCTGGCAGTTGATGGAGTGGGGGATGCCCTACTGGGGCGCATTCTTCCTCACCCTCGGGCTGTCGTTCGTCGGCGGCGTCGCGATCGAGCGCACGCTGATCCGGCCGATCGAGCGCGCGTCGGTGCTGACGATCGTGATGGTCACCCTCGGCGGGCTGATCGCGCTCAACGGCCTCACGGGCTGGATCTGGGGCAGCGACACGAAGACGTTCCCGAGCGCCTTCTCGACCCGGCCGATCACGATCGGCGGAGTCGCGTTCTCGATCCAGGAGTTCGGCGTCATCGGCGTGACGCTCGGCGCCGTCGGGCTGATCTATGTGCTCTTCCAGTTCACCAAGGTCGGCCTCGGCCTGCGCGCCGCCGCGCTCGCGCCGGAGGCGAGCAGGCTGCTCGGCGTGCGCGTCTC
>JBKOVL010000069.1:0-3948 GCA_046723895.1 Actinomycetota bacterium | reverse complement strand
GGCCACGCCCGCGTACTGAGAGCCGAACACCCAGCCGACCTCCTCGCTAACTGCCGAGAAGATCTCCAGCGGCTGTACTCCCTGTGCCACGAGCGTCGCTACGCGCCGAAGCGCCGCCTGCTCGTCGGCAAGGCTCGCCCGATCGGCGGCGGATGTGGGCTGCACCAACCTACCCTTCGGATGCCGGCAGAACGGTGGCGCGATCGCGCGCCTAGTTACGCACGCAGCATAGAGCCAAGCGAAAGGATCAGCGCGAGCCCCTTAGCCAATTTGGAGTTAACCCCAATGCAAGTCAGGCGGACGGCCGCGATGCTGTTCATGCATGTCGCTTCGCTGCCTGATCGTCGACGATAGCCCCCGCTTCGGCGAGGAGGCGCGTGGCCTGCTCGAGCACGAAGGGATATCTGTGGTCGGCATCGCAGCGTCCGGCGACGAGGCGGTCCGGCTCGCGAAGGCGCTTCGTCCCGACCTGGCGCTCGTCGACCTCAGCCTCGGCAAGGAGAGCGGCTTCGACGTTGCCCGCCGCCTCGTCGAGAGCCCGAATGCCGAACCGCCCGCGGTCATCTTCGTCTCGACCTACGACGAACGAGAGTTCGGCGCCCGGATCGCAGCGAGTCCCGCACTCGGGTTCATCGCCAAGACGGAGCTCTCGGCGGAGCGCATCCGCCGGCTTCTCGGCGATTAGCCTGCGCAAGCATCGGAATCCGACGGCGCGGATACCGATGCGCGCGAGAGCGCGAGTCTAGCGCGCGCCGAGGAAGGTGATCACGGCGAGAACGCGACGGTGGTCGTCGTCGGTCTCGGGCAGACGGAGCTTCACGAAGATGCTGTGCACGTGCTTCTCGACGGTGCCTTCGGTGACCCACAACCGGCGTGCGATGCCTGCGTTCGTTCGTCCCTCAGCCATCAGCGCGAGTACCTCGCGCTCTCGGGAGGTGATGCCCTCGAGCGGATCGTCCGCCGTGCGGGCCGCGAGGAGCTCGACGACGAGCGAAGGGTCGACCACGGAGCCGCCGCGGATGAGCCGATCGATGCTCTCGACGAACTCGTCGATGTTCGCGACCCTGCTCTTCAACAGGTAGCCGCTTCGCTTCCCGCTCGCGAGCAGCGAAGTCGCATGCTTGACCTCGACGTAGGCCGAGAGGACGAGGATCGCGATCTCGGGCATCTCCTCGCGAATCGCCTGCGCCGCCCTGAGGCCTTCGGTCGCGTAGTCGGGAGGCATCCGGATGTCCACGATGGCAACGTCGGGCCGATGCTCGCGGACGAGACTGACGAGCGCAGTTGCGTCGCCGGCCTGTCCGACCACGCTATAGCCCGCCTGCGTGAGCAGGCTCGCGATCCCCTCGCGAAGCAGCAGGTCGTCGTCGGCGATGACGACCGTCGGGGCAGTAGCCCCTAACGGCTCCCCGTCCACGGAAGGAGTATGCGCGACTTCGGCGAGGCGCCCCATGGCCGCTCCACCTTGCTCAGCGGGCGATCTCGAGCGCCAACTCGGGCGGGCAGCCTTTGTGGACGAGACGCGCGACCTCGTGCCAGTCGACTACGTTCGCGACTGCGCCGGCGATCATGATCGAGATGCCGAGCTTCCCGAGCTGCTCGACGCGCCAGGCGTACACGCGAACCTCTTCGCTCTCCCTCTCGATCTCGGAATCGATCGATTCTTCCATCGGGGCAACTCCCTGACGTTTCGCTTTCGGGTTATCGGCGGAGCATCCCAGTCGGATCACCGGGCCGCATCACGGCCACCGGGAGATTCGTGCCGCGGCTACCCCGAACTCTTGGCGGTATGGCTAGCCGGAGTGGCGCACAGACCGCGCCGAATGCACTTTCCGGTACCCGCGCGTGAAAATGTTCGGCTGCAACCTGAAGCGACCAGCTTCGAAACGGCCTGAGATTTGACAGGCCGAACCTCGAGGAGAGACGAGATGGGTTCAACAGCAACGTGGTCCTATCTACCGACGCTGCCCGTCGCGCACGAACGCGAGGGCGTTGGCCGCGAGCTGCAAACAGTACTGGTCGAGCTCGTCCACCTGTCCCTGATCGGGAAACAGCTTCACTGGGCCGTGAGCGGCCCACGCTTCAGTTCGTTGCACCTCCAGCTCGACGAGTTCGTGGACTCTTGGCGGGAGCTCGCAGACACCGTGGCCGAGCGTGCGGTCGCGCTCGGGTTTGTCCCGGACGGCCAGGCGCAGGCGGTCGCCGCCGCGTCGCAGCTGGCGCGGGTCCCGCAAGCTCCGATCGAGGATCACGTGGCGGAACGTCAGCTCACGCGCCGCCTCGCGGACATGTCAGAGCGCGTCCGATCGCAGCTCGAGGCGATCGGCGAAGCCGACCTCGCGTCGCAGGACGTGATGATCGAGGTGGTCCGCGAGCTCGAGAAGCAGCAGTGGATGCTTCGCGTCCGGCTCGGGGAGCGTGGATGATGGCGATCTCGCGCGGCTTCAGCGGCCGGCGCCGCACGGACGTCGACCCGGCCCGTGTCCCGCCGGGTCAGTACGTCACCGGCGACTTCCCGGTTCTGTCGGCGGGGCCGACGCCGCACACGCCGCTCGGCGAGTGGACGTTCGAGATCCGCGGCGCCTTCGACAAGCCGGTCTCGTGGAGCTGGGACGAGCTCCTGGCGCTGCCCAGCGAGACGCCGACAGTCGACATCCATTGCGTGACCAAGTGGTCCAAGCTCGACACCGCCTGGCGCGGCGTCTCGGTCGACACGCTGCTGGACGGCGTCGAGACCGTCGCCGTATACGTGCTCGCCTTCTGCGACGGCGGCTACACCACCAACCTGCCGCTCGACGACGTCACCGGCGGCAAGGCCTGGATCGCTTACGAATACGAGGGCGCGCCGCTCGCGCCCGAGCACGGCGGCCCCGCCCGCCTGCTGGTCCCGCACCTCTACTTCTGGAAAAGCGCCAAGTGGGTGCGCGGCCTCGAGCTGCGCGAGTACGACGAGCCCGGCTTCTGGGAGACGTACGGCTACCACAACTACGGCGACCCGTGGAAAGAGCAGCGCTACCGCGGCGACTGAACTGGCAGACCGGGACCGTGGCACAGCTCGTGGTCGAGACGCCGCGAACGAAGAGCATCGTGCTCGACATCCCCGACTGGGCCGGACACCGTGCCGGTCAGCACGTCGACGTGCGTCTGACCGCCGAAGACGGCTACCAGGCACAGCGGAGCTACTCGATCGCCTCCGCTCCGGAGGACGGCTACGTCGTGCTCACCGTCGAGCGCCTCGACGACGGCGAGGTCTCGCCGTACCTGACGCAGGCGCTCCGGATCGGTGACGAACTCGAGCTGCGTGGGCCGATCGGCGGCTACTTCGTCTGGGAGGAAAAGCTCGGCGGGCCGCTGCTCCTCGTCGGCGGCGGCTCGGGCATCGTGCCGCTGCGCGCGATGCTGCGCCACCATGTCGCAGTCGGCAGCGCCGTCCCGCTGCGCGTCCTCTACTCGTCGCGTTCGCTCCCAGATGTCATCTACCGAGACGAGCTGACCCGGATGCGCATGGACGACGGCCTCGATATCCGCTTCACGCTCACCCGCCGGCAACCGGCGGGCTGGTCGGGGTACGCACGCAGAATCGACGTGCAGCTCTTGGAGGAGGTTGCGTTTCCGTCCGACGGGCGTTCGCTGACGTACATCTGCGGTCCGACCGGATTCGTGGAGGCTGCTGCGAGCGGACTCGTCGAGCTCGGCCACGAGCCCTCATGGATCCGAACGGAACGGTTTGGCCCGACAGGAGCCTAGACCGCGGGCGTTCTGGCACGCGAGGTCGGCTGGGGCCGCGCCACGTCGATCACATGTACACGTCAGGCCGCCGGCAGCAGCTCAACCGGCGAGGCGAGCTCGCGCAGGCGGTGTAGCGCCTCGCGTTCGAGCGCCCTCACCTTCCTCGGACAGATGCCGAGCAGCTCGGCCGTTTGCTCCCTCGAACACTCGTCGCCCCGG
>JBKOVL010000008.1:0-6329 GCA_046723895.1 Actinomycetota bacterium | reverse complement strand
AAGCAGACGTTACCGCAACCACCGGACGGACAGTTGTGACTACGCTGGACACTCAAGAAGCAGCCGCAACCCGAGAAAGAAAGCAGGATCGGGACTGCCCTCAGGCGTGACTACGCGGGGAACTTCGGTCTTGAACGTCCTGGCCGCCAGGCGACTGGGCAGCTCCGCCCGACAAGTGCACCTTGCCGTTCACGGGCGCCGGGTTCTCTTGGGCACACTTGCGGAGATGACGTTTCGCGAGATCGTCGAGCTGCACCCTCTGCCGGCAAGCGACATCCGCGAGCTGCTCCTCCGATGCGCCGAGGACTGCATCGATTGCGCTGCGAGCTGCACCGCCTGCGCCGACGCGAGCCTGGCTGAGGACGATGTGCGCGCGTTGATCGGCGTGATCCGTGTCGCCCTCGACTGCGCCGACGTCTGCGACGCGACCGCGCGGATCGCGACGCGCCAGAGTCGTTCTGACGTCCGGCTCGTCCGCGCGACGATCGAGGCCTGTGCCGCCGCATGCATCGCCTGCGCCGAGGAGTGCGACCGTCACGCGGCTCACCACGAGCACTGCCGCATCTGCGCGGAGGTCTGCCGCCGCTGCAAGGCGGCATGTGACGACGTGATCGCGCACACTGATCCTCGTTGAGGAAAGGTCGATTGGCCCGCCGCAGCGAGGCGGACGCTCGCTTTACCGGCCTTTGTAGCCGCCGCCGGCGCCGCTGGAGGAGCCGTCCTTCTCGATCTTGCTTCCAGCCGGTGAGACGACGTACCACTCGGCTCCGAACGCGTCCACGCCTTCGCCGCTCGTTTGGCCCCTCTTCGTGTCCTTGACGAACCCGTAGAGCGGGTGGTCGTTGTACGTCACCTGCATCCGCCCGTCGGCGCGCCTCGTGGTGCCGATGAGAGACGCTCTGGCACCGCCCTCGGCGCGCGGCTTGCCGTTGGCGATCAACGGCGGCCAGAAGCCGGCGCACTTTCCGGAGCACGCGCTCTTTCCTTTGCGGTCCTTCTCGAACAGGTAGAGCGTTCGGCCGTGCGCGTCGACGAGGATTCGCCCGAGGCTGGTCTTCGCTGTCGAAACGACGGGACCGGCGCCGGCGGCATTCGTCAATGAGGGGTGGAGCAGGAAGACGGTGGCTGCGAGTGCCGCCGCAGCGACCAACCGCCGGTTTCCCAGTGCGGCAGACGCAGCTACGAGATGGCGATTCATTGCACGTTCCTCCGATCGTGTGAGTTCGCGTTGTGAGTGCTCAATGGACGGTGAAGACGCCTTTCATCCCGGCTGCTGCGTGTCCGGGGACGGTGCACAGAAACCGGTACTTGCCCTTCTTCAAGGTGACGACGAGCTTTGCCGTCTTGCCCGGCCCGATCAGCGGAGTCTTCTTGCCCTGGATGCTGAAGTCGTGCAGAACGTGGCCGATGTTCGTGAAGACGAACGTCACCTTGCCGGGCTTCGCGGCCGACTTGGTCGACAGCCTGAAGAAGAACTCGCCGCCCTTCACCTGGACCGTGGCCGCCGTCGCGGTCGCCTGCCGGTCGAGTCGCGCCGCGGCCATCGGGATCGATGCGAGGGCGCTGATCGTGACGGCCGCGAGAGCGCTGGCCGAGCGGATGGTGAGCTGATTCATCCGAATTACCTCCTTCCTGGGTCGCGGGAAACTGGAGCGAGTAGGCGATGAGTTGGAACTCAGGCGGCTTCCTTCTCCGCCGGCCAGAGCGCGTCGATTGCACGCTCGGCGTTCGCGCGGCTCTCGCGGGCGAGTGGGATCAACGCAGACATCCTGGGATTGACCTCGGCGAGCGTGAGCTCGGCCGTGATGAAGCGGGGCTCGAGCCCCGTCAACGCGAGCCCGTGGGGGAGCCAGAGCTCTGCGTGGTCCCAGCCGTCGCGCGGGGTGCCCGGGGCGTAGCCGCCACCGCGTGCGGCGATCACGACCAGATCGCGGCCGCCGAGCAGGCCCTCCTGGGTCTCTTCGTTGACCGAGAGGCCGTTGGCGACGATGTGGTCGACCCACGCCTTGACCGAGCTCGGGGCGCCGAAGTTGTAGAGCGGCAGGCCGAGCAGGATCGTGTCGGCCTCCTTGATCTCGGCGACGAGCTCCTGCGAGAGCTTCCACGACGCCGCCTGGGCCGGGGTGTGCTGATCGGGCGGGATCAAGCGAGCGAGCCCGCCCGCCGTGTCGAGGTGGGGAATCGGTTCGGCGCCGAGGTCGCGGTAGATGACCGTTGCCCCCAGGTGAGCTGCGCGCCACACTCCGGCGGCTCGGGCGGTCAGCGCACGGCTAACGGACTCCTCGGTGCGGATGCTCGAGTCGATGTGAAGCAGATGAGCCATGGGGTCTCTCCGTCGAAGAAGCTGGTTGCTCGTCGACCTGAAGCTGCCTCCGGCGCAGCGCCGATCGGATACCGGGAGATGCGAAGGACTCGCACCCGCTACTCATGCGAAACGGCGACGCCTGGGAACGCGCGGCTGCATTGCACGATGTGGTGGTGGCCGTTCAGCCCGAGGCGGTGGTGAACGAGCTCACCGATCTGCCGGATCAGCCGGCTGCGACAATCCAAGCGAAGCGCGCATGAGACGCGTGTGCACGCGGAAGCTGCTCGCCGCGGCGAAGGCGGGGTACGGGCAGCTCTGATGTCTGGGCTACCGGCCTACGCGGCCTTCGCCAGCCTCATGGCGGGCTCGGCCTGCACGCGCGGCTCGAAGCGGGTCGCGAGCGTCGCGAGCAGACCGCTGGCGCCGACGATGAGGTAGAAGACCAGCGCTGTGGTGTGACTCGAGAAACCGACAATGAACGGCAGCACGATCAGCGCGACCGCAACGGCGATGTCCGCGTACCCGTGCATGAGCAGCGGGATGACACGCACGATCCCGGTCGACCATGCCGTTCCGACAGCGAGCACGGCGGCGCCGATGCCGAGCCCGAACGCGATCCACCTGGCGGAGCCGTCGTCGAAGTCGAGCACGAGCGGCAGCACGAGCAGAACCGCTGCGAGTGGATAGTCCAGAAGTCCGTGGATCAACGGGGGGATGATCCCCCGGCCCATGAGCTTGTTGAGGGCAGACATCGGCCGTACCTCCTGGTGGCGAGTGGACGAGGCCCGCAAGCGGGTTCGACCTCAGGACTAGTCGAGCGGAGGGTCGGCCACGGGCACCTCGCGCGCCGGCTTGGCGGCGGCATCTGCGCAGAGCACCCCCCGGTTCCCGGGCTGAGACGGACGAACGTCTAACGTCACGGAAATGACCGGCCTGACACAACCGTGGCACATCATCTTGATCCTGCTCATCGCGCTGATGCTCTTCGGCGGCCGGAAGCTGCCGGAGATCGGGCGTTCGCTTGGCACGGGCATGCGGGAGTTCAAGGACTCCATCACGGGTCACACTTCGCCCGAGCCGTCGAGGCAACTCGAACCGGCCGAGACGAACGACTCCGCTTCGCACCTGACCGAGCGCGAGACGGCCTAGCGTCGCCGTGAGTCGGTTGCCCCGCCGCCTTGCGCATGGCGAGGAGGCGACGCTGGCCGAGCACCTGGACGAGCTGCGGGGACGGCTCTTCGTCGTAGTCGGCGCACTTGCCGTGACGACCGTCGTTGTGTACGCGTTCCATTCGCGCCTGCTCACTTGGCTGGAGGGGCCGTTGCCGCCCGGCCATCGGCACCTGCTCACTCTCGGCGTCGCCGAGCCGTTCACGGTCTCGCTGACCGTAAGCCTGTACGCCGGAGTCGTCCTCGCATCGCCCGTGATTCTCTGGCAGGTCTGGGCCTTCTTCGCGCCCGTCTTCGAGCCTACGACCGAACGGAAGATGTTTGGCCTCGTTGGTTTCTCCGCCGCTCTGGGCGCCGGCGGCGTCTCGTTCGGCTACTGGATCGTGCTCCCCCGCGCAATGCACTGGTTGACGAACTACGACAGCACGATCTTTCTCCACCTCATCCAGGCGCGTGCGTACTACTCGTTTGTCGCCACCGTGCTGCTCGGGATCGTGATCGTCTTTCAGCTACCCCTCGTCGTGCTCGGCCTCGTCGGCCTGGGCGTCCTCAGTTCCCGGACACTGCGCAGGCACCGCCGCGTCGGATACTTCGTCGTCACGGTCATCGCTCTCGCGCTTCCCGGGCCCGACCCGATGACGACGTTCCTGGAACTGCTTCCGATGTGGGCCCTGTTCGAGGGCTCGATCTGGCTCGCCGTTCTCTTCGAACGCAGGAGGCCTGTACCGCTTTCCTCATTGAACGCCGTCGCGGTTTCCGCACCCGAGGGCGATCGCTGAGACCAAACGGGCAGACACGCAAGCAGTCATCTCCTGGCCACCTGCCGGTACGCGGGTGAGCTCTCGCCGAACACTAGAAGCCCTCTAGCCCAGTCGAACAAGGAGGGACGACAGGAATGAATGAACAGTCTCAGCTTCGGACCAGCCGCCGCGCCTTCCTCGCCAAGGGAGCCGCAGCCGGCGCCTTGACCCTCGGTGCCGGTCGGCTCCTGATCGATACGCCGGCTGCCTTCGCCGGCGAGGGTCTTCCAGAAGGCGACGCCGCGATCCTTCGCTTCCTCGCTGCGGCGGAACTTCTCGAAGCCGATCTGTGGGTTCAGTACAACGAGCTCGGCGGTGTTCAGGACAGCGAAGTCCCCGGCGGAAGCGGGAATCGGGCCTACACCAAGGCGCTCGCGGTCCTCGACGAGGACATGGCGCAGTACATCCATGACAACGCCGACGACGAGCAGAGCCACGCCAACTTCATCAATGCGTACCTGCAGGCGCGCGGGGAGCAGCCGATCAACCTGGACGGCTTCCGCACCCTCCCCAGCAGCAACGCGACCGGCGCAGCACAGATCGGGCGGCTCACGAACCTGATGGAACTGACCGTCGACACGAGCTACTGGACGCGCTACCGCAGCGACTCGCAGAACCCCGAGCTCGGCGACACCGTGCCGCAGGCGGTGCCAGGCCTCGCCGCCGGGAAGTTCCCGGCGATCCCGCGCAGCGACGACGACCTCCGCCCGCCGAAGCATCTGCAGGCGATCGCCAACACGGCCGCCTTCCACTTCGGCATGATCGAGCAGGGCGGCACCAGTCTCTACGCCTCGCTCGCCCAGCGGGTCAGCGATCCCGAGGTGCTGCGCATCCTGCTCAGCATCGGGCCGACCGAGACGATGCACTTCCAGACCTGGCAGGACAAAGCCGGCAACGCCCCGCCCCTCACCGACCCCACCAACGGGCTGGTCTTCCCCGACCTCAACGCCGGCGGGGAGCTGACCCAGACGAACCTGATCATGCCCGAGCCGACGGTGTTTCTGGACCGGAAGTTCCCGATCTGCTCGATCATCCGTCCCACCGAGACGGCAGGTGCCGCCCTGGGCGCGGTCAAAGGCCTCGCCGCCAGCGGCCTCTTCAATGGCCAGTCGCAGGAGTTCTTCACCGCAGCGACAGCGTTGGCAAACGCGGCGGACGCGGCAGTGCGAGCGTAACCCCCCGGTTACTCGGCCACCGCGGCCCTCCCCGGCAGCCCAGACGCGACGACGAGTCGGAGGCGCCGCGGTGGCCCCTGGCGGAAGAGGTCAGGTTCGCGGACCGGGGCTCTCCCCGCGGATCGGGAGCCAGTAAAAGCCGTTGAACGTGGCGATAACGATGACGCCCAGGACGGGTAGCGCAGCGCCACACACCGCGCCGGCCGCGAGCCAGACCAGAGCGAGCTGGAAGCGCTTGCTGATCGCCGTGGCGCCTGCAGGGTCGAGAGCTTCGCTGAGCAGCTTGTGGCGACGTGCGTACTGCCAGACAGCATTGAACGTCAGCGCCGTCAGGTCGAACGCGATGCCGTAGAAGACGACCGCGGTTCGCTCGCCGTGTCCACTGCGCAGCGCCCCCGCGAGGACGGACGTGGCGAACGGAAGGAATGCCACGACCATCAACACCAGGGTGTTCAGGAGCAGTACGGCCCGGTTGGCTGTACGGATGTGGTCGAACATCACATGGTGGTTCACCCATACCTGTCCGATGAACAGGAACGTGACCACGTAGGCGAGATAGGAGGGCCAGAGCGCGACAAGTGCTTCCAGCAGGTTCCCGCCGCCAGTCGGTGGCCTGATCTCCAGAACGAGCAGGGTGACGGTGATGGCGAAGACGGAGTCGCTGAACGTGACCAGCCGATTGGTGTCACGAGACACCGACGGGGGATCGACGTCTTCCTCGCCTTGACTCGCTCGTACCATCGCGAGTCGAGGCACCCGGCGGATCACTGAAGATGCCACCTCCGGACGGCGCGGGGGCGCGGTGCGGGATCTCGCTCGGCCGCATCAGCGATCGTCGTCGAGTACATACGCTCGACACGTAGCTCATTGAGCACGCGAG
>JBKOVL010000095.1:0-11151 GCA_046723895.1 Actinomycetota bacterium | reverse complement strand
GTGTGACGGGGTTGGACAGGAACTTGAGGAGCTCGAGCGCCGCCTCCTTCTTCGTGCTCGTCTCCGGGATGACGAAGCATTCGCCGACGAACTGGCCGCCTGACCTGGGGCCCACCTTCCCGCCCGTCAGCTTCTTGCTTCCCGGAACGAGGCCGACGAGCACGTTTCCCACGCCGATCTTCGATTGCGATGGATCCTGTCCTTCGTACCAGATGTGCTGGTAGTCGATCAGCATCGCCGCTTGCCCGGAGAAGAAGACCTTCTTCGCCTCGACGTCGTAGATGCCCCACGGCGAGGTGATCGACTCCTTCGGCATGTAGGGCAACAGGTTGATCATGTCCTGCGTGGCCTGCATGGCCTGCGGCGAGTCGAAGTGCACGGGGCCGTGCTCGCCCGCGAAGAGCTCGCCACCGTTGAGGTGCAGCCAGACGCACCACTTCGGGAAGAGGTAGAGAGGTGCCCAGCCGTCCGTGTAGCCGAGGGTCTTCTTGTCCTTGCTGGTGAGCTCCTTGGCGAGAGCGACGAAATCGCTGTACGTCCTGGGGAGCTGCTTGACGCCGATCTTCGCCAGTCGCGTCCTGTTGCCGTAGAGGACGTAGGTGTAGGTGTTGCTCGGCAGCCCGTAGATCTTCCCGTCGTGCGCGCTGCGAATCTGCTTGTAGGCAACCGGAAGCATGTCCTTCTGCTTGGCCGCAGGGAGCTTGTAGCCGATGGCGTCGAGCGGCGTCAGGAACTCCCGGTACTGCTCGACCCAGGCCCGCCACATGTAGGCGACGTCCCAGGTGTGGCCGCCCGACTGGAACGCCGGCGTGAGCTTCGCCGGAATCAGCCCGAACTGCTCGCGCGTCCAGTTCAGCTTCGCGTCGTACTTCTGCTCGAATCGCTTCCCGGCCCACTCGTAGAACGGAACGTGGTTGGCTCGAAACACGTCCAGAGCCTGTCCCTGGGCCGGATTCGCCTCCGAGCCGAACCTGCGCGCGAACGCGCTTCCGGCACCGAGGAGGCTTCCCGCCGTCCCCGCCAGCGCCACGCCCGCGGCGCCCTGCAGCAGTCGCCTGCGATCCAGCTCGCACTGCTCGATCCGCCAGTCAAGGTATCGCTCGAGGTCGTCGCTTTCGTGCGATTTCCGCTGACCAGTCATGAGCCCTCGCTTTCTCCCGAACCCGGCGCGGCCGCGTCCGCCGCCGCGAGCATGGGCGGTGTCTTTAACACGGTTGAAGTTCAGTGTCAACGGTGTCGAACGAACTCACTCCTGGCGCACCTCCTCGCCGTAGAGGACGACTTGGTCGGCGACACGGCTGTACCAGCCCTCGAGCATCGCCGCCATTTCGGGCAGCTCCTCGATCTCCCGCTCGAACTCGCCCCGGTCCTCGATCTCCATCTCCTCGAGGTAGTCGAAGGCGGGGGTCCCTTCCAGTGCGCCGACGACACGCCAGACGCGGTAGCTGAGGATCGACCGCATCTTCCGGACCGCCGGCACGTTCGCGGTTCGGAACCACTCCTCGTACTGCTCCGGGGTCAACTCCGGCTTCAGCCGGAAGGTGACGAAGCACTTCACGTCCGCTCCTCGGTCTCCGGCATCGCCGAGCGCCGGATGTAGACCATGCGGCAGACGCTGTCGCCGAGCGATCGGAACTGGTCCTGTGTGACGAAGAAGGTGTCCCAGAGCCCGATCGCCTTCATCAGCGCCTGGTAGTAGTTCGCCGACGTCGGGCCGATCGTCTTCTTCATCATCTCGCTCGCCGCCTCCTTGCCGTACATGTCGACCATGTTGTCGAAGTACGGACAGGTCGTTATCACCGTGACGAGCTTGTCCGGGGTGTGCTCGACCTCCTCGACCTCGCAGCCGATCGCCTCCCAAAATGCGCGGTTGAGCTTCGCCAGGTCGTCGGTAGTCTTGAACTCCTGGACGTTGATCACGGCCTTGATCACGTCTAGGAAGCTGAGCGCAAAGCCCTCCCAGACGCGGGAGTACATGATCACGGCGTCGCGCGCGCCGTAGAGATCCTCCCAGACGCGCCACATCTGGTGGTCGTGCCCGGTGAACGCCCGGTTCCAGAGGACAAGTGCGTCCTCCCCCGACAGCTCGAGGCGCCGGAGCATCTCCGGCACCTCGATCTCGAGCGACAGGCCGAAGGGAGGCTCCTCGCTCTTCCGGGTGAACACGGAGCGGGCGGCCTCCTGGTACTTGTCCGGGATCCGGCGCCAGACCTCCTCGTGGGCCCGCCGCGCCTCCGGCTGCCCCATGTGCTCGACGACCGAGTCCCACATGAGGTTGTCCTCGAGCGCGAAGCCGAAAGCCCAGGTATGGATCGCCTCCTCGAGAGGCTGCCCGGTCCGCTCGATCGCCTTCAGGACCCAGTTTCGCTTGTCATCGGGATCGTCCCGGACCGGTCGTAAGAGGAACGGCGCCTTCATGTCGATCGGCCGTTGCTCGAAGCTCAGCTGGTCGGCAGGGATGAACTTCGACGGGTCGGTCGGAACCTTGGTCCTCTGAGCGGTCATCGTCCATCGTCCTCCTCGAGTCGCAGTCCCTCCTCAGACGGTCGCGGGCAGGCACTCCTGGATGAACGGTGCCGTGGTCATGACCTCGACTCCGTCATCCGACACCATGACGGACTCCTCGAGCGCAGCCTGGATGTAGCTCTTGTCGTCGAGCATCTTGTGGAAGCGAGGCTCGAGGGTGAAGCACATTCCCGGTTCGAGGACGAGGTCGAGGTGCTCGGGAGCCGTGCCCTTCTTCATGCAGATCGGCAGCTCGCAGCAGTTGAGCCCGATCCCGTGCCCCGTGTCGAAGCGATCCTCGAGGTAGTCGTGAGCGTGCGCGACCTTGCGCACAGCCGCGTCGACGTCCGAGATGTGGATGCCGGGCCGGATCGTCTCGATCCCGGCGTACATCGCCTCGTAGTTGACGCGGTAG
This sequence comes from Actinomycetota bacterium, assembly GCA_046723895.1. Classification (GTDB taxonomy): domain Bacteria; phylum Actinomycetota; class Thermoleophilia; order Gaiellales; family Gaiellaceae; genus DATBLE01. The sequence continues at coordinate 8,231 of JBKOVL010000095.1, read as the reverse complement.
AGCTCCTTGAACTCCTCGGACGGTTCGCCGGCGAAACCGGTCCGCATGCAGTCGCCGTTGTAGCCTTCCCAAATCGGGCCCATGTCGAGGATGACCGGATCCCCCTCCTCGAGAACGCGGTTCGTCGGGAACAGCGCACCCTCGGTTACCGGCCCGGAGGTGAGGAACGGGTAGAAGCCGTCGCCCTCGGACCCGAGCTCGTAGAGCTTGCCCATGAAGGCGGCGTAGACCTCGTATTCGGTGACGCCCGGCGCGATCGCCTCCACGCCCGCACGCACGCCCTCGCTCGCGATCCAGGCTGCGTACCGCATCAGCTTCCGTTCTTCGTCGTTCTTGACCGCGCGCTCGAGCAGCAGTGCTTCCTCGGCCGGGACGAACTCGAGGTCCGGCATTGCGGTCTCGAATGCCTCGAGGATGATCCAGGACACGCGGTCGACACCGACGCGGCCCTTCGCCACGCCGAGATCGGCGAGCGCGTTCCTCGTCCACTCGGCGTACGCCTGAGGGATCAGGCTCGAGTTGAAGATCGAGAAGTGATCCCACCCTGTCTGCTCCTTCAGCTGGGCCCCGTCGTTCGCCCAGTGCGGACCGGGCGCGACGTGCGCGCCGCACTCGAGCAGCTTCGTTGCGCCCTCCTTGGAGATGACGGCGATGGCGTTCGGCTCCCAGCCGTACACGAAGAAGCGGCGCACGTCGGTGAAGTACTGCACGTTGTCGTGCTGCGTTCCGATGAGCGCGTCGACGCCGAGCTGCTCGCAGACGCGGATTGCGCCCTCTTGGCGGAGCTTGATCAGCAGCTCCTTGTTGACATCTGGTGGCTCCATCCTTTCCTCCTCGTCAGACGTCGCGCGGCAGCTCGTCCGCTGTGGCGAGCTGCCAGACGGTGATTGCGGTCATGTCCCCGACGGCCTTCAGGCAATTGCCGTCCAGCTTGTCCACGCTGTCGTGGACCGAGTGGTAGTAGAAGTCGTCCGGTCGCCAGAACCAGGCGGCGGGGACTCCCGCCTGGATCAGCCGTCCCGACTCGGCCACGCCCCAGGTCGCCGTCATGCGACCGATGTCGTAGCCGAGCTCCTCCCCAACGCGCTCGAGCCACTGCATCAGCCACTCCGTGTGCGGAATCGGCTCGGTGTCCGGCCAGAGCCCGAGCTCGACGAGTTGGAGCTTGCCGCCGGTGCCGAACATGTCGAGGTCGACGGCTGCGCGGATCTCACCCAGCCGGCCCTCGGCCTGCTGCGCCTCGATGTACGCGGCGATCCCCTTCGTCACGCCCTCCTCAGCGGTCGTGCACAGGAACTCGATCGACCGCCTCGGGTGGCTCGGGGCGAGCGCGCGCGCGATCTCGAGCATTGTCCCGAAGCCGGAGCCGTTGTCGTTCGCGCCCGGCCAGAGACCGTGGTCGCGGTGGGCGTGCACGAGGATCCGCTCGTCGGGGAGCTCGCTCCCGCGCAGAACGCCACTGACGTTCCAGCTCGTCACGTCGGGTTGCTCGCTGTCGACGACGAGCTCGACGGTCGCCGCTCCCGCACCGATCGCGTGCATCAAGTGCGCGCCATCGATCCCGGAGACGGAGACGACCGGGATTTGCTCCGCGAGGAAACGGTCCTCGAGCCGGCCGTTCCCGGCCTCCATCGACATGCGATACGGCCAGGGGAGGGGGTGGACGACGATCATCCCGATCGCGCCGCGGCGCGCGGCGATCGCGGCGAACGTTCCCATCCAGAAGCGTGCGTAGCCGAGTCCCGCCTCCTGGAGAAGGACGATCTTGCCGGCGACGTCGAGGCTGTCGTAGTCCGCTTCGTCGCCGCCGCCCGCGAAGACGAGCTCTCCTCGAACCTCGCCGGCCGGCGAGAAGTACGGAGGAATCCCCTCGAAGAGACGGCCGTCGCCAAGGATGACGTCGGCGCGCGTGTGGCTGTACCCCGGAGTCGTGAACGGGCGGTCCTCGACCTCTAGCCCGAGCTCGGCGAACCGGGCGCGGACGTAGTCGGCGGCGGCGCGGTCGCCCGCCGAGCCCACGAAGCGGTCGCCGAAGCCCACGAGCTCCTCGATCGTCGCGAGGGCGCCGCGCGCGGTGATCCGGCTGCGCAGCTGCTCCTCGAACTCGGTGAGTGTCAGCATCTTCGCCATTGACTCCCTCCTAGTGGCGGATCACCTGTCCCGCCAGCGTCTCGGTGTCTATGCGGCCGTGCTCGACGACGATCGCGCCGTTGACGAGCACGTAATCGATGCCGGCGGGGCCTTCCGCCGGCTCCTCGTAGGTCGCCCGGTCGCCGATCGTCGCCGGGTCGAAGATCGTCAGGTCGGCCCAGCAGCCCTCCCGGACGATGCCGCGATTCGTGATGCGCAGGCGCTCGGCCGCGAGCGACGTCATCTTGCGCACCGCCTCCTCGAGCGAGAGCAGCTTCTCCTCCCGCACGTACTGGCCGAGGACACGCGGGAAGGCGCCGTACAGGGCCGGGTGCGCCTTGCCGCGGCCGAGTGAGAAGGCGTCGGTCTCGATCGAGGCGTCCGCGTGCTGGATGATCTGCCGCAGCGCCCACTCCTCGTGGAGGTCGCCGCTCACACCGATGTAGAGCGCCGTCACGTGCCCGTGCTCCTCGAGGATCAGGTCGGCGGCGACGTCGAACGGGTCCTTGCCGCGCTGTTCTGCGAGCGTCGCGAGGCTCTTGCCCTCGCAGTCCTTGTTCTGCTCGCTCTCCGCCCACATGATCCAGACGTTGTCCCAGCCCGTCGCCTCGACGAGGTTGTGGGGCCAGCCGCCCGGGCGCCACGTCGGCCAGTCGGGGACCACCTCGGCGATGTCCTTCCGGATCTGCTTGCGCGTCTCGGGGTCCCGGAGCCGCTCGAGCAGCTTTGGGACGCCGCCGTCGAGCGACCAGGGCGGCAAGATCGCGAGGAACGTCGTGTTCGCGGCCGTGTACGGGATCACGTCGAAGCCGTGATCGATGCCCTCGCCGAGGGCGCGGTCGTGGGCGCCGAGTGCCCACTCCACCTTGGGCCAGTTCGGCTTGCCGAAGGCCTCGAGATGCGAATGCTGGACCCGGACGCCGGCGCGCCGCGCGACCTGCAGCACTTCCTGTGTGGCGGGCTGCAGGGTCTCGCTCGAGCCGCGGACGTGGAAGGTGAAGATGCCGTCGTGCGGGGGCAGCAATTCGGCGAGCGCGGCGAGCTCGTCCGTGGTCGCAAACATTCCCGGCGCGTAGATCAGCCCGCACGAGAGTCCGAACGCGCCGCTGTCGAGACACTCGTCGAGGTGGGCCTTCATCTGCTCCAGCTCGTCGTCGCGAGGCGAACGCGCGTCGAAGCCCATCACCGCGATCCGCAACGCACCGTGCGCTGCCAGCGGCACCGTGTTGAGGTACACCCCGTGGTGCTCGAGGTAGCCGAGGTAGTCGCCGAACGTCCGCCAGCTCCACTCGAGGTCACGCGGCTTGATGAATGCGGTATACGCCTGCATCAGCGGCGCCGTCTCCGGATTGATCGGCGCAGGCGCGTAGCCACAGTTGCCGACGACGACGGTCGTGATTCCCTGAGCGACGTAGTACTTGAGGAAGTCCGCCTGGTCGGGAAGCGGAAGGGTGAAGTCAGAGTGCGAGTGGATGTCGATGAAACCGGGCGCGATCACGCGGCCGCCCACGTCGATCACGCGGTCGGCCTCGATCCCGTTCGCCGGCCCGACGTAGGCGATCTTGCCGGCCGCGATGCCCACCTCCGCACGCGCCGCCGATCCTCCCGTGCCGTCGACCACGAGGCCGTTGGAGAGCAGCAGGTCGTAGCGCATCAGCTTCCCCCAGTCGCGACTGGATCCCCCTCGCGGATCGCCTCGACAGAGAGCCGAGTCTCGTCCGCTAGGAATTGGAGATCGGGCTCGTCCAGCTCCGTCGGAGCCACGCCACGAAGCGCCTGTCGCAAGTACGACCGACGGAGCTCGTCGAGGTCGACGTCCTCGACCGCAAGGTGGGCGGGGTCGTCGGGGATCGCAATGACCCGGCCGGGCACGTTCTCGTCCCGCCGGCCGGTCCTGACCTCGACCCCGTTGGCCTCGGCAAACGCGAGTTGCGCCCAGGGATGCTTACCCGCTCCCGTGTACTCGGTCTCCTGGACGACGACCGTTGCCTCTTCCGGAAGCTCGCGAGCCAGGGCGAGTGCCGCGGCAAGCGAGGTGTTACCGGCTGGGCCGCGCTGCATCCCCTCCAGCTTCGAGAGCAGCTCGGTCGCATAGAAGACCTCGCCCTGCGTCACGAGCAGGAAGCGATCGATGTAGCGCAGCGGCCGCGCAGCGTTGAACGGCACGTCGCTGCGGTCGGGCCGCGTCGTGAAGGGGAACGCGAAGCCGGAGTGACCTGTCGTGAAGGACTTGCGGTTGAAGTCCTGGTCGCTGGCCATGTGCAGGCCGCGCAGGTCGACGCTCGCTGCGACGACCGTCGTCGCCGCCGCCCCCGCCGTACGGAGCCCCCGGGCCGTGCCGGTGACGTTGCCCCCGCCGGCGTGCGTGACGACCACGACATCGGGATCGCGTCCGGTGAGCCGCCGCATGTCTTCGGCGATTTCCGCTCCAAGCGTCTCGATCCCGGCGACGCTGAACGGCGTGTACAGCGACGCGTTGAAGAAGCCGGTCTGCTCGAGCAGCCGGAGGAAGAGAAAGAACAACTCGGGACCGACCGTGCACTGGATCACCTCGGCCCCGAACTCCTCGCAGGCCCGTGACTTCTCGATGATCTCGGGCTGACCGATGCCTCGTGAGTCGAAGGCCTCCTGTACCACGATGCACGAGAGCCCGGCCCGCGCTGCCTGCGAGGCGACGGCGGCGCCGTAGTTGCCGCTCGTGGCTGCGATCACCCCCGCATAGCCGCGCCGGCCTGCTTCGAACACCGATAGGCTCGCTCGGCGGTCCTTGAAGCTGCCGGACGGATTTGCCGCCTCGTCCTTGATGAAGATGCGGGCCCCACGCCTGGGCGGAGCGACGCGGCGCACGAGCGCAGTGAGGTTGCGTGCCTCACGCATCGGCGTCTGCCCCACGCCACGATCGAGCTGGATGCGTGCGATCTCGGCGATGTCGTGCTCCACCTCTGCCATCAGCGCCTCGTAGTCCCACGCCAGCGATCCTTGGCGGAAGAGCGAGTAATCAATCCCAACGGAGCGCCGCATGATCTCGGCGCGCCTTTCGAGCAGCGACTGGTAGCTCGACCCGCTCAGCGCTTCCCCTTCGCAAAGAGGCGCTCTCGCGCGCCTTCCCCGGCCCGTTGAAGAGGGATCGGAGGAGGGCCGAAGCTATGGTGGTATCCGGGCCCGACTTCGACGAGCTCACCTTCGACGAGGCGCCCCGCCGCCGTGCGGATGCTCGTCTGTGATCCCAGCGTGGCTTCCTCGATGAGCCAACCGTTTATCCAGCTCTCGAAGGGCACCCCCGCCGTGTCTCCGGGAAGATTCGGAGCACGCTCGGAAGGTGCAAGCTCGACGCGGTGAATCCGCACCCACAGACCTGCGGGGACAGGCGACCCACGCATCGGCGGCTATTTATCATAACTGCATCTCTGCTGCAATGTGATTGAAGAGGCGCGAGGAGCGGCGCGGAGCTTCAGAGGTATAGTCAGCCGCCAGAAGAATGACCGTGGATCCACTCTTGCCTGTAGACGAGATCGAGCAGGAGATGCTCGAAGTCGGCCGCAAGATTCGCGTGCGCCGGCTTCAGGCCGGACTGACGCTGCAAAGGCTCGCGAGCGCGGTCGGCGTCTCGCAAAGCCTCATCTCGCAGGTCGAGCGAGGCCTCGCGAGCCCGTCGATCACGACCCTGCGACGCATCGCCGCCGCGCTGGACGTGCCCATCGCCGCCCTCTTCCTCGGTGACGATGTTGCGTCACACGGTGAGACCGACCGGTTGGGAAGACGCCTGGTCGTTCGGCGCGCCGAACGCAAGCGGCTGCACGTGCCCCGCTCGAAGATCGGATATGAGCTCCTGACCCCCGACCTCAATCGTAAGGTCGAGTTCCTGCGGATCCAGTACGAGCCGGGCTCGGTGACGCACCCGGCCCCGATGTCCCACCCGGGCGAGGAGAACGCCGTCTGCCTCGAAGGATCCGTGGTCGTGACGATCGACGGCCACGATTTCGTCCTCAACGAGGGAGACAGCATTTCCTTCGACAGCGGCCGGCCACATCAGGTCGAGAATCGGACGGACAAGCGCGCCGTGCTCATCTCGGCGATCACACCGCCCTCGTTCTAGACCAGGCCCGCGGTGATCGCTCTCAGACGGTCGAGGGGCGCGTCTCGAGCGCCGGCTTCACATCGGCCTCGACGACGCGCGTCCCCCGGATGTCGAGCGCGAGGAGGGCGAGGTTTGCGCCGAGGGTCGCTCCGACGATCGTGGTGACGAGGGCCAGCAGCCCGCTTCCCGCCTGGAACCCGAGCCAGCCGCCGGCGAGCGCGCAGGCCACCGCCCACGCGAGTCCGAACCTCTTCGGCCGGTCGCGGTCGACCCAGGCGAGGTAGATCCCGAGGGCGATCGGCAGGCCGACGGAGAGGACGGCGAGGGCCATGTCGTCCAGCGGCACCGTCGGGAACGCCACCAGCACGATCACGACGCCGGCGAACCAGCCGCCGAGGCCGAGCACGAGCGGGAACACGGACCGGAGCAGGACGCTCGCCGTGCGGCCGATCCGCGCGCGCTTGCGGCTGCGCCGCCACATCAGCAGCAGCGAAAGGGCTGCGATCACCGGCAGGCCGTAGAACGTGCCGGCGAAGCCCTTGCCGAGCGCCGTCTGAGTGATCTCCGGCGTGAAGTCAACCTTGCCTGGCACGTAGAGCGACGCGTCGACTCTGCCTTCGTCGAGGAACGTGTTCAGCAGGCGTTCGTTCGCCTTCGGCTGCTCGTTCCAGAAGGTGGTGGTGTGCCCGAAGCCGCGGAGCACGACCTGGTGGCCGTTCGACAGGTGGGGCAGCAACTCCCGCGTCGCCACCTGCGGCGGCGTCGCGAAGTCGAGCTCGCCGCCGACGAGTAGCGTCGGCACCGCCGAGTCGCGCACGAGTGTGTACTCGTTCTCGGTCGGGTTCGCAGGCCAGGCGCGCATCAGCGCCCCGCGGGCGAACAGGAAGTCGCTGCCGGGGCTGCCGATGATCGAGTCGGGCCGCCGGGAGGAGTAGTAACGGTGTGAGGCCCGCGCGTCGTGCCGGCCCGCGGCGGCCATCTCGCCCCATACGAACGACGTCGGGAACGCGAGCCTGGCGAACAACGAGTCGAACCAGAGGCCGCTCGGGTCGCCGTCCGCGGCCGAGAGCCACGCGTCAATCGTCATCGGGGAAGACAGCGGCGAGGCGTCTGAAGTCGACTCGTTCATGCCCCAGAACGCCGCCTCGCGGACGTCGCCTTTGCTGATTGGCAGGCCCCAGAAGCGGTGCGGCGGGTGGGCGAAAGTCGCCCTCAGCGTCGCCGCGAAGTCATCGGTGCGCTCGCTGCAGCTCTTGTCCCGCGCACACAGGCGGGCGTAGCGGCGGATCTGCTGGTCGGTCGTCTGCGGGTCCCAGAGGAAGTGGCCCGGGGGGTTGACGGCGATCATCACCGATCGGTGGATCGACCGCGGGAAGCGCCAGGCGTAGATCATCGCGATGCGGGTGCCGGCGCTCTCGCTGAGCAGGTCGATCTGCTTGTAGCCGAGCGCCCTGCGCGCCGCCTCGAGGTCGTCGACGCGCTGAGGCAGTCCGTAGCCGTCGAGATCGACGCCGTCGCCCTGGAGCCGGGCTGCACACGAGCGGAACGCCTCGGTGTAGGCCCGCATCGTCTTCGCGCTGAGAATGTCCTCGGAGCGCTTCAGAGCCGAGGAGACCTCGGGACAGTCGAGCCGCACCGAGCCGTCGACGCCGCGGTAGCCGACGAGGACGACGTCGTGATTGCCGGCGATCCGGCTCGCCTTCGAGAAGTGCATGTTCGAGAGGCCCGGGCCGCCCTCGAGCCGGAAGACCGGCGTTCCCGGATGCGCGGACCGCGCCTTGATCCGCGTCACCGGCAGCGCGATCAGCCGAGAACCGGGCTTGGCCCGGTTCTCGGGAACGGCGAGGGTGCCGCAGTCGGCGGCGTAGCTGCCCTGCTCCGAGCCGTAGTGGCACGGATGCAGGGACAGCTGGCCGGCCTTCGCCCCGGCGGGGACGGAGACCTTGCTTCCGCCGGAGGACGCCTTCACATAGGCGAGCCCGAGCGCGAGGATGGCGATCAGCATCAGACCGGTGACGCGGGC